>NZ_JAFMOS010000623.1 GCF_019049755.1 Rahnella perminowiae
TCAGTATATTGATCTGGCAAGAGAGGGGTGCTCTCTTCGGTACAGCGAAAAATATCGCTTAAAAGCTGCTTAACGCTTAATAGCTACCGTTAAATCTCAAGGACTCATTATGTTTAACGCCAAAAAAAAGACACTGATTATCGCTTTATCTGCCTTTATTTCTGTATCGGCTTTTGCGGATGATACTACACCTCCGACAGGAACCGATCAGGGTTCAGGCCGTATTCACTTTACCGGGACGGTGATTAATGCACCTTGCTCAATTGCAGCAGGTGATGAAGACATTAATGTAAACATGGGACAGGTTGCGAATAAGGTGCTCGAAAGCGGCAATAAATACTCTCAAAATGTGAATTACACTATTCATTTGCAGGATTGCAATCTGACCGCACAGACTGCGGGCGCAGTGGAATATCCGGCGATGTCCAAAGTTGCCGTTTCTTTTGCCGGTACGCCTGACAGCAGTGCCTCCGAATTACTGGCTAACACCGGCAGTGCAAAGGGTGCGGGCATCCGCCTGATTGACGCCAACGGTGACCTGCTCAAAGTGGGTGACACCTCGAAAGATATAAACCTGGTCACAGGGAATAATGAGTTGGTATTTGCCGCCCGTGTGGAAGCTAACTCTCAGCCTGTTTCAACAGGTACGATCGTTTCTCAGGCGACTTACGCGCTGAATTACAAATAAATATCGCTGCTATTTAGGGGAGTTCTCTCCCCTTTATTTTTTCGGTTGTGCCCGCACCGGGGAATGGTGTGGATGACTATTTTCGTAAGAAGTGATTTTATTATGTCGTTTGCGATGAATAGAACATCGGCTGAAATGAAGAGTGCCTTATGGTTTATTTTTCTTCTGTCGGGATGCTTTATTTCAGTCAGAAGCTTCGCAGTGGAATTTAACGTTAACTTCATTGATTCTGCCGATCGCAATAATGTCGATCTTTCACGATTTCAGGTTGCTGATTATATCGCGCCCGGCGAATACCTGCTGGATGTGGTGCTCAATGGTCGCACGCTCGGCGAACAAAGCGTGATTCACTATGTTCCCGCTGCGGATAAGAAAAACAGCCGTCTGTGTTTACCGCCTTCACTGGTAGATAAATTCGATCTCACCAAAGACGCGCGCGAAAAACTGACTTTGTGGCATCACGGCAAATGCACATCACTCGATCAGCAGCAGGAAGTCACTGCACGTTACGATCAGGAAAGACAAACGCTGAACATCAGCATTCCGCAGGCCTGGCTGACCTTTCATGATCAAAACTGGGTGCCGCCTTCGCAGTGGGATGATGGCGTCAACGGTGCATTACTCGATTACAATCTGCTCGGCAGCAAATACATGCCGCAGTCTGGCGACAGCACCACCAGTTTCAGCAGTTACGGCACCACCGGTTTTAACTTCGGGCCGTGGCGTGCCCGTGCCGATTATCAATATTCTTCGTCGCGTACAACAGGTACGCCGGCCAGTGATAAGTTCACCTGGACGCAGACTTATTTGTACCGCGCACTGCCTTCTATTGGCGCACGCCTGACCGGCGGGCAGACCTATTTCAGTTCAGATATTTTCGATTCATTCCGTTTTCTCGGGGTTTCGCTCAACAGCGATCAGCGTATGTTACCGCCGTCGCTGCGAGGGTATGCGCCGCAGGTTACGGGCATCGCCAAAACCAATGCCAAAGTGAGCATCAGTCAAAACGGGCGGGTGATCTATCAGACCAACGTGTCACCGGGTCCCTTTGTCGTTCAGGATCTGACCGAAGCGGTACAGGGCGCACTGGACGTCAAAATTGAAGAAGAAAATGGCAGCGTGACGACTTATCAGGTGACCACCGCGACCATTCCGTTTTTGACCCGCAAAGGTCAGGTACGTTTCAAAACCGCAATGGGCAAACCGACCACCGGCAGCAGCAATCACGTCTTACAGCCGGGTTTTTACAGCGGCGAAATGTCCTGGGGGGCGCTGAATGATTTCTCGTTGTATGGCGGTCTGATCACCACCACCGGGAATTATCAGGCGCAGGCCATCGGTGTTGGGCAAAACTTGCAAAAACTCGGCGCCGTGTCTTTTGATGTTACGCGTTCCTCGGCAACCGTGCCGGTGGCAGGGAAACAAACCGGACTGAGTTACCGCGCCAACTATTCCAAGCGGTTTGACTCGACCGGCAGTCAGATTACGTTTGCCGGATATCGCTTCTCGGAGAAAACGTTTATGTCGTTCAGCCAGTTCCTGGACAAGGTAAATGGTGACGGTTACTCCCGCGATGACAAACAAACATACACCGTGACGGCCAATCAGTACCTGTCCTGGCCTGCCATCACGCTCTATCTCTCGGCGACGCACAAAGTCTACTGGAATGAGAGTGCGAGTAATAATTACAGCGTATCGGTCAGCAAGATTTTCGATATCGGCCGCTTTACCGGCATCTCAGCCACCTTTTCCGCCAGCAAGCTGAATTACCGTGATACCGATGAGAACCAGATGTTTCTGTCGTTCAGTTTGCCGCTGTCGTCAGGGCAGCAAATCAGTTACGACGCCCAGCAGGATTCGCAAAGTGGTTTCTCGCAAACGGCGTCGTATTACAACAGCCAGGATCCGAACAATAGCTGGCGTGTGGGCGCGGGCGGGAGCAGCCCGGATCTGCAAAAAGGCAACGGCGTGTTCCGCGCCAACTACCAGCACATGTCGCCGTACGGCCAGTTTGGCGCGAACGGCAGCGTGAAAAATAACGATTACCGCTCGGTGAACGCCAACTGGTATGGCTCGTTTACCGCGACGGCTGCGGGTGCAGCATTGCATCAGAGCAGCGCAGGCAGCGAGCCACGCATGATGGTGTCGGCCGGCGTAAAAGGCATTCCGATCAGCGACGGTGCGTCAGTCACCAACGATTACGGTATTGCAGTCGTCAACGGCGTGTCCAGCTACCAGACCTCCGATATCCGTGTTGATGTGAACCATTTGCCGGACGACGTGGAAGTTTACAGCTCGGTGGTCAGCAAAACCCTGACGGAAGGTGCAATAGGCTTTCGCAAAATCCGCGCCATTAAGGGCGAACGGCTGATGGCAGTGATCCGCCTTAAAGATGGCAGTTACCCGCCGCTGGGCGCTGCCGTAACGGACAACAGTTCAGGTTTTGAGGCGGGGCTTGTCGGCGACGGCGGTCTGGCTTATCTGGCCGGGGTCTCAGGAGAGAAATCTTTGACCGTCCACTGGGGAGAC
The DNA here is from genome assembly GCF_019049755.1 of Rahnella perminowiae. Lineage (GTDB taxonomy): Bacteria > Pseudomonadota > Gammaproteobacteria > Enterobacterales > Enterobacteriaceae > Rahnella > Rahnella perminowiae. The sequence continues at coordinate 3,218 of NZ_JAFMOS010000623.1, forward strand.
GAACAGCAGTGTCAGATTCAGGTACTGCCGCAGCCCGTTACCCGCTCAGGGCAGGTATTGCTGCCATGCACTTAATCTTTGAACAACAATTTCACCCAAACAGCTCAGGGAAGGAATAACAGGATGAACAAGCATTTATTACGGTTTTGGGCAACATTACTGCTGATGACGGGGGCCGTTTATCCGGTTTTTGCTGCCGTTAATCTGGACCGGACGCGCATCATTTATAACGCCAGTGATAAATCCGTCAGCGTAATGCTGGAAAACCAAAGCAAAGATTTACCGTATCTGGCGCAGGTCTGGCTGGAGAATGCACAAGGCGAAAAAGTCACTTCGCCGCTGGTGGCGTTACCGCCAATGCAGCGTATTGATGCAGGTCAGAAAAGCCAGATCCGCATTCTGCGGTTACCTGAAACCGCCGGTCTGCCGAAAGATCGCGAATCCCTTTTTTACTTTAACGTGCGTGAAGTGCCGCCAAAAAGTGATATGGCAAACGTGATGCAGGTGGCGATCCAAAGTCGGGTGAAGCTGTTTTTCCGTCCGGCGGAAATAAGAAGTCTGGTGAAAGGCAACTGGCAGGAGCAACTGCAGGTTAGCCGTCTCAGTGACGGATTAAAACTGACCAATCCGACGCCGTTTTATATCACCGTTGGCTATCTGGGCAAAGATAACAAAGGCAATATTCCCGGTTTTGACAGTGTAATGCTGGCACCGCTTTCCACGGAAAATCTTATTGGTGGTCAGTATGTTAGCCAGCAATACAGTCTGGGTTACATGGATGATTACGGCGGATTGCAGGTAAATGAGTACCGCTGTCAGACCCAACAATGTCAGCGCATCAGCAAAGACGCGAAACATTAAGGAGTGGTGATGGCTGGTATTTGCAGATTTCAGGCAGGCCGGATGATATTGCTCCTGCTGCTGTTATTTTTTTCCCGTAGCGTGCTGGCGCTCGATTGTGTCGAGAAAGGTAGCGGAATAGTCGACAAACCGGCCATTCCTGTCGGGCAATTGGCGATTCCGGCCAACGTGCCACCAGGAACGAAAGTCTGGGAATCCAATGACATCAATGTCACGGCCTATTGCGACAATGTGCTGGGCTCGATCATTGACGTCGTACACTTCTACTTTAATCCTAAATCCCAGTCGATTGGCGAGGGGTTACTGCTTGGCGTCAGTTATAACGGGCAGGATCTGGAGCAGAACGAACAGCGACTGAGCACCAACAGCACACCGATCAAGAAAGGGCAGAATGTGACGGTGAATGTCACATTCCGTTTGTATATCAAAGTCAGCGGGAATGCGCCTTCCGGCGGGCATTATCAGGGAGCTGATCAGTTCACGGTATTCCAGCTCGATGGCAGCCGCGGTATCAACAAAACGCCGGGTGCAAAAAACCTCAAATACAACTTATCGGGTTTACAGGGGATCCGTTTTCTGGCCTGTGGCTCTGATCTGAAAGTTTATCCTGAGTCACAGATTGTCGATTTCGGTGCAATTCAAAGTACAACGTTGTCCCGATCGTCCGGCGTTTCACTGCCGTTTGCTATTAAAGCGGTAAAACAAGGGTGCCTGGATAACTTCTCACTGCAGGCGGAATTTTCTACCGCCAGCCCGTTGCTGGATAACACGGCAATTGACCTCGCCAATGGCGCGAAGCTGATGCTCTACAACGACCAGGATAAGGCCATCACGTTCAACCGCTACGATAACTTTGCGGAACTGAACAATGTGAATGAAGTGACTAAAAACTTTACAGCAAAACTGAGTGCGATCCCGGGAAAAACACTTTCTCTCGGGCAGTTTGATGCGTCGGTGATCGTCAAGATCAACTATTACTGACGCCAGCTTAAAAAGGGAGAACGATATGCTAAGAACGGCAAAATTGCGGGCGCAGGCACTCGAGGAACCGGTTTATTCGGCTCAGGCGCCGGAACTTATCGCAGAAACTCAAATTCACGCCTTGCTGCAAACACTGCGTGAAGATGCAGGGCTGAGTAAAACAGAGCTGGCCAGGCGGCTTGGCGTCACGCCACCCGCCATTACCCGCCTTGAAAAGCGGCCGGCGCAGGCCAGTTTTTGCACCTTGTCTCGTTATGCGCAGGCCTGCGGGTTTCAACTGTACCTTTACTATAAATAGATGACGTGCTGGCATCAGGTTGTATTTAAATACCTTTTTTGAAGACGCACAGCGTAACCGGAGACTGATTGCTTTCAATCAACAGGGTGTTATCGTCATATTTCTTCAGTGCCAGTGTATCAGTGTGGCCGGTCAGAAAAAAACTGTTCATCAGCAGAAGAGACGACATTTTCCAGTCCATATTGTCTACACTGTCGATATTTATCTGGGTACTGGTGAGCGAATATGTGCCGGAGGATTTGCCTTCGTGAATGTAGTCATAATAAATATTCCTCAGCAGTGTTTTTCGTTGTGTAATATTCCCTTGTTTGTCATATAAATAACCTGTCCCACTCAGTGAAACTAAAATTTTGTGTCCGTCAAGAAAACTGAAGTAGAGAGTCGTTACCATTTTGGCTCTCTGATTATCATATTGTGCTTCTACAATCATATTTCCACGACACGGGATGTTAACCGGAAATACCTTCCTGTCATTCTTCACCCAATAACCTTGTAAGATTAAAATCAATATTACGATTGCAGGAAGTAAAGGCAGGATAATAATCTTATTTTCCCGGATGTTGAATTTTTTATCACTGGTCATGCGTGGTCCTGTCATTTGTATAATAGCTTATGCAAATGTTAGCCTTGTGATTATCGTCTGTAATGCACTGCGCCATGAAATCCCGGACTGAACCCGTATTGACAGGCGAAGTAAAACGCTCGCTTTGAAAAATGAAAATGTTCCCCAGTTTACATTTAATATTATTTTTATGCAGAAAACTCTCTGCCAGCTGAATAAACTCGAGCTTGCGGGATACAATTACAGGCACAGTTGAATACAAATCACAGACACCTATTTTGGCAACTTTCAGCTCCGTTTTCGGATCACGCACTTCATAGTACAGAATGAGAAATGCACTCAGAGTCAGGGCTGTCGTCACCAGGAGGCTTATCATCAGATCATGGCGGAGCTTCTTTTTAGGCTTGTCGGATTCTTTTTTTACCGTTAGGGGCAGTGCTGCCGGCACGCTGGTTTCTCCCTCCGGCATCGCTTCTGTCAGCCCAACTTCCGGCGCTGTTTTGAACTCCCTGTTATGAACGGGTTCCGGAGAAAGGTCATGTGTGAAATAAGGTTCAATAATGATTTCTTTGCGAATAGTAAAGCCAACCTTAGGAACGGTAACGATGAATTCGTCAGGATAACCTAATGTCACCATCGCTTTGCGTAATTTACTGATACAATGGTTAAGATTGTTATTACTTGCTGTCAGTCCATAGTCTTCCCAAACTTTTTTGAAAAAAATCTCACGCTCTACAACAATACCCTGCTGTTCTATTAACAATAATAATATTCTGCGAGCAGGGTTAGAAACGGCAATCTGGTTTTCTGAATCACCCGGTAATGAAAGTGAGTTATCTTCAGGGTTGAAGACTATATGATTTTCAATCAGATAATTCATGTTATTTTACGCCTCCCTGTTGAGAATATCCTGCTCACACACATGTTCATGTAATGAGAACAATGTGTGCCCTGCGCATATGTTTCATTTATATCCCACGCGACAGGGCAGCCAGTATAAACCGTTCAATTCTAAAAACAGATTTCTGTCGTAAATGTTTACAGAGCAATGGTGTGTCATCTGAGGGTAGGAGGCACAGGGCGAAGGAATATAAATCACCTACAGATTTTTAGTAGTACGTGATTTTTTATAATTACCGCAGATACTGGCTAACAATGTCAATGTGTCGCTCAGCGAAGTCAACAGAGATACGGGCTCCCAGCGGAAGCGTTAACATCGGATGGGTATGACAGCAGTCGAAGCCATCAACCAGCGGAATATCTTGCCCGTTAAGCACTTCCAGCAGTACGTCAGCAGGTTGCCTTGCAGATCCTGCATCATCGAACAGTTCATGTTTACCGAGCAGAATGGCACTTACACGGTCGAAAATCCCGTTCAGTTTCAGCATAGAAAAAGAGCGTTCAACGGTAGCGATATCATGCAGGCTGTCTTCGATAAATAAAATATCGCCCTGACGGATTTCAGGCATATAAGGGCTGCCCCAGATGCCCGACATCGTATTCAGATTACCCCCGATGACACGCCCCTCAATACGGCCTTTGCCCAGGAAACGGCAGGTATTGGCGTATAACGTTTTTGCCCTGACCGGTATGACATCATTCCAGTTGAGCTTTTCGTCCGTCCAGTGCTGCGGTAAAGCATAACGGTAAGGCTCTGAGTGGTGCGTCATCAGAATGTCCGAAAAAGACGCGTAGGTTTCGTTAACCAGTGGCGGGAATTCGCCAAAAGAAGCCACCAGCGCCGGGCCGTAAAAGGTGATTAACCCGGTTTGCGCATAAATTCCGGCCAGCAAAGCAGTCGTGTCGGAATAACCAATGATGATTTTCGGGTCGGCACGCAGCGCATCGTAATCCAGATAAGGTAAAAGGGAGTTTGTGTTGTTACCGCCAATCGTCGACATCACACAACGCACCTGCGGATCACGGATCAACTGATTCAGTTCTTCAGCGCGAGCCTGAATGGAGCCGGAACGATAGTGATCATATTGGCCGGTCATTGTGCCCGCTTTCAGCACAAATCCTTTGTCTTCCAGGAATTTCTTCCCGCGCAAATAACGGTTGGGCGCGGTGGCTGTCACCGGTGATGAGGCAGAGAAAAAACCAATAGTGTCGCCGGCTTTTAATGCAGGGGGGAACAGCGTAAGTTCTGACGAAAGCATTTTACATCCTATAAATCTGCTCAATGTTCAACCCGCAATGTATCAATTCAATTGCAGGTTGAACAGGGCATACAGGATAAAACCGGTGGATTAATGACCGGTTGCGATTTCTTCCGGCGGTGCTTTTTTACCAAATAATTCCGTCACTTTGCTCTGGCGTACCAGAATAGCCATTGCAATCACTCCAACGATCGCCAGACCGCTTGAGAGGATGAAGGCTGTCTGATAACCCCCGCCGTACTGGATTAAAAATCCGGTGATACTCGGGGATAAAATCCCGGCCAGATTCGCCAGTAAATGCACAAAACCACCCGCCGTTCCGATACGGTGCGCCGGAACGATATCCTGCAACAATGACCAGCATGCCTGTGGCGTCATATAAGCAAAAATACTGGCGACTGTAATCAGCGCTACGGCGCCTGCGGTGTTGCGGGTATAAGCCGTCATCAGCACACAACCGGCAGCCACAATCAGACCTGCGAAAATCACCGCTTTACGTGAGAAGAGAAAATTCCCGCTACGTCGGAAAAGAATATCGGCGACGATCCCGCCCCCGATGAAACCCGCGGTTGCACCCAGCCAGGGCAAAATACCGATAATACTCATGCTTTTAATATCGAGATGCTGGAAATCAGTGAGATAGCTTGGTAGCCATGACAGGAAGAAATACTGGATATAGTTGAAACAGAAAAAGGCCACAGCCACACCCAGCACCGGTTTGGAAAATACGTAATACCACAGGCTGTGTGCATCTTTTTCTCTGATATCGTTGGTGATCGGTGTTGCGGGGCGATCACGGGTAATCAGACATTTTTCCTCCTCTGATACTTGCGGATGCTGTTCTGGTTTATCACGGAAAAAAGTCATCCACGCTGCAAGCCAGACAAAGCCCAGCGCGGCAATCACCACGAAGGCAATACGCCAGCCAAAATGCAGACCGACCAGCCCGACAATCGGCGCGGCGATGGCCGCCCCCAACGGTTGACCCGCGTTGGTAAAACCGACCGCGCGGCCCACTTCTTTGCGCGGAAACCAGTTAGAAATCGACTTGTTGGTGGTGGTCCCCATCGGGCCTTCGCCGATACCAAACATGACGCGCACGACCAGCAAATGCGCGAAACTGTTCACCAGCGCGGTTGCACCGCAAAATATTGACCAGAATGCGGCAGCGAAGGCGAAGACTTTGCGCGGACCAAATTTGTCTGCACTCCACCCGCCAATAAAGCAAAACAGGCAGTAGCCGATAAAGAAGGCGCTGAACAAAATCCCCATTTGAGCATCATTGATGTGCAGGTCACCCTTGATCAGGGGGGCCATTACCGATAGCGCTGCGCGGTCCAGATAATTGAGCATGCCGGCAAAGAACAGTAACAGGGCGATCACGACACGATAATTAGATTTACGCATGAGCGGCTCCGGCAGTCAGAGAAAGGGTTTTCGAGCTGATGAGATACTTCTTGATGACGGAAAGTGACGGCTCAAAGCCCAGCCCCGGTATGTCCGGCAACCGCATATAGGGTTCGAAATTCAGTTGTGAATAAAGCGCGTCTTGCCACTGAATGTAAGGCACTTCCAGGCTTACACTGTCATCGAGCATAGCGACCAGTTGGGCTGTGGCCATCAGGCCGGCACCATAATAAAAACAGTGCGGCACAACCCGGATTTGGTATTGCTTAGCCAGAGTAAATACTTTCAACATGGCAGTGATACCGCCGACTTTACTGACACTGGGCTGTGCGATATCGATTGCGCCGCGTTCGAAATGTTCGGCGAAGCCTTGCACGCCTGCTGCATTCTCGCCAGCAGCAATACGCGTTCCTTGTTTTCGAACTTCCGCCAGGCCGGCTAAATCATCCGGTGGCCAGACCGGCTCTTCCAGCCAGCCCAGATTAAGAGACAGCAAAGCCTGTGCCTTTTTCACTGCCTCCTCCACGGTCCAGGGGCAGTTCACATCGATCATCAGTTCAGCATCGGCAGGTAATATTTCTCTGGCAGCGGCAATGGCCGGATAAGCCGTTTCATGCAGCTTAATGGCGCGGAATCCCGCCCGATAAGTACTCAGCACTTTTGCCGCTACCCGTTCAGGATGGTTACCATAACTGACCAGGCTGGCATAAATGCCGATTTTTTGACGTTTTGCGCCCAGCATTTGCCAAAGCGGCTGTTCCCGCCATTTCGCCAGTAAATCCCACAGCGCAATATCAACAGCGGAAAGGGCAAATATCACGGGACCGGTTCGCCCGAAAGCATGAAAGTTAACCTCGGCCTGCTGCATCAGTACGGCAATTTCCTGCGGGCTTTGCGGGCAGGTTTGGCCGAGGAAAAAACGCCCAACCAGATCGTTCAGCGCAGTTTCGGTCATGGGATTACAAAGATGTCCGAAACCTTCTCCCCAACCGTGCAGACCTGTGTCAGTCGTGATTTTTACCAGCAACGTTTCCATCCTGCTGAGCTCGGGAGACGCTGCGTTATAAGCCTCGGTCTGAGTCCCTTGTATTTTTTCCCTGCCGCTGCTGAACGGGATAGCAACGCGCAATACCTCAATCCTGATTATTTTCATGAGATGTTCCTGTTTTTGTAGGGCTGTGAGGATACTTATCAGCCTAAGTAAACAGTCTAAAACGCGGGAATATGGCCGTTAACGGACGTCGGCCTAACTTTTAAGCAGGATTAAACGGGAATTTTGGGCAAATGAATAAAGAAGTGAGAAGCAAGTCACGAAAGTGAGACTTTGACGTTTAGCGGAAAGCAAAAAACCCGCCATAGGCGGGTTCTTCTAAATAATGGTGCCCGGACTCGGAATCGAACCAAGGACACAGGGATTTTCAATCCCTTGCTCTACCGACTGAGCTATCCGGGCAACGGGGCGCATTAAACCGTATCGGGCATGTGCCGTCAACGGCTTTGTCGTCTAAAACACATAAAAGACGTTTGTTTGCTGACTTTTCATGCAAAAAGGATGAAATCGTCGGGTAGCGAAAGGGGTAAGTCAGGAAAGTGCACCATGTTCACGGCAGCGGGCGATATTTAGAACATCCTCTGCCAGACGGCGTGCGACTTCCACATCGTTTAGCTGGCGCTTCACCAGCAGTTTACTCAGACACCCTTCGAGGATCAGTTCCATCTGCTGAGCGACCATTTGTGCATCATCCGAGCCCATTTCCTGTAAAAGCGACAAGGTGTAGTCGTAGGAGGCTCGTTTTTGCTGCTGAGCCAACTGATGAATAGGTGCATCGCTGTCAGGGAAAAACGTACAGGCTGCGATAAACAGACATCCCGGATAGCGCTGCTGCCGTACCTGCTCATCCAGTACCTTATAACGAGCCAGCAATTTCTGTGGCGCGGAAAGCGATTCATCCAGCATCAGCTGACGACGCCAGATATCAATCTGCTCACCGTGATAACGCAGGCTGTCATAAAGCAGGGCTTCGGCATCCGGCCAGAAACGGCGTAATTCGATGAGCGGAACATCAACCAGCTCGGCGACAGTTTCCAGTGACAATGTTGCAAGGCCACGTTGTTCCAGGAAATTAAGGGTTTTATCGAGAACTTGTTCACGTAGCACGTTTGCCTCCTCACAATTCGCGTACTTCAAAATGTAGTGTCGTTTACGGGCGGGCTTTCTGCAAATGCGTGCTGAATTCCTTCGCATTCATAAAACCCGTAACCCGCGACTGTGGCAACTCATGACCATCCGGCCCGAAGAATATAATTGTCGGCAGGCCAAGAACATTCAGACGAGTTAGTAACGCTTTCTGCTCAGGAGAATTTTGGGTGACATCCGCCTGGAGTAATAAAGTGTCCGACAGTTCATTCTGCACTTCTGGTGCCGGGAAGGTATACTTTTCGAACTCTTTACAGGCTACGCACCAGTCGGCGTATAAATCCAACATGACACGTTTTCCCTCCGCGCCCTGAAGGGCGGTATCCAGTTGCGCCACGTTATGAATTTTCTGGAAACTGAGTGCATGTGTCTGTGTCATTGTATTTTCCGCAGGTGCAAATGCCCAGTCCTGCAACGGCCGGCTGATGATCAGTACTGCAGCAAGAAACACAATTTGCAGGATGCGTACCACCCCACGGTGACTTTTCAGGCTGAGCAGCAATGCCCAGCCGAAGAAGGCCATGCCGAGCAGGCTCCACAAACGCAACCCCCAGACATCGCCAGTCACACGTTCGAGCAGGAATACCGGCAGCGCCAGAATGACAAAGCCAAACCCTTCCTTAACATATTGCATCCACGGCCCGCTTCGGGGCAGCAATTTATTGCCGAACATCGTGGCGATGATAAGCGGAATGCCCATACCCAGCGCATAGAGATAGAGCGTGCCTGCACCAGACAGCAGATTGCCGCTCTGGGCGATATACAGCAGGATAGCGCTGAGTGGCGCGGTGGTGCAGGGAGAACAAATCAGTCCGGCCAGTGCGCCCATAATAAAGACGCCGGGCAGTGAACCGCCTTTTTGTTCATTGCTCCACAGCGCGAGACGGGTCTGCACCGAAGAAGGCAATTGCAGGCTGAAGACGCCAAACATCGACAAGGCCAGCGCAATGAATATCATCGAAAGTACAATCAGCACCCACGGGCTCTGTAACGCGGCCTGGAACTGTAAACCGGCTGCGGCGACGACCATGCCGAGCAGCGTGTAAGTCAGCGCCATGCCCTGCACGTAAACCAGCGACAGCAGGAAAATGCGTTTCATGCTGTGAGGGCGCTTACGCCCGAGAATGATGCCGGAAATCAGCGGATACATCGGCAGAACACAGGGCGTAAAGGCAATCCCAATGCCGATCAGCAATGCCCACAGCGGAGAAAACGGCAATGGTGTGGATAGCTTTTCAGGTGTCGCGATAACCGGTGCGCTATCCGGTGCAGGCATGATGACACGCGTCGGTTCGGCGACGGCATTCAGCGGCACTTCACGGGTTTCCGGCGGGTAGCAGAATCCTGCGGCGGCGCACCCCTGGTAAGTAACACGAACAGTCGCATCAGCGCTGGCCTGTCGCAACGGAACCGTCAGGTTCAGGGCATTTTCATAAACTTCGCTGTCACCGAAAAATTCATCATGATGATCATGTCCTTTTGGCATCAGGAATGCTGCCAGCCGGGCATTTTTGGGCTCCAGCTCAATTTTGCTGCGATACAAATAGTATCCGTCACGGATTTGCCAGTTCAGTTTGAGATCGTGCCCTTGCTGCTGAAAATCAAAGCTGAATGCCTGATCGACGGGTACAAACTGCGCCGCGGCGGGTTTGCCAAATAAAGAGGCATTCGCCTGAAACGGCAAAAGACACAGGCTGCAAAGCAGGAAGAAAATTCGAAGAATGCGGTGATCCATGCGGAGTACAGTTCTCTTTGTCGCGGCAGATGAACAGCCACTGAGTGAATCGACAGAAGATGCGCACGGCGTCATGCCATCGCGCGTTGATGAATGGTGAGTATACCCTGACCAATCGCTGAGCAGAAAGTCCCGCAGTGCTTAACAGGGGCCGCAGCCCCCGGAAAACTGTCAGAGAATAATACTGCCGAAACCGAATCCGAAAAGTACCGCGAGGAATACGCCAATGGTGCCGGGGATAAAGAACGGATGGTTGAAAACGAAGCGCCCGATGCGGGTGGTGCCGGTGTCATCCATCTGCACGGCGGCAACCAGTGTCGGGTAAGTGGGCAGAATGAACAAACCTGACACGGCAGCAAATGAACCTACGGCAGTCAGGGGGGATACACTCAGCGCCAGGGCCATCGGCAGCAGGGCTTTGGTGGTGGCGGCCTGCGAATACAACAGCGCTGAACTGAAGAAGAAGATCACTGCCAGCAGCCACGGATGTACCTGGATCAATCCGCCCGCCGTTTCTTTGATCCAACTGAGATTGGCCTGCACAAAGGTGTCACCCAGCCAGGCCACACCGAGAATACAAATACAGGCGCTCATGCCGGATTTGAATGTGCTGGATGTCAGAATGGCGTCGGTATCAATACTGCACAGCAAGGTGATTAGTGTGGCGACACTGAGCATGATAATCAGGATGGCACTGTTAGTGGTCATCACAGGTTGCGCGACCCAGCCCAGGCTAGGGCTGTTAATGACCGCATAAGCGACCACCGTCAGGACGCCGAGCAGGAACAGCAATACCGAAAGTTTGGCGCCGCGTTTGATTTCCAGCGCTTTATTACCACGCAGTTGGATCAGGCCTTCTTCATACCGTTTGAGATAAACCGGGTCATTGGACAGTTTCGAGTCAAAGCACGCGCTGACAATCAGTGACATCAGGATCACTGCGGCCAGCGTGGACGGAATCATCACCATCAGCAGATGCAAATAACTGACGCCGTGACCTTCCATGGTGGAAGCCATGTACACCACTGCGGCAGAAATCGGCGAGGCAGTAATTGCTATCTGGGCAGCAACTACGGCGGTGGAAAGCGGGCGACAGGGTTTAATCCCTTGCTCTTTGGCGACTTCAGAAATAACCGGTAATGCTGACAGTGAAATGTTGCCAGTGCCCGCCATAATCGTCAGAAAATAGGTGACAACAGGTGCGAGGAGGGTGATGTGTTTGGGATTTCGGCGCAGCAATTTTTCGGTTTGTTGCACCAGATAATCCATCCCGCCAGCCACCTGCATGGTCGAGATCGCGGCGATCACGGCCATGATGATGGAGATGACGTCAAAGGGGATAGTTCCCGGTTTAACGCCTATCAGGGCGAGCACCAGAACGCCAAGCCCGCCTGCGAAACCAATGCCGATGCCGCCTAAGCGCGCACCGAGGAAAATCGCCGCCAGTACGATAATAAATTCGATAATTAACATGGTTGTCCGTCCCTATTCCCCGCATTCCTTAAGGAATTGATAATTAATTGTTGTGTAATTGTTGTGTCGTGCAAAGTAAAAAGGCCCGCTGTTCCGCAGAACAACGAGCCTCAAAAGGTCAGCAGTGAAATCTGTTACTGTTCATTTTCATCGGTATAGCGTTTGGCTTTGTAGGCCGGATGTTTCAGGTTTTCGATAGAGAAAATATCGTCCAGCTCCGCCTCTGTCAGCAGGCCACGTTCGAGCACCACCTCTCTGACGCTCTTACCGGTTTCAGCACAAATCTTGCCGACGATATCGCCGTTGTGATGGCCGATGAACGGGTTAAGGTAGGTGACGATGCCGATTGAATTGAAAACGTAGAATTCACACACTTCTTTGTTGGCAGTAATACCGTTGATGCATTTTTCCAGCAGATTGTAACAGGCGTTAGTCAGGATATGCACTGACTCAAACATCGCCTGACCAATTACCGGTTCCATTACGTTCAGCTGCAACTGGCCTGCTTCAGCCGCCATCGTGACGCAAACGTCGTTACCGATGACTTTAAAACACACCTGATTCACTACTTCAGGGATCACCGGGTTCACTTTGGCCGGCATAATGGATGAGCCCGCCTGCAATTCCGGCAGGTTAATTTCGTTTAAACCCGCGCGCGGTCCGGAAGAAAGCAGACGCAGGTCATTACAGATTTTAGAAAGCTTCACGGCCAGGCGTTTCAGTGAGCTGTGGACCATCACGTACGCGCCACAGTCTGACGTCGCTTCAATCAGATCTTCTGCCGGTACGCAGGCCAGATTGCTGACTTCTGCCAGCTTTTCTACCGCCAGCTGTTGATAACCTTCTGGTGTATTCAGGCGTGTACCGATTGCCGTCGCCCCGAGGTTGACTTCGAGCAGTAATTCGCCGGTGCGCATCAGGTTGCGAGTTTCTTCTTTGAGCAGCACATTAAACGCGTGGAATTCCTGACCGAGCGTCATCGGAACGGCGTCCTGCAACTGTGTGCGGCCCATCTTGATGATGTTTTCAAATTCTTTCGCTTTACGCTCAAAACCATCCCCTAACTGGGAAATAGCATCAACCAGCTTTAGCAAAGACGCGTAGACGGCGATACGAAAACCGGTCGGGTAGGCATCATTGGTCGACTGGCATTTGTTCAGATGATCATTTGGATTGAGGAACTGGTAATCGCCTTTCTGGTGTCCCATCAGTTCAAGACCGATGTTCGCCAGCACTTCATTCGTGTTCATATTTACCGAGGTTCCCGCGCCGCCCTGATACACGTCGATAGGGAACTGGTCCATGCATTTGCCTTTATCAAGCACTTCGTCGCACGCCTGAATAATGATATCCGCAATATGGCGTGGAATGGTGCGCAGTTCTTTGTTAGCAAGAGCCGCGGCCTTTTTCACCATCACCATGCCACGAACAAACTCAGGGACATCGCTGATCTTGGTGTTGCTGATGTAGAAGTTTTCAATCGCCCGCAGGGTGTGAATGCCGTAATAAGCTTCTGCCGGAACTTCGCGCGTGCCCAGCAGGTCTTCCTCGATACGAATGGTGTTTGACATGAGAACCTTCTCTTCGGTACAGAATGTGTTATGCGATGTTTAAAATTATGTTACTTGCCGTGATAAATTTAAAACGATCAACCGTTGTTTTAGCAACGAAGGCGATCATATGCTGCTCCAGATGAATTGCACGTACTAAGATCACTATCCTGCCCTATTAGTGTGCATGTTTTTAGTATCTGTGAGAATTCTCACAATTCATTTACCGGCTCAATTAAATCAGGCCTGGTGCTTGAAATGATAATGAATGAGCACCATCTCAGTGTAGTCAGCCTGCATTTCTTTGATAGCGAAGATCCCAAGCAGGCCCTTATTCAGGGTTTTGGAATGCCGCTGCGACAGCGCTTCCGGAGCCAAATTACAAGGAGAATGCGGTGCGCTGGTTACCGTTACTACTGTTATTCCTGCTGGCTTACATTGAAATCACCTTATTTATCAAGGTGGCTGCGGTGGTGGGCGTCGCAACAACGTTGCTGCTGGTCGTTTTCACCTCCTGTGTGGGCGTGTCCCTGGTGAAGAATCAGGGGATGAAAACGTTTATGCAATTGCAGCAAAAACTGGCGGTTGGGGAAAGCCCGGCGGCTGAGATGGTCAAAAGTGTTTCGCTGGTCATTGCCGGGTTTCTGCTGTTGTTACCGGGCTTCTTTACCGATTTCCTCGGTTTGCTGCTCTTACTACCGCCGATCCAGAAACGACTGACGCTTAAACTGATGCCTCATTTGAATATTGTGCGTTCCGGTGGTAACTGGGGAAGCAGTGCGCCAACAGGGAATACCTTTGATGGCGAGTTCCAGCGGACGGATGAAACGCAGGAACGTCTGGTTTCACCTAAAAAAGATGACGACACAGAGCACCGCGATCGCTAATCTCTGTGGCCTTAATTGTTAAAAGATTGTTGGGAAGCACTGCGGAGGTCAATTTTTAGTCATCCGTGCAGCGAAAGAAAAAGAGAAATTTTTTTCTGTTCTTCCCCTTGAAGGGTGAGGTATCGCCCCCATTAAACAAACCACGAGGCCGGGCAGGAATCTGCCAGGCATTCAATCCTAAAAATAGATATGGACCCGCTCACAGGAGAGTTATCAATGAAAATTCGTCCATTGCATGACCGCGTTATCGTCAAGCGTAAAGAAGTAGAATCTAAATCTGCTGGCGGCATCGTTCTGACTGGCTCAGCTGCAGGTAAATCTACCCGTGGCGAAATCCTGGCTGTCGGCCATGGTCGCATTCTGGAAAACGGTGAAGTTAAAGCGCTGGACGTGAAAGTTGGCGACATCGTCATTTTCAACGACGGTTACGGCGTGAAAGCTGAGAAGATCGACAATGAAGAAGTGTTGATCATGTCCGAGAGCGACATTCTGGCCATTGTTGAAGCCTGATTGTCCCCCGACCCACTTTTTTCTGAACAGAACGAATTTAAGGGAAATTAAAAATGGCAGCTAAAGAAGTAAAATTCGGTAATGACGCCCGTGTGAAAATGCTGCGTGGCGTAAACATCCTTGCTGATGCAGTAAAAGTGACCCTCGGTCCTAAAGGCCGCAACGTGGTTTTGGACAAATCTTTCGGCGCACCTACCATCACTAAAGACGGCGTGTCCGTTGCACGTGAAATCGAACTGGAAGACAAGTTCGAAAACATGGGCGCACAAATGGTGAAAGAAGTCGCGTCCAAAGCGAACGATGCAGCGGGTGACGGTACCACTACTGCAACTGTTCTGGCGCAGGCAATCATCACTGAAGGTTTGAAAGCTGTTGCTGCTGGGATGAACCCGATGGATCTGAAACGTGGTATCGACAAAGCTGTCGTTGCTGCGGTTGAAGAACTGAAAAAATTGTCTGTACCTTGCGCTGACTCTAAGGCTATCGCACAGGTAGGGACGATCTCCGCTAACTCCGACGAAACCGTAGGTAAACTGATCGCTGAAGCGATGGAAAAAGTCGGTAAAGAAGGCGTGATCACGGTTGAAGAAGGTACTGGCCTGCAAGACGAGCTGGACGTTGTTGAAGGTATGCAATTCGACCGCGGTTACCTTTCCCCATACTTCATCAACAAACCAGAAACCGGTTCTGTTGAACTTGAAAGCCCGTTCATCCTGCTGGCTGACAAGAAAATTTCTAACATTCGCGAAATGCTGCCAGTGCTGGAAGCCGTTGCTAAAGCCGGTAAACCACTGCTGATCATTGCTGAAGACGTTGAAGGCGAAGCCCTGGCGACTCTGGTCGTGAACACCATGCGTGGCATCGTGAAAGTGGCTGCGGTTAAAGCTCCGGGCTTCGGCGATCGTCGTAAAGCCATGCTGCAAGACATCGCAACCCTGACCGGTGGTACTGTTATCTCTGAAGAGATCGGTCTGGAACTGGAAAAAGCGACCCTGGAAGATATGGGTCAGGCTAAACGTGTTGTGATCAACAAAGACACCACCATCATCATTGATGGTGTGGGTGAAGAAGCCACTATCCAGGGCCGTGTTTCTCAGATCCGTCAGCAGATCGAAGAAGCAACTTCTGATTACGATCGTGAAAAACTGCAAGAGCGTGTGGCTAAACTGGCAGGCGGCGTAGCCGTTCTGAAAGTGGGCGCAGCGACTGAAGTTGAAATGAAAGAGAAAAAAGCGCGCGTTGAAGATGCCCTGCACGCAACCCGTGCTGCGGTAGAAGAAGGCGTGGTTGCCGGTGGTGGTGTGGCGCTGGTTCGCGTTGCTCATACCCTGGCTAACCTGACTGGCGACAACGATGATCAGAACGTGGGTATCCGCGTTGCTCTGCGCGCAATGGAAGCTCCGCTGCGTCAGATCGTTGTAAACGCAGGCGAAGAAGCTTCTGTTATCGCCAATACCGTTAAAGCAGGCGAAGGTAGCTTCGGTTACAACGCTTACACTGAACAGTACGGCGACATGATTGCAATGGGTATCCTGGATCCAACTAAAGTGACCCGTTCTGCTCTGCAATACGCGTCTTCTGTAGCTGGCCTGATGATCACCACTGAGTGCATGATCACCGACCTGCCTAAAGACGATAAAGTCGATATGGGCGGTGCTGGCGGTATGGGTGGCATGGGCGGCATGGGCGGCATGATGTAATCATCCCCCCTGCGTTCATCCGCAGGTATGCGAAATCAGCGGGCTTTTTGCTCACTGACTTCATATACTGAAAAAACCCGGTCTGAAAAGGCCGGGTTTTTTTGTTTGACCCTTTTTTATCAGGTTCAGTAAGATAACTCTCATTGTCTCCGGCCTTTAACGTGTAGACTCGTTTCTACGTGGTTTTCGGATTTTTACCGTTACCGCCAGCTTAGGTATACGTGGCAACGGATGCCTAAGAAAGCCAGGTGTTTTCTGATAGGCTTTATGTGATTACAAAAACAAATGGGGAAAGTGATGCGGATTAAAATGTTAATGGGCCTGTCAGCTATCGCGCTGCTTGCCGGGTGCAGTACCACTCATCAACTGGATGCAGCGGGTCAGCAGGTGAAATTCACAGACGACAAACCAGGCGCAAATTGTCAGTTGCTTGGCCAAGTCACCGGTGCCCAAAGCAACTGGTTCTCCGGTACCGGCGGTGACGGCAGCTCCATGCGTGGCGCAGCTAATGACCTGCGCAACAAAGCGGCAGCGATGGGCGGCAACACCATTTATGGTGCTAACAGCCCGTCCCAGAATTTCCTGTCCAGCTTTGCACCGGTTGACAGCAAAATGGTCGGTCAGGTTTATAAGTGCCCATAGTCGTCGCCTGAGCGATAAAAATATTAAAGGGATGCCACTGGCATCCCTTTTTGCATTCCCCCCTTCATACTTTAAGCCGCAAGTGAGTGGGCTACGTTCAGTCACCCGAATCACTTACCTGAGTAAGCTCATCGGGACTCCATCCCTTGCCGCCTTGCTGCAACTTGAATTATTGGGGGGAGGAAGGATGTGTTAAGACTGCTTCAGGCGCAGATCCAAAATGGTTTTGCTCGGCTCGCCGCCAATCTCACGGGTCAGTTTCGGCACCATATAACCTGACACTTTACTCATCAGTTGTTTCATAATGACGCGCGCTTCGTCGTCGTTCACCATGAAATGCGCCGCACCTTGTACTTTATCCAGCACGTGGATGTAGTAAGGTAAAATACCCGCGTCAAACAGCGCGTTGCTCAGTGTGGCAAGCACTTCGGCAGAATCATTTACCCCCCGCAGCAACACGCTCTGATTAAGCAACGTCACGCCATGGCGTTTCAGCTTCGCCATACTGGCGCGTAATGCATTATCGATCTCATTGGCGTGATTAATATGCGTTACCATCAGCACCTGAAGGCGTGATTTTTCCAGGCGCTGGCAGAAGGTATCCGTGATACGTGCAGGAATAACCACCGGCAAACGGGTATGAATACGCAGCCGCTTAATGTGTGCGATGCCTTCCAGTTCACCGATTAACCAGTCGAGTTCATGATCCTTGGCCATCAGCGGATCACCACCGGAGAAAATAATTTCATCGAGTTCGGGGCGTGTGCGGATATAATCCAGCGCCTGAACCCAGTTGGCCTTATTTCCCTGGTTGTCCTGATACGGGAAATGACGGCGGAAACAGTAGCGGCAATTTACCGCACATCCGCCTTTCACCAGTAACAGGGCGCGATTGCTATACTTGTGCAACAGACCCGGAACAACGCTGCGTTGTTCATCAAGCGGGTCAGTGGTAAAGCCCGGCGCGGCGATAAACTCCTCGCGTGCGGTTAATACCTGAAGCAATAAAGGATCCTGTGGATCGCCCGGCTGCATACGTGCCACAAAGGCGCGGGGCACGCGAAGCGGGAACAAACGACGGGCTTCACGCCCACTTTGCAATTCTGCATTGTCGTTAAGTGCCAGAAGAGTAAGCAGTTCATCCGGGTCAGTGATAACATCGCCGAGTTGATACAACCAATCTTCTCTAAATGGCGTGTTTAGGGTTACAATGTTTGCCATTTTTTTGGCTAATACCAGTTTAAAATTAGAGGGCCATCATGGCGACTTATTCTAGCAACGATTTCCGTCCGGGTCTTAAAATCATGTTCGAGGGCGAGCCTTACGCTATCGAATCCAGTGAATTCGTAAAACCAGGCAAAGGCCAGGCTTTCGCACGCGTTAAAATGCGTCGTCTGCTGACCGGTTCCCGTGTAGAAAAAACGTTTAAATCTACCGACTCATGCGAAGGCGCTGACGTTGTAGATACCAACATGAACTACCTGTACAACGATGGTGAGTTCTACCACTTCATGCACCCTGAGACTTTCGAACAGCATCAGGTTGAAGAGAAGACGGTTTCTGACGCCTCTAAATGGCTGCAGGACAACGCAGAATGTATCGTAACGCTGTGGGATGGCCGTCCTATCGCGGTTCAGCCACCAAACTTCATCGAAGCGGAAGTTGTTGATACTGACCCGGGCCTGAAAGGTGATACTGCAGGTACAGGCGGTAAGCCAGCTACCCTGAGCACTGGCGCCGTGGTTAAAGTGCCATTATTCGTGCAGATCGGCGAAATTGTCCGTTGTGACACCCGCTCTGGCGAATACGTTTCCCGCGTTAAATAAGTTTTCGATACTTATTTATTACGCCGGATGAAAGCTGCCGCAGAGTAAATCCTGCCGCAGCTTTCCAGCCCCAACTTTTTGAATTGGATTGTGTTTACCATGTTGAAGAAGATAATGTTTATCGTAGTTTCAGTGACGTTGCTGGCTTCGTTATCCGGCTGCAACACGGTTCATGGTTTCGGTGAAGACATCCAACATCTGGGTGGTGCGATTTCCAAAGCAGGCTGATTTCTTCAGCCTCGTTTTTTACCAAATGTCCTAAAATCCTGCCTGTTGCCTTCTATATCCGGAAAGTTAGCTACACTAACAGTGTCGTACTTTACATTCTCTTATAGGAAGGAAATTTATATGCTGAAGAAAAGTATCCTCGCTATCTTGTCTGTTGTTGTCCTGTCTTCCGCGTTAACCGCCTGCAATACCACGCGTGGTGTAGGGGAAGATGTGTCTGCCGGTGGGCAAGCGATCCAGAAAAGCGCGCAATAGCGGGCGGGTAATAGTAAAGTAAGTTGATGTCTGCCTGCACATTGATGCAGGCAGTGTTGTTTTTACGGCACGGGAATTAAGGCTGTTTCACCCACACCAGTTTGCTGGTATCGAATCCGTAGCCTTGTGCTGTTTGCAGAAGTTGCTGCTTCACGCGGTCATCCAGTGTTGGCGTACGGGAGAGGATCCACAGGTAGCTTTTATCCGGCCCGCATACCAGCGCGTACCGGTAATCCTTATCCAGCTCAATGACATTATAGCCGCCATAGAACGGGCCGAAGAATGACACCTTGAGCGCCGCCCGCGCCGGCGATCCGGTGAAGTAACCTTTGCCCTCACTTTCCTGCCATTTATTCTTTTGCGGATTAAACCCGCGATTAATCACTTTTACCCCACCATCATCACGCAAACTGTAATTAGCGGTGACGCGTTCCAGTCCGCTTTCAAAACTATGATCCAGTCTGGCGACTTCATACCAGGTACCGAGATAACGGGTGAGTTCGAAATTATTGACGACTTTGACGTCAGCAGGCGGCGTTACGCTGCACGCGACCGACAGAAGTGCTGTGACGATAACGCTGAGTTTTGACCAGATACGCATAGACCTTCCTTCCTTAGTATGTTCTCTAAGTGTAGGTAACAAAAAAGAAAAAGGGAAAATCAGTGCAGAAAGAATGAAAACAGCGGCCAGAGAGATGACCGCTGGAAAGGGGGATCTTTGCGGATCAGAGGCGGATCAATACGATAAGGGTCACGATACTTAAGATCGCCGCCAGACCGTAAAATACCCATTTACCGGCCGGAACGTGGATCTTCAGGTCGTGCATGGCATGATGGATCCGGTGCAGCCCGCACCACAAAGGCAGAATGATCATCAGCAGCAGGAACAAACGCCCGATCCCGCTTTGTGCAAATGCCAGTACGCGCGGATAGCTCAGTGCGTCACCGGGGAAGAAGCCCAGCGGCAGCAGGAAGCACACCAGCAAGATCATCACCGGTGCGAAAATCGCGCTCCACATACCGCCCGCGCCAAATAATCCCCAGAACACCGGCTCGTCTGAACGTTTAGGAAGAGTATTTTTCATGTCGCCTCCTTAAAGAAACAGTGCAATGACAAGTACAACCAGCGTCACGACGATTGTCACGCCCCAGAAACCGGTAATCACCGGTTCCGGCCCCATTTTTTTGCCTTTCACTATCACAATAGAGGCTTTCGGTGCCAGTTCGAACCAGGTCTTGGTGTGCAACAACGCCGCAAGCAGGGCGATCAGGTTAATCAGCAAGACCACCGGGTTTTGCAGAAAATTCACAAAACCCGCCCAGCTTTCAGGCCCGTTACGTAACGAAAAAATCCCTGCCAGCAGTAAGAGACTGAACCACACGGCCGGCACCGCCGTGCCCTCACGCAGCATATAAAAACGGTAGAACGGTAAGCTTTTCCACCAGCTGGCTTTCATCTCACGCACGTAGGGCTTACGTTTGCTGCCCGTACTTTGAGTTGTCATATTTTCCTCCCTCATTGCGGTCTCAGCCTCGCGATCATGAAGTCTTTGGAGCTTTCGACTTTGCCTTGCTGAATGGCGGCTGCGGGGTCGACGTGCTTCGGACAAACTTCGGAGCAATACCCGACGAACGTACAACTCCAGACACCGTTCTGAGTGTTTAGCTGCGGCATACGTTGTGCCTTGCCGTGGTCCCGGTTATCAAGGTTATAGCGGTGCGCCAGCGTAATAGCGGCCGGACCGATGAATTCCGGGTTCAGACCAAACTGCGGGCAGGCGGCGTAACACAAACCGCAGTTGATACAGCCGGAGAACTGATGGTATTTCTCCATTTGCGCCGGAGTTTGCTTACCCGGGCCTTCACCCACCGTGCGGGTATTGCCGATAATGTAAGGTTTGATGGATTCCAGGCTTTCGATAAAGTGGGTCATATCGACCACCAGATCACGCTCAACCGGGAAATTCGCCAGCGCTTCCACCTGCATACCGTCCGGATATTCCCGCAGGAAGGTTTTACATGCCAGCTTCGGCACGCGATTGACCATCATGCCGCATGAGCCGCAGATTGCCATCCGGCAGGACCAGCGATAGGAAAGATCAGCGGCCAGATGATCTTTGATATAGCCCAGAGCATCGAGCAGCGACGTTGTTTCATCGAAAGGCACGTCATACACCACCGGATGCGGCGCGCTGTCCGTTTCCGGGTTGTAGCGCATGATTTCAACCTTCAGGCTGCGTATTTTAGCCACGTGATTGCTCCTTATCTTTTTTATCGTGAGTCTCAGATTCCCCGCCATACACGCGTTTTGCCGGTGGCAGCGTGGTAATTTTCACGTCGCCATATTCCAGACGCGGGGCGGAGTCTGGCTGATAAAAGGCCAGAGTATGCTTGAGGAAATTCACGTCATCGCGTTCAGTACAGCCTTCATCCAGACGCTGATGCGCGCCGCGGGATTCGCGGCGGTGCAGGGCGGAATGCGCCATGCATTCGGCCACTTCCAGGCCATGCCCCAGTTCGATGGTGTACAGCAAATCCGTATTGAAAACGCTGGAGGTATCCTGAATCTTCACCCGCTTAAAGCGTTCTTTCAGTTCAGCCAGTTTATTGATGGTTTTTTGCATCAGTTCGGTGGTGCGGTAAATGCCGCAACCTTCTTCCATCGCCAGACCCATTTCGTCGCGGATGGCTGCCCAGCTTTCGTCGCCTTCCTGTGCCATCAGCGCGGCGATACGATTTTCGATATCACGAACCTGTGCGTCGAGCGCATCGTTGTTGCCGGTGTCTTTAGCTTGTACGGCGCGTTCTGCTGCTTTTTCACCGGCCATACGGCCGAACACCACCAGTTCGGCCAGCGAGTTTGAGCCGAGACGGTTTGCGCCATGCAGGCCGACGGACGAACACTCACCGACCGCAAACAGACCCTTGATGCGGGTTTCACACTGCGCATCGGTTTCGATGCCGCCCATGGTGTAGTGTGCGGTAGGACGAACAGGGATCGGATCAGTAATCGGATCGACGCCGACATAAGCTTTAGCCAGTTCGCAGATGAACGGCAGACGTTCACGGAGTTTTTTCTCGCCGAGATGGCGTAAATCCAGGTACACCACGTCACCACGCGGTGTTTCGATAGTCCGGCCGGCCCGCCATTCGTGCCAGAACGCCTGCGATACCTTGTCGCGCGGGCCCAGTTCCATGTATTTATTTTTCGGTTCACCCAGCGGCGTTTCCGGCCCCATACCGTAATCCTGGAGATAACGGTAACCGTCTTTATTGACCAGAATACCGCCTTCACCCCGGCAACCTTCAGTCATCAGAATACCGGAGCCCGGAAGGCCGGTCGGATGATATTGTACGAATTCCATATCACGAAGAGGGATGCCATGACGGAACGCCATGCCCATACCGTCACCGGTTACGATGCCGCCGTTGGTGTTATAACGGTAAACACGGCCAGCGCCGCCGGTTGCCATGACCACGGCGTTGGCCCGGATTTGTACGCGTGTGCCTTCCATCATATTAATGGCGACAACGCCCCGAACCTGGCCTTCATCGACCAGAATATCGAGAACGAAATGTTCGTCGAATCGCTTGATTTGCGGATATTTCAGCGAGGTCTGGAACAATGTATGCAGCATGTGGAAACCGGTTTTATCCGCTGCAAACCACGTACGTTCGATCTTCATCCCGCCGAAGCGGCGGACATTGACGGAACCATCATCTTTACGGCTCCAGGGGCAACCCCACAGTTCTAGCTGGGCCATTTCAGTCGGGCATTGATGCACGAAATGATCCACCACGTCTTGCTCACACAGCCAGTCGCCTCCGGAAACAGTATCCTGGAAGTGAAAATCAAAGCTGTCGTGATCTTGTGTCACTGCGGCAGAACCGCCTTCGGCAGCGACCGTGTGGCTGCGCATTGGGTACACTTTCGAAATCAACGCGATATTCAGGTTGGGATTGGCTTCCGCTGCGGCTATTGCTGCGCGTAAACCCGCCCCACCTGCACCTATAATTGCAATGTCGGCGTTAAAGGTTTGCACTGCATTCCTCCACTATCATCAATGAGATCGGGTTTGAAACACCCGCGAAAAGCTCTTCATATTCGAAGAGTTAGTGAACCCCGATGACATACAGGCGCTGTCCCGATGGCTGATATTCTTATTGTTTGTAAGGGAATTATGATACCAAAGGGGTAGAAGCGGTAATTTGATGTGAATGCAGGTTTGGGCTTTCTCTGCTTTTTGCTTCGCAAAATGAGATAATTGTTTGCCTGCGGGGATGCGGGTAGACTGCATGACTTTTCTGAATTCGGAGTAAATCACCATGAGCGAAACAGCAAGCTGGCAACCCAGTGCTTCTGTCGCCAATTTGTTGAAGCGTGCGGCAATCCTCGCTGAGATCCGACGTTTCTTTGCCGATCGCGGCGTACTGGAAGTTGAAACGCCAGCGATGAGTCAGGCCACGGTGACCGACATTCATCTGGTACCGTTTGAGACGCGTTTTGTCGGGCCGGGTGCGGCTGACGGCATGACGCTGTATCTGATGACCAGCCCGGAATATCACATGAAACGTTTGCTGGCAGCGGGCAGCGGGCCGATTTACCAGATGGGCCGCAGTTTCCGTAATGAAGAAGCCGGACGTCATCACAACCCGGAGTTCACCATGCTGGAATGGTACCGTCCGCGTTATGACATGTACCGCCTGATGAATGAAGTGGATGATCTGCTCCAGCAGGTACTCGATTGCGACAGTGCTGAAACCTTGTCTTATCAGCAGGCATTTACCCGCCATTTAAGTATTGATCCCCTCTCTGCCGATAAAACTGAGCTGCGCGAAGCGGCGGCAAAACTGGATTTATCCAATATTGCCGACACCGAAGAAGACCGCGACACCCTGTTACAGTTGTTATTTACGATGGGCGTGGAGCCGCATATTGGCCGCGATAAGCCGACATTCGTCTATCACTTCCCGGCGACGCAGGCATCTCTGGCAGAAATCAGCACGGAAGATCACCGCGTGGCCGAGCGTTTTGAGGTGTATTACAAAGGCATTGAGCTGGCAAATGGTTTCCGTGAACTGACAGACAGTCGTGAACAACGTCAGCGTTTCGAGCAGGACAACCGTAAACGCGCGGCACGCGGCCTGCCGCAGCATCCCATTGATAACAATCTGCTGGATGCGTTAGCGCACGGCATGCCGGAGTGTTCTGGTGTGGCGCTGGGCGTTGACCGTCTGATTATGATTGCACTGGGTGCCGCCAGCCTGAGCGATGTGCTGGCCTTCCCGGTGACGCGCGCCTGATCCTGATTCTGCTGTTCAGCCCTGACCTCAGGGTCAGGACTTTGTCAGCAATCTGAAAGGGCAGAAGGATCTGCCCTTTTTGCTTTTCTTTTGGCTTTTATAAGTCGCCCGGTGAGCGCGAACTGTTTCCGCTGCGACCACTGCCGCTGCTGCTGGTAAAGGTCGCGTTATTGCCATTTTGCGCGCGGTGCAGTGTTTCCATACGCACCTGGAATGGCGGGAACGGCAGCGTAATGCCATGCTCGCGGAATCCGGACAGGATCAGCTGATGGATTTCATGGCGCAGCGGCATACGGTGTGCCATTTCAGCGGCATGCATACGTAGCTCGAAAATCTGAATCCCCTGCTGGAGATCCACCAGATAGGCTTCCGGCGCAGGCATGTCCAGCACCAGCGAACAGCGGTGCGCGGCACCGAGCAGAATTTCGGTCACTTCTTCACTGTTGGCTTCCGACGGCGCAGGCACAGTCAGCACCACACGGGTAACGGAATCTGACAACGACCAGTTGATGAACTGTTCGGTGATAAAGGCCTTGTTGGGCACAATAATCTCCTTACGGTCCCAGTCGGCGATCGTTGTGGCGCGGGTATTGATCCTGGTGATGCTGCCGGTCAGGTTGCGGATCGTCACGGTATCGCCGATACGGATCGGTTTTTCAAACAGGATAATCAGGCCGGAAATAAAGTTAGCGAAAATTTCCTGCAAACCGAAGCCGAGACCGACACCAAGTGCTGCCACCAGCCATTGTAGTTTTGCCCATTCGATCCCGATCAGCGAGAAACCTGTCAGGCCGCCAATCAGCAGCAACACATATTTGGTCACGGTCAGCACGGCATAACCGGTGCCCGGCGTCAGATCCAGATGTTGCAACAGCGCCAGTTCCAGTAGCGCGGGCAGATTACGCACCAGTTGCGTCGTGATAATCAGCACCAGAATGGCGATCAACACCGATCCCAGTGTGATCGGCTGCATGCTCTCTACGCCCTGAACCGTAGACGCAACCTGCCAGAGATGAATATTTTCCAGGAACGAGAAGGCCGAGTGGATCTCAGACCACAGGAAGATCACCGAGATCAGGGCGATCAATGTCAGCAGGGAACGTACCAGTCGCAGTGATTGCGCGGAGATAGCATCCAGATCCACCACGGGTTCTTCGATCTCAACCGTCCCTTCATTACTGGTACTGACCTGATGGGCATCGTCCTCACCGCGGGCACGCTGATTCAGCATTTCTGCCCGGCGCTGCTTGGCGCGTTCGAACGCAATACGACGGCGCTGGATCAGCATCCAGCGCCGGATAATGTGGTAAATCACCAGTAATACGAACCAGATGGCTACCGAGGTTTCCAGGCGTGCCAGCAGCGCCTGTGAGGTCGCGAGGTAGCCCATCAGCGAAGCCAGTGCGGCCACAACGGGCGCGCCCAGCAGCATCCACCATAAGGCTTTGTTGATGACGTTTTCGCTGTTGCCTTTTTTATCGTGATACAGCGGAATTCCCGCGCGTTTCAGGCTGTGGGTGACCAGCGCGACCACCAGACACAAAATAACAAAGCACAGCCGCCCCAGCGTATTTGAGAACTCCCGATCGTTAAGATTATCGAAGGTAATCAGCGCCATAATTAACGGCACCAGCACCCAGATCGACAGCGCATAGTAGCGAAGGGCACGTGATACCGCACGTTGCGGCCAGCCGAAGTGGGCGACAAATAACCCTTGCGGATGCGCCAGCGCGGCACTGACCATAAATGCCCACAGGATTGGCAGGGTTGCGGTGACACCATCGCCGATCGCAACTGCAATCGGGTACGGCCACGCGCTTTGCAGCCCGAAGCCCAGCGCTGCCCACAGCACCGGCAACGGCATGGCGACCAGAATCGACCAGAACACGGTGCGCAGGGTCAGCGAGAAATGATCCTGTGTGACCTTACCCACTTTACTGCTGGCACGTGCCAGGAACGCGTAATAATGTTTGCGCGAACTGATGCTGATAATCACCAGAATCAGTGCTCCAAATAATGGCAGCAGCGTTTCTTTGCTGGTGACCATCATCATCGACGCACCGCCGAGCTGACTGAGTGAATCCAGTGAAAGCAGACGTTTCAGATCATGCGCGACCTGCACCGGGTAAGAAATGCCGATGGCGCTGACGTCTGCCACCCAGAACAGATAACGGTGGGCGGCATCATGAACATCATTCAGCGCTTCCACCAGCTGGCTGTTCGCCACTTTCAGCTTGGTGAGTTCAAGAATTTGGGTATCGCAACCTGAAAGCAGGGAATTGAGCAAATCACGCTGCGTCCGCAACTGTGCATCCAGAATTTTTTGCTGAGCCGCAGTTAGCGGTTTTCCGTCATCCTGCCTTGCCTGGCGATAAATAGCCTGCTTATCCAGTAAATCTTCATAGTGCAGGCGCTGCACGCGCAACTGGCCCATATCGCGGTCAAGCTGTTGCGGTTTCGGCATATCCGGCAGACGCGCAACCTGCGCCCGCAGTGTTTCGCCAAGTAAATTAGACGCGCCAAGCCACTGTGCCTGTTCGCGAATGGTATTAATCGCCTGACGTACCTGTTGAGTTTGTGCAGCGGCCTGACGCTGCTGAGAGGAGATCAGGTCCATCCGCTGCGCCTGCTGATTCAGTGCCAGCGACAACTCACGGTTGGCCTGCAACTGCTGACTGATAGAGTGCGGCAATTCACCACTCTGTTCGGCCAGCAGCTCGGTTTTTTCCAGCGCCTGTTCAGCTTCCCGCTGGCGTTGGTTATTCAGTGTATTGCGTAAGGCCTGTAATTGCTGATCAAGAAAGTCGGCGCGTTTTTTGTAGAGATCTGTGCGCATTCGCGACAGTTCCTGCCGGTTATTGGCAGAAAGCTGAGCCAGTTCCAGTTCATCAACCTTGGCTTTACGCGCTGCAGATTCGGCCTGAAGTGCGCTGAGCTGGGCCTGTGCCAGCGGCGAGGAGATTGCCGTCGCGGTCGCCGCCTGTATGCGCTGATCGATGTCGCTCAGCGCGTTGCGGGCTTCGGATTGCTGTTGCGGGATCAGACTCAGTGAGTCGCTGATGTCGCGGGAGCGGTCCTGCTCCTGACGCAACTGGCGGGTTTCTTCCAGCTGCTGACTGCTGACTTGCAGAATTTGTTGCTCGAGCTGAGCCGTGGAGATGCTGTCATCCAGCGCGGGCGGCTTGTCAGGCTGATTTTGCAATTCCTGGCGCAGGGCCTGCGTCAGTTTTGGAAAGTCATCAATGACCTTTTGATATTCCGCCGAGCGCCCGGCTGAAACGCTGGCTTCATTCAGCCAGTTGAGTGCGCTTTGCAGCGCCTCAACCACCTGCGTCTGATTGGCCATTTCTTTATTGGCTTCCGCCTGTTTCAACTCTTGTTTGAGCTGATCTTCAGTCGGTGCTGCACCCGCCATCAATGGCAGGGACAGCAATAAACTCATCAGCAAGGCGGGGAACAGGCGCACTCGGTCATATCCTTTTTTCAGTTCTGTATGTCAGTTCAGCGCGAACTTAATAATCTTTCGGAGCCTGCGGTTCAGCGGTTGCGACACCTGCTGGCGCTTCTGTAGTGACAGAGGCTTCTGCTACCACAGGTTCCGCTGCTGCTGCCGGAGCACGCAGAGCTTCGGCGAACGGTTCGCCCATGCGGGTCACCGTGCCATTACTCAGATTCGGCATGAAGCGAACCTGATTAGCGGCAAACAGGTTGATCACCGTGGAACCCAGTTTGAAACGGCCCATTTCCTGACCTTTTTCCAGCGCGATGGCACCTTCTTCACCGGCTGCCGGATAAGTCCAACGCTTGATAATGCCTTCGCGCGGCGGCGTGACGCAGCCTGCCCAGACGGTTTCAATGCTGCCGACAATCGTTGCGCCAACCAGAATCTGTACCATCGGCCCGAATTCAGTATCAAAGACGCAGATGACGCGTTCGTTACGGGCGAAAAGATTGGGTACATTCGCGGCGGTCAGCGGATTGACTGAAAATAAATCTCCCGGGACATAAATCATTTCACGCAGCACGCCGTCGCACGGCATATGCACCCGGTGATAATCACGTGGTGCCAGATAAACAGTGGCAAACTGTCCGTCTTTGAATTGCTCTGCCAGCAAATAGTTACCTGCCAGCAATGCTTCTAAACTGTAGAAATGACCTTTAGCCTGGAACAGTTTGCCCCCGGTAATTGCCCCTAACTGGCTGACTGCACCGTCGGCTGGCAGGCAAAGCATATCCAGACCACTGACCACCGGACGTGCGCCCTCGCGCAGCGGACGCACGAAGAATTCGTTAAACGTGGCATATGATTTGAGATCCGGATTTTGTGCTTCTTTCATGTCGACGTTATAAAAACGGGCAAATGCTCTGATCACCCAATGTGTCAGCGTGGCAGCACGCTTATCTGCGCCCCAGCCAGCCAGACGGGTCAGTCCTTGTTTAGGAAGTAAATATTGAAGTTTGATTTTGATACTGTCCAGCACGGGGAAAACCTCTTGAATGATATGAATGACCGGCGTACCGGCCATTTTGCAGGCGCCCCCGAATGGTATTCAGGGGCATGCAGTGTTGTATGGCGGAGGATTGTAACGGGGTGAAATCAACGGTTCAACTTCCGTTAACGTTACCCGATTGCCATTAACATATTAATTCAACCACTTAGTATTAAAGTGCGTCGAAGTTTTTACGTGTTTTTACGTCTTCCATGCTTTCCAGAATACGGTGGTAATTGTCGAAACGTTCTTCGGCTATTTCACCACGGTCTACGGCATCACGGATTGCACAGCCCGGATCACTGCCATGCTTGCAGTCGCGGAATTTACAGTAGCCGAGGAAAGGGCGGAATTCGACAAAGCCCTGGGTGATCTGTTCTGGCGCAAGGTGCCATAAACCGAATTCACGCACGCCCGGGGAGTCAATAACGTCACCGCCATGCTGGAAGTGATACAAACGCGCCGCTGTCGTGGTGTGCTGACCCAGGCCTGAGTTATCGGACACTTCATTCACCAGAATTTGTTTTTCATCCGGTGGCAACAGGGCGTTCAGCAGACTGGATTTACCCACGCCGGACTGACCGGCGAAAATACTGATGCGGTCAGTCAGCGCCTTTTCAAACGCAGGCATACCTTCACCGGTCTGGCTCGACACTTCGAGGACGCGGTAATTTATTTTGCGGTAGATATCCATCATGCCCTGAACGAATTGACGGCCTTCGTCGTCGAGCAGATCGATTTTATTGAGCACAATCAGCGGTTCAACTTCAACCGTTTCGCACGCCACCAAGTAACGATCAATAATATTAAGCGACAGTTCCGGCAGGATGGCGGAGACAATCACGCTCTGGTCAATGTTTGCGGCAATGGGTTTGACGCCATCATAGAAATCAGGGCGTGTGAGAACGGAAGTTCGTTCATGGACCGCCTCGACGATACCTTTCACACTGGTATTTTCGCCGGCGCGCCATACCACGCGGTCGCCGGTCACCAGAGAACGGATGGTTCGGCGGATATTGCAACGGTGCTGGCTGCCGTCGGCCGCTTCAACGTCCGCATGCATCCCGAAACGGCTGATGACGACGCCGTCCTGCGGTTCGCCATGCAGAGAATCGTCCAGCTCTTTGCGTTTGTCCGTCTGTGTCAGACGACGCTGATGGTTAGTCTGAACGCGACGTTGTTGCCCTTTAGACAGTTTTGATTTAGTCACTGCGCCTCACTTGACTGGCTTTAATCGCTCGGTGCGACCAAAACGACTATGATACCAGCTATTTTATATTAATTGCCCGAATGACGGAGAACTCCGTCAACTCTCTACTTTGTAACAGGACACATCATGGCCGCTAATGACTCGAATTTAATTTGGATTGACCTGGAAATGACCGGTCTGGATCCTGAACGTGACCGTATTATTGAGATTGCGACGCTGGTGACCGACGCGCATCTGAACATTCTGGCCGAAGGCCCGGTCATGGCAGTCCATCAGTCTGACGCGCAGCTGGCGCTGATGGATGACTGGAATGTGCGCACCCACACCGGCAGCGGTCTGGTTGATCGCGTCAAAGCCAGTCCGTTTGATGACAATGCCGCACAGCAAAAAACTATCGACTTCCTGCGAGAGTGGGTTCCTGCGGGCAAATCGCCGATTTGCGGCAACAGCGTCGGCCAGGACAGACGTTTTCTGTTTAAATATATGCCGGAGCTGGAAGCCTATTTCCATTACCGTTATCTGGACGTCAGCACGCTGAAGGAACTGGCGCGTCGCTGGAAACCGGAAGTGCTGGGTGGTTTTAAGAAGCAAAATACTCATCAGGCGCTGGATGATATCCGTGAATCTGTGGCTGAACTGGCGTACTACCGCGAACATTTTATTAATCTTTAATCTCCGTCATCCTTCAGGCTGCAGATGCGTTGGCTGCACTCTCTCACCTGAATCACTGACCGATTTGTTGTGAGTTTGCCGCTTTCCTGCAACGTGAATGATTTAGGCGATTTATTTTAAAAAACGTTAAAAATACATACGGAGCACAAAATCATCGCGTTTCGCTGATTAAATCGTCGCTTTGATGGTTTAATCGGCACTTGAACGAAAAAAACGTTTTTTTGCTTTCAGGGGCTTGCGGCAAAAAGGATTTCTCGTATAATGCGCACCCCGTACCGATGAAGAATTTCGTTGAGTGCGCAGAGCGGGAATAGCTCAGTTGGTAGAGCACGACCTTGCCAAGGTCGGGGTCGCGAGTTCGAGTCTCGTTTCCCGCTCCAAATTTTTAAGCTTTTGAGATTTAAAGATTTAAGACGTAAATAATGCAGTTCCAAG
>NZ_JAFMOS010000397.1 GCF_019049755.1 Rahnella perminowiae
TTTCTATTTTTGGTTTTATCCTATCATGGCACTGATATTCGGATTATTTATTGGCAGCTTTATTAATGTAATGATTTACCGGCTTCCGTTAATGATTTTTTCCGAATTAAGCCCGGAACCGGATGCGGTAAAAGTGAATCTCTGGTGGCCGCCTTCACATTGTCCGGCATGTGGTGCACCGGTCTGGAAACGTGACAATATTCCTGTCCTGAGCTGGTTATGGCTTAAAGGTAAGTGTCGTCATTGTCAGAGCACTATCTCCCCACAGTATCTGATATCCGAAATACTGTGCGGTAGTGTTTTTACCTTGCTAACCCTGGTGGCGCTGCCGCAGTTTACTGAAATTCAGGTCTGTTGCTTTTTCCTCTATTTCTGCCTGCTCTACAGCTTGTCAGTGATTGATTTTCAGCATTTGATTTTGCCGGACGGTTTAGTATCGCTGCTGTTATGGAGCGGCTTACTGGGTTCGGTTTTGGGTACGACTGGTATTGCGCCGCGCTCAGCGATTTGTGGCGCAGCGCTTGCCTGGCTTTTGCTTTATACCGTCATGGCAGCCTATGAAAAATTACGTGGCCGCGAAGGATTAGGTTATGGCGACGTTAAACTGATGGCTGCCATCACCGCCTGGCTGGGCATGGAAAAACTCCCTGAACTGATTCTCTGGTCTGCAGGGTCCGGTATTATTGTTTACCTGCTCTGTACAGTACTCAACAAACGCCGGTCGCTGGATGAAGACCATCCTGAATCCGCCAAACATTACATCCCCTTCGGACCTTCAATCGCCATGGCCGGACTGGTGATGTTTTTTATTGAGCGACTTTAATCCATGCGCCGGATATTACTTTTCCTGCTGCTCATTCCGCTTTTAACTCAGGCGACGGACGATGTGGCGGTAACGCTGGCTCTGATTCAGGCTACGCGTCCCGATGTTGAAGTTATTGAGGATCATTTTTCTTCAGCAATGTTACTGACTGCCCCAGGAGACAAAATATCAGAGGGGAATACCGAGACATCAAAAACATCGTCAATTCGCTATCCCCACTTCCTTTCGCCATTAAATATTCCGTTGCGGATCACGTCCCCGTTCAGCCTGCGCTGGCACCCCCTCATGCAACGTTTTTCCCCGCATGAGGGGACTGATTTTGCCGCGCCACGGTTAACGCCGGTGCTGGCTACGGAGAAGGGGATCGTCGAGGAAGCCATGTCTCATCCGACTGCGGGAAATTACGTGGTAATACGTCATCCGCTCGGGTGGCGTAGCCGCTATCTGCACCTTGACAGGATCACTGTGGCCACCGGGCAAGAAATTGAACGGGGCAAAGTGATTGGCTACTCCGGGAATACCGGACGCAGCACCGGGCCACATTTGCATTTTGAGCTGATGTATCACGGGCAGACAATGGATTCAGCAAAACTCCTGTCGGCTTCAGAGACAGATACTGTTCTGCCTGCCGCAGCCGTCAGTCCGCCGAAACCTGCGGTTCCGAAAATTATATTGGTCACGGAAATAGGCGGTCAGGAAAAAGTGATGGTGAAATATAAAGGGAAAACGATCTACGCCGGTGCAAACCAGACAGTGTTTGGACATTACAAAGTTCTGTTGCAGAACGGACGTTATCGTTTGTACAAGCTGTCCTGAAGGGAACAAAAGCGGGTGTATCCCTGAGGGGAACACCCGCTTCTGTTTTCAATGGAGTGGAGTTGACCGTTAAGCCGGGTTCTGTCGTGGACAGTCATTCGTCTAGGCCAGCAATCGCTCACTGGCTCAAGCAGCCTACCCGGGTTCAGTACGGGCCGTACCATGTGAACCCCTATTTGGCCTTGCTCCGGGTGGAGTTTACCATGCCACGAACTGTTGCCAGCCGCGCGGTGCGCTCTTACCGCACCCTTTCACCCTTACCTGATCCCGCTTGCGCGGGCCATCGGCGGTTTGCTCTCTGTTGCACTTGTCGTAAGCTCGCGCTTCCCAGGCGTTACCTGGCACCCTGCCCTATGGAGCCCGGACTTTCCTCCCCTCCTTCTGTCTCCCCCGAAAGGGACGGCAAAGAAGCGGCGACTGTCTGGTCAACTCCGCGGCGGATAATAGGGTATTACGCCCTATTTGTCACCCTCTTGCTCATCAAGCGCGTATTTATACAACGCATTCTTCTTCACACCGTGGATTTCAGCGGCCAGCGCGGCAGCTTTTTTCAGTGGCAGTTCTTTTTGCAAAAGCGCCAGAGTACGCAGGGCTTCTGCCGGTAACGCTTCGGTATCCACTTTATGGCCTTCAACAATCAGCACCATTTCGCCGCGCCGGCGCGTTTCGACCTCCTGCACCCAGGCCAGCAGCTCGCCGACAGGCGCACCGTGAATATTTTCCCAGGTTTTGGTCAGTTCACGCGCCAGCACCACATACCGCTCAGGCCCCCACACTTCGACCATATCCTGCAGACTGTCGAGTAAACGATGCGTTGATTCATAGAAAATCAACGTGCGCGGTTCTTCAATCAGTGACTGCAACGTATCTTTACGGGATTTGGTTTTAGCGGGCAGAAACCCTTCGTAACAGAAACGATCAGAAGGCAAACCCGCCGCACAAAGGGCGGTGATCGCCGCACAGGCACCGGGTAACGGCACCACGCGGATACCGGCTTCGCGGCAGCGACGCACCAGATGATAACCGGGGTCATTAATCAGCGGCGTACCGGCATCCGAGACCAGCGCAATGGTCTGGCCTTCCTGCAATTTCGCCAGTAAATGCTCGGCTTTCTGCTGTTCGTTATGGTCATGCAGCGGGTACATTTTTGCGGTGATCGCGAAATGTTGCAGCAGCAATCCGGTATGGCGGGTATCTTCTGCAGCAATCAAATCGACACTGTTCAGTACGGCCAGCGCGCGTTGGGTAATATCCCCTAAATTGCCAATTGGCGTCGGTACGATATACAGCGTTGAGGCAGAAATATCTGCTTGATCGTCTTGATTCATTGTTTCATCCGGATTGCCGATTTAATATTGAGCATCTTAAAAAAACATCACTGGAAACTGAATGCCTTCCTCAATGACCTTTCGTACCCGTTCGGGACGTTTACTCCCTGCCATCATCGTGGCGATGCTTCTCGCCAGCTGTTCTGGCCAGGCGCCGCAGGCACCGACAGAAAGTGTCCAGGGTGCAGCGTCCGGCAGCTCTGACTATTATTTGCAGCAGGCGCAGCAAAGCAGTGATGATAACAAGGCTGACTGGCAATTGCTTGCAGTGCGTGCCCTGATACGCGAAGGCAAAGCGCCTCAGGCGGCGGAGCAACTGGCTAAAGTACCGCAAAATCTGACCGCCGCTCAAACCGTCGAGCAGCAACTGACCAGTGCAGAAGTGCAGGTTGCGCTGAAAAATTATCCGGCAGCCGCCACCAGCCTGAGCCAGCTCGACCCTCACAGTCTGACCAACGATCAGAAAGCCCGTTATTATCAGGCGCAAATCGATGCCAGCCAGGGACGCACCAGCCTCGGCGTGATCCGCGCCTATATCGCACAGGAATCGCTGTTACAAGGACAGCCACATCAGGACAATATTGACCACACCTGGATGGCGTTGACGCAGCTGTCCCCGCAGGACGTCAGCAGCATCGTGATCAATGCTGATGAAAATACGTTGCAGGGATGGCTGGATTTACTCAGCGTATGGCAAAGCAACAAACAGGATCCTGATTTGCTGAAAGCCGGGATTAAAGACTGGCAACGTCGTTATCCGGTGAATCCGGCAGCGAAAAGTCTGCCAACTCAGCTTAATAATGTGCTGACCTTCCAGCCTGCCTCAACCGGCAAAATTGCACTGTTCCTGCCGATGAGCGGCCCGGCACAAGTTTACGGGAATGCCATTCAGCAGGGCTTTAATGCAGCCATGAACGGTCAGATCAGCCAGCCGGCGCCGCAGGCAGCCACGGCGGATGCTAACGCACAACCGCAGGTACCGGCTGACCCGAACGCGGCCGTCAGTACCTCCGCACCGGATGCCGGCGCACAAAACACCCCGGCGCAGACCGATCCTTCACCGGCCCAGCCGGCCGCAACGCCGGCGGCGGCCCCCGTTGCCAGCAGTAATGCGCAGGTGAAAGTGTATGACACCAATGGTCAGCCGCTGGCCGCACTTCTGACGCAGGCTCAGCAGGATGGCGCAACGCTGGTTGTCGGTCCGCTGCTGAAAGATCAGGTGAATGAACTCTCTTCTGATCAGACCCCGCTGAATGTTTTAGCGCTCAATCAGCCAGAAACTGAGAAAAACAGCCCGAATATCTGTTACTTTGCGCTCTCGCCGGAAGACGAGGCACAGGATGCTGCGCGCCACATGTGGTCTGAGCAGAAACGTATGCCGCTGTTACTGGTGCCGCGTGGCAACTTCGGCGACCGTATCGCACAGGCTTTTGCTAATGAATGGCAGAAACTGGGCGGCCAAACCGTGCTGAAACAAGGTCTCGGTTCAGCCGGTGAATTACGTTCTTCTATCGGCAGCGGTATCCGCCTGACGGGTACGCCGGTCATCGCCAGTGATGCCGCCGCGCCAGCACAAGCGCAGGGCGTGACTATTGGTGGCATTACTATCCCGGCACCGCCAACAGATGCACAGATTACGCAAGGCAGTACCGGGGGGGCGGTGGATTCCGTCTACGTTGTCGCGACACAAAGTGAACTGACGCTGATCAAACCGATGCTGGATCTTGCCGTAAATGGCCGTTCACATCCGGCAGTCTATGCCAGTTCACGTAGCTACCAGGCAGGTGCCGGGCCGGACTACCGTCTGGAAATGGAAGGCGTACAGTTTAGCGATATTCCGTTGCTGGCAGGCGGTAACCCGGCGCTGATGCAGCAGGCAGCCGCGAAATTTGGTAACGATTATTCACTGGTTCGTCTCTATGCGATGGGTATCGATGCGTGGAGTCTGGCGAATCACTTCTCCCAGATGCGCACATTGCCTGGCTTCCAGGTTTCCGGCAGCACCGGAGATTTGAGTGCCAATGGCAACTGTGTCATCCACCGTAAATTGCCATGGCTGCAATACCGCCAGGGCTCGCTGGTGCCAGTTTCTTCTTAAGAGAAAACTGAAACAGCATGACTGAGATCGGAATTCTCAACGATTACAGGTACAAGGACGTACTGATGAAGCCTTTTTTGTCAAAGACACGGGCGTGCGGCGATAAATACGAAGCCTTTGCACGGCGCTATCTCGAAAAAGCCGGGTTAACCTTTGTGGCGGCCAATGTGGCCTGCCGTGCCGGTGAAATTGACCTGATTATGCATGACCAGCAAACCTGGGTGTTTGTTGAAGTTCGTTACCGGCGCAACGCCAGTTTTGGTGGCGCAGCGGCCAGCGTAACGGTTCAAAAACAGCAGCGCCTGTTACGCGCTGCGTCTTTCTGGCTTGCAGGAAAGAATGCAAGCTTTGACACATCATCTTGCCGTTTTGATGTTTTTGCCATCACCGGCAGCCAGGTAGAATGGCTGCGTGATGCCTTCAATGCGGAATAAATATTACGACGACTGACTGGACGACAACCCGTGCTGGATAGAATCAAAGTCTGCTTTACAGAAAGTATTCAAACTCAGATTGCGGCGGCAGAAGCTTTGCCTGACGCGATTTCCCGCGCCGCGATGACGCTGGTGCAATCGCTGCTCAACGGCAATAAAATTCTGTGCTGCGGCAACGGCACCTCTGCGGCAAACGCACAGCATTTTTCCGCCAGTCTGATTAATCGTTTTGAAACTGAACGACCGAGCCTTCCTGCAATCTCATTATGTGCAGATAACATTGTGCTGACTGCGATTGCCAACGATCGTCTGCATGAAGAAATTTATGCTAAACAGGTGCGCGCCTTAGGTCAGGCGGGTGATGTTCTGCTGGCCATTTCTACCCGCGGCAACAGCCGTGATATTGTCAAAGCCGTTGAAGCAGCGGTAACCCGTGATATGACTATTGTCGCATTAACAGGTTATGACGGCGGCGAACTGGCGGGTTTACTGGGGCCTCATGATGTTGAGATCCGTATTCCGTCTCATCGCAGCGCCCGCATTCAGGAAATGCATATGCTCACAGTTAACTGTCTCTGTGACCTGATAGATAACACGCTGTTCCCACACCAGGACGATTAAGGAGATCACATGAAGGCGAGTCCTCTCTTTGCAGTATTGTTAAGCGCCCTTCTGTTACAAGGCTGTGTCGCCGCTGCGGTAGTTGGTGCAGCTGGCGTCGCAACAAAAACAACGACTGACCCACGTACGGTCGGTACGCAGGTTGATGACAGCACGCTGGAAGCCCGTGTTTCTAACGCGGTGAGCAAAGATAAACAACTGAAAGACGAAGCCCGTATCGTGGCGACAGCGTATCAGGGTAAAGTCCTGTTAACCGGTCAGGCACCGACGGCGGATATGGCCTCACGCGCCAAACAAATTGCGATGGGTGTTGAAGGCGCAACGGAAGTGTATAACGAAATCCGTACCGGTAAACCGGTAAGCATGGGCACAGCGTCTATGGACACGTGGATCACCACCAAAGTCCGTTCTCAGCTGCTGACCAGTGATTCGGTTAAATCATCTAACGTCAAAGTCACTACCGAAAACGGCGAAGTATTCCTGCTGGGTCTGGTGACGCAGGAAGAAGGTAAATCTGCGGCGGGGATTGCTGCTGGCGTGAGCGGCGTTAAACACGTCACTACGGCATTTACCTACGTCAAATAATTCAGTGCGTGATAACAAAAAGGACAGCCTGCGTGCTGTCCTTTTTTGCGTTAATGACCCGTACTAATGAAGTTTATGTTCTTGCAGAAAAGACTCCCCGCCGAGCTGGCTCATCTGGCGCAGTATCCATTGCTGACGGCGAATGACATACGCGGAAGGCGCGTTGACTTTGAACAGGTGCGGATTCGGCAACACGGCCGCCAGTAACGCAGCCTGAGAAGCGGTCAGGCGACTGGCTGGCTTATGAAAGAAATGCTGCGCAGCCTGCTCGACGCCAAAGACGCCGTCACCAAACTCCACAATATTCAGGTACACCGTCAGAATGCGACGTTTTGTCCATACGGTTTCAATGCCCACCGTCAGGCCGGCCTCCAGCCCTTTACGCACCCAGCTGCGCCCGTCCCACAAAAACAGGTTTTTAGCGGTCTGCTGGGACAGTGTGGAAGCCCCCCGCATTTTTCCGCCGTCTTTATCCAGCACCGACTGAATAGCATCGACATCAAATCCCCAATGGGTCGGGAATTTTTGATCTTCTGCTGCCATTACCGCGAGCGCCATGGGCGCGGAAATCTCACGCATTGGCACCCAGTCCGAATGAGCAACATAGCCAAAATCACCGGTCAACCACGCGGAAATCTGTCGTTCCACCATCACGGCAGAAAAAGGCACGGGTATAAAAGAAAAAAGAAGGATGCCCGTTATCCATAAGCTGAGTAAAAGCAGGATTGCGCGTTTCATCCATAACAGCGGCAACCGCAACCCGCTCTTTCGAGTCATTTTATTCATTTGGCGCTTTCCACAACACATCCGACCATCTAATCAATCTCAATAATAACCTGCAAGATCAGGCTAGCGAAATGGTGAACAATATTGCTA
>NZ_JAFMOS010000396.1 GCF_019049755.1 Rahnella perminowiae
GTATAAAGTTAACTGATATGCACCACATGCAGTTGTTCGAGGGAAGAAAGTTTGACATCGGCGAGCGCCCAGCGCGGATCCATACTGTATTCCTGGTCCGGCACTACCACGGAGCGCATACGTGCGGCTTTGGTGGCGATCATGCCATTAAAAGAGTCTTCGAGCGTCACACAGTGCAGGGGATCAACCTGTAATTCTCCCGCAGCCAGCAGATAGACCTCAGGATGGGGTTTGCTGTAAGGCAGCTTTTCCGCAGAAACACGAACCTCAAAGAAAGATTGTAAATTAAACATTTCCAGCACGGTATCGAGCATAAACAGCGGTGATGCAGAGGCAAGACCAATTTTAAGCCCCTGATCACGGCAAAGTTCAAGGGCATGATTTACGCCAGGCAGCAGCGGCCGGGTTTGCTCCACCAGTTCAATCGTGCGGGCGATGATCATCGAGCACACTTCTTCCTGATCCGGACCCCGCCATGGAAGCGCCTGATACCACATTCTGACCACCTGATCGATACGCAAACCTAGCGTATCCGGCAATAAATGGCGCTGGGAAATATCAACCCCCAGGCGACTGAAAACGTCCAGCT
This sequence comes from Rahnella perminowiae, assembly GCF_019049755.1. Classification (GTDB taxonomy): domain Bacteria; phylum Pseudomonadota; class Gammaproteobacteria; order Enterobacterales; family Enterobacteriaceae; genus Rahnella; species Rahnella perminowiae. The sequence continues at coordinate 590 of NZ_JAFMOS010000396.1, forward strand.
CAGCCTGAGTCCATAAACGTTCAGAATCAATTAACAGACCATCCATATCGAAAATTGCTGCATTAACAGGGCGGATATAAGCCATGAAAGCGGACTCCCTTACAATAAATAGAAACCCACTCTAACATTGGCGGGAATGTAGGTGAAATCAAAGACGGAGGGCTGTTGTCCCGGCACTGCCATGCTAACTGATTAAAACATTGGGCGGAGCAGCCTTTCTGTGGGTAAACTTAGCCGTTGCTTTAGGTATCCTAACAAGGGGAATTCATGACGTACCAACAAGCCGGACGTGTGGCAGTCATTAAACGAATAGCGGGATGGATCATCTTTATTCCTGCTCTGCTTTCAACGCTGATTTCTTTGCTGACTTTTATCAATGAGCACACTAAAACGGAGCAGGGCATCAACGCGGTCATGCTGGATTTCGTCCATGTGATGGTGGATATGGTGAAGTTCAATACGGCGTTTCTCAATGTCTTTTGGTACAACTCACCGGTGCCTGCTTTAGGACAGGGTGTTACCAGCGCGAACGTCATGTTCTTTGTCATCTACTGGCTGATTTTTGTGGGTCTGGCACTTCAGGCTTCCGGCGCGAGAATGTCCCGTCAGGTGAAACACATTCGCGAAGGGATTCAGGATCAGCTTATTCTGGAACAGGCGAAAGGGGTTGAAGGACGTACGCGTCCGCAAATCGAAGAGCGTATCGTGATACCGCGACACACTATTTTGGTGCAGTATTTCCCATTGTATATTTTGCCAATTATCATCGCTGTCATCGGCTATTTCATTTTGAAATTATTAGGATTAATTGCCTGACATACTGACGACATATTTATAACGCTTTTCGGTAAGCATGATAAATATGGCCTGAATACTGACGTGTTCAGGCCATATTTTCTCAGGGCTAAAAGATTAATTTTGCTAACTGATATCTTCGTGTAGCAGTCTTTCTATGGCGCGTTGTGCAACCACAAGATGCTGACCACCGAATAAATTGCTGCGGTTAAGCAGGTAATATAACTGGTAGACGGGTTGCCTGGAAATGAAGTCATCAGGGAGCGGAGTTTCACTTTGATAACCGTCATATAATTGCGGCGGGATATTAGGATACAACGGCAGCATAGCCAGATCGCATTCCCGGTCTCCCCAGTAGCAGGCAGGGTCAAAAATCACCGGACCATCATCCGATAAACCACAGTTATGCGGCCATAAATCGCCGTGTAAAAGTGAAGGTTGCGGCTGATGATTCTGCAAGCGTGCATAAACCATGGCCGTGATATCTTCGATATTGCCAAACATCATCCCTTTTTCTGCAGCCAGTTGTAGCTGCCAGCCAATACGCTGTTCAGCAAAGAAGGTGGCCCAGCGTCGTTGCCAGCTGTTGGGCTGCGGAAGCGTCGCCAGTTCATTATCGAAATCCAGACCGAATTGCAGTTGCTCACTCCACTGGTGCAACGTGGCAAGTTGCTGACCTAAAACATAGGCATTATGTGCATCCAGCGGTTTTTGCGGGATATATTCGAGTAAGAGGAAACTGTAATCACGATCACTGCCTACGCCATAAACTTCCGGTACCCGGACGGTCTGGCTGCGCGCAAGCAGGGTAAGCTGATCGGCTTCAGCGGCAAAGATAGGCAACATTTCGCGTGTATTACATTTTACGAACACATCCCTGTCACCGTAACTCAGCCGCCAGGTAGGGTGGATTTCGCCCCCCGGGAGCTCAACACGTTCGCGGATTTCAGCATTACCTAAGTGTTCACTCAACAAACGATTGATGGCTTGCCACATGGTATTACCCCTTCTGACTGGCCCGATAATTCATTAAGTTAGCGTTTTTCGCGCTTCGAAAACCCGATCCGGCGCACGGCTGAATCAGATGATGATGTCAATTTATGCCATTTCTGAGATGGCTAAATAGGAAATGCCATCAGCGAACCGATTAATTTAGGAATAAGTAACCTGAAACAGGTTTTATAAGCGGAATTGTCTTATCGACATCATCTCAACCCCCTTGTTTAACAAAGCAATAATAATAATAGACGAAAAATATATTCAGGTGTGGGAAGAAGATGTATATGCTACATCTCGTCCCAGTCGCGAGAGAGATAACGTGAAACCAAACATTCTTTATTTGATGGCCGCGCTATTGCTGGCGGGTTGCGCTAAAGAAACACCGGTTCAGACCACGCGTTTTTTGAATCCATCGCCGCCACCTCAGCGCGATACTTCATTAATGCATCCGGGGCCTTATGGTGATGTTATTCACCAGGCGGCAAATACTTACGGCGTCGACGAAACACTCGTTAAAGCGATCATTCAGGTCGAATCTGGATATAACCCAACCGTTGTCAGCAAATCGAATGCGATTGGGTTAATGCAGCTAAAGGCCTCAACGGCAGGACGCGATGCCTACCGGATGAAAGGACGTTACGGTCAGCCCACGCCGCGTGATTTAAAAGATCCGGCGGTTAACATTGACCTTGGAACGGCTTATTTAAGCATTTTACAACAGCAGCTTGCCGGCATTAATAACCCTGAAACCCGCCGTTACGCCACTACGCTGGCCTATGTGAACGGAGCAGGGGCATTGCTGAGAACGTTCGATAAAGATAAAACGTATGCGATTGCGAAAATCAATCTGATGACGCCCGCAGAGTTTTCTGCCCATGTGCAGAAAAAACATCCGGCACCACAAGCCCCACGCTATCTGTGGAAAGTGAACAATGCCTATCTGGCGATGCGATAAGCATGGTTTTTCCCGCCAGCGGCTCAGGCTGCTGGCGGGAAGGTTTTAATAATCTCGATAATGCCGTTGATAACGAACTGAACGCCCATACACACCAGCAAAAATCCCATCAGACGTGAAATCGCCTCAATTCCGCTTTTCCCGACCAGACGCATAATCGCCCCGGAACTGCGCAGGGATATCCACAAAATCAAACCCACTAAAAAGAAAATCATCACCGGCGCAACGATAATGATCCAGTGCGGATAGTCAGATGACTTGACCGTCGCAGCACTGCTGATAATCATGGCGATAGTGCCTGGTCCGGCGGTACTTGGCATCGCAAGAGGAACAAAAGCGATATTTGGCGAATCCTGCTTCTTCATTTCAGCCGTTTTGTTTTCGATAAGGATTCTTTCTTCTACGTGCGGCTGAGGGAAAAGCATCCTGAAACCGATAAAGGTGACGATGAGTCCCCCCGCAATACGCAGACCGGGAATGGAAATCCCGAAGGTATTCATCACCACTTGTCCTGCGTAATACGCCACCATCATGATGATAAAGACATACACTGAGGCCATCAGCGACTGCTGGTTCCTTTCCTGAGTGGTCATATTCCCTGAAAGGCCGAGCATCAGGGCAACGGTTGTCAGCGGATTTGCCAGCGGAAGCAGCACCACCAGACCCAGTCCAAGTACCTCAAATAATTGCCTGATTTCTGTCATCTTCTTCTCTTTTTCAAATGCATCTCTGGTTACCTTAGCGTCTCAGAGAAGATTACACGAAAAATATCCGCGATTAGCAACACAGGTTGCTGGAAATTCGCACTTTACGGGTGGTAAACTTGTCGGCTGTTTTCGCGTCGCATCCCGGTACAAGACCGTGCAGTATTCAGGGTGCCTATATTTGGCAAGGTAAAGCTAAATAGCGTGAATAACTACGTGAATTTAAACTCAAATATTTTTCTAGATGTGCTCTGTCGTGTGGGGCACCACTGTAGATTAAGGAATTAGCATGCCTGTCATTACTCTTCCTGATGGAAGCCAGCGCGTTTTTGATCGCCCCGTTTCTCCTCTGGATGTTGCCCTTGATATCGGTCCTGGTCTGGCGAAAGCCTGTATCGCGGGTCGTGTTAACGGCGAACTGGTTGATGCCACCGATCTGATTGAGGTTGATGCGCAACTGGCGATCATTACTGCTAAAGACGAAGCCGGTCTTGAAATTTTGCGCCACTCCTGTGCGCACCTTTTGGGTCATGCCATTAAACAACTCTGGCCAGACACCAAAATGGCAATCGGCCCGGTTATCGATAATGGCTTCTACTACGACGTCGATTTAGATCGCACGCTGACTCAGGAAGATATCGAACTGCTTGAAAAGCGCATGCACGAACTGGCTGAAAAGAATTACGACGTTATTAAAAAGAAAGTCAGCTGGCAGGAAGCGCGTGACACCTTTGCAAGCCGTGGCGAAGAATACAAAGTGGCGATCCTGGATGAAAACATCAGTCATGATGATCGTCCGGGCTTGTATCACCATGAAGAATATGTGGATATGTGTCGTGGCCCACATGTACCGAACATGCGTTTCTGCCATCATTTCAAACTGCAGAAAACCTCCGGTGCATACTGGCGTGGCAACAGCGATAACAAAATGCTGCAACGTATTTATGGCACCGCATGGGCAGATAAAAAGCAACTGAATGCATACATTCAGCGTCTGGAAGAAGCCGGTAAACGTGACCACCGTAAAATTGGTAAGCAGCTTGATCTCTACCACATGCAGGAAGAAGCTCCGGGCATGGTGTTCTGGCACAACGACGGCTGGACTATTTTCCGCGAGCTGGAAGCCTTTGTACGCATGAAACTGAAGTCTTATGACTATCAGGAAGTAAAAGGTCCGTTCATGATGGATCGCGTGCTGTGGGAAAAAACCGGTCACTGGGAAAACTACAAAGAAGCGATGTTCACCACTTCTTCTGAAAACCGGGAATATTGCATCAAACCAATGAACTGTCCGGGACACGTTCAGATCTTCAATCAGGGACTGAAATCCTACCGCGACCTGCCATTGCGTATGGCTGAGTTCGGCAGTTGCCACCGTAATGAGCCCTCCGGCGCATTGCATGGCCTGATGCGAGTTCGTGGCTTCACTCAGGATGATGCCCATATCTTCTGTACTGAAGAGCAGGTACGTGACGAAGTAAACAGCTGTATCCGTATGGTGTATGACATGTACAGCACTTTTGGTTTCGAAAAGATCGTGGTGAAATTATCCACCCGTCCTGAGAAGCGCATTGGTACTGATGAAATGTGGACACGTGCTGAGGATGATCTCGCGGCTGCGCTGACTGAAAACGATATTCCGTTCGAATATCAGCCAGGTGAAGGGGCGTTCTACGGTCCGAAAATTGAATTTACCTTGCATGATTGTTTGGATCGTGCGTGGCAGTGTGGTACCGTGCAGCTCGACTTTTCATTACCTGGTCGTTTGAACGCCTCTTATATTGGCGAAAGTAACGACCGTCAGGTTCCGGTAATGATTCACCGTGCTATCCTGGGTTCGATGGAGCGCTTCATCGGTATTCTGACTGAAGAATACGCTGGCTTCTTCCCGACCTGGATGGCTCCGGTTCAGGTAGTGATCATGAACATCACTGATGCACAAGCTACCTATGTCGAAGAATTAACTAAAAAACTGCAAGATGCAGGCATTCGCGTTAAAGCCGACTTGAGAAATGAGAAGATTGGCTTTAAAATTCGCGAACACACGCTACGCCGTGTTCCTTATATGTTAGTTTGTGGCGATAAAGAGGTCGAAGCAGGCAAAGTTGCTGTTCGTACCCGCCGCGGCAAAGACTTAGGAAGCATGGATGTTAGCGAAGTCGTTGACAAACTGCTGGCGGAAATCCGCAGCAGAAGTCTTCATCAACTGGAGGAATAAAGTATTAAAGGCGGAAAACGAGTTCAACCGGCGCGTCCTAATCGCATTAACAAAGAGATTCGCGCGCAAGAAGTTCGCCTCACAGGCGTCGATGGCGAGCAGATTGGTATTGTCAGTCTGAATGAAGCTCTTGAAAAAGCTGAGGAAGCGGGCGTCGATTTAGTAGAAATCAGTCCGAATGCCGAGCCGCCAGTTTGTCGAATCATGGATTACGGCAAATTCCTCTACGAGAAGAGCAAGTCGACCAAAGAGCAGAAGAAGAAACAAAAAGTTATTCAGGTTAAGGAAATCAAATTCCGACCTGGTACCGATGATGGCGACTATCAGGTCAAACTACGCAACCTGATTCGCTTTCTGGAAGATGGCGATAAAGCTAAAATCACCCTGCGTTTCCGTGGGCGTGAAATGGCGCACCAACAGATCGGTATGGAAGTGCTTAACCGCGTCCGTAAAGACCTGTGTGAAGATTCTGAACTGGCCGTTGTCGAATCCTTCCCTACGAAGATCGAAGGTCGTCAGATGATCATGGTGCTCGCACCTAAGAAGAAACAGTAAGGCTTCCAAGTAATCCTGCTGCGCGGTGCCCGCACCGCGTATGCTGGATTCGCCTTTCTGATTCATGTTAATAACAATGCGAAGTGGAATTTAAAATGCCAAAGATCAAAACAGTACGCGGCGCCGCTAAACGCTTCAAAAAAACCGCCAACGGTGGTTTTAAGCGTAAGCACGCAAACCTGCGTCATATTCTGACCAAAAAAGCTACTAAGCGTAAACGTCACTTGCGTCCAAAAGGCCTGGTATCCAAGAACGATTTGGGTCTGGTCTCTGCATGTCTGCCGTACGCATAAATACACTTTTTTTCATCTAGAATATAAAACTCAGGAGAGCATATGGCTCGCGTAAAACGTGGTGTGATTGCACGTGCACGTCACAAGAAAATCTTAAAACAGGCGAAAGGCTACTACGGTGCCCGTTCTCGCGTATATCGTGTTGCATTCCAGGCTGTTATCAAAGCTGGTCAATACGCCTACCGTGACCGTCGTCAAAAGAAACGTCAGTTCCGTCAGCTGTGGATCGCGCGTATCAACGCAGCAGCTCGTCAGAACGACATGTCTTACAGCAAATTCATTAACGGCTTGAAAAAAGCTTCTATTGAAATTGACCGTAAGATCTTGGCTGACATCGCGGTATTCGACAAAGTGGCATTCTCTGCACTGGTCGAAAAAGCGAAAGCAGCTCTGGCGTAAGTCAGGTAAAAGAGGGAGCTTGCTCCCTCTTTTATATTGTGTG
>NZ_JAFMOS010000395.1 GCF_019049755.1 Rahnella perminowiae
ATTTTAATAGCCGCCGCAGTTGCATCTGTATCTGACACGACATAACCGGTATGATCAAAACGCATTATGACCCCGTTCACATTTCATAAAATCAGCTATTCTTCAATACGATGAAGATAACTCCATGCCGGAGATTGTCTCACCCTTCACATTGAGTTTTTTATATGTGCTTGCAGGTGAGCCGTTAAAAAATATCAGATAAGAGATGTTGTCGGACGAGTTCCTGCCGGTCTATTTTTCCATGCAACGTGATCGGGAAGGACTGGCAAAAAACCAGTTGCCTGGGGATCATGTATCCCGGTAACTGCTCAGACAAAAAACGGCGTAAGCTTTGCCGGTGGTGCAGATTGTCCTCATGCAACTGTACAAACAGTTGCAGGTCGGTCACCTTACCTTGTTCTTCAACCGGCACCACGCAGCATTGGGTAACATTGGTATTTGCGCAGACAGCAGATTCTATTTCTGCCCGTTCGATACGGTTGCCATGCAGCTTAAGTTGCCCGTCATCCCTTCCGCAAATAAACAGTGACTGGTTTTCATCGACAAAACCGCGGTCTCCTGTTGCGTAATACCGGCCAAATTCATCCTCACCGAAAGCCTGATTGCGCGGGTGATCTTCAGGCAGATAGCCTTGTGAAACCTGAGGACCATAAAGCCTGACTTCGCCCGTTACCGTCGCGGAAACGGCATGACCTGCCTCATCGACGATGCGCATGCGGTTAAGCCCCTGCGGCCTGCCCAAAGGCAACAAGCCGGCATTATGCTGCGGCGGATGGGACAAAAGATGCGTATGCGTCACACATGTCGTCTCTGTCGGGCCATAGGCGTGCAGTACCTCAAGCCCCGGGAAACGCGTCTGCAATTGTGTGACTAAACCCAGCGCAACCCGCTCACCGCCGATATAAAAACGCCTCAGACTGGCAAATGTTACGTGGTTAAATAAAGGATCCTTCAGCATGATTTCGGCAAAACTGGGGGTTGAAAACCAGCTGGTGACAGGCGCTTCAGGCTCTCTGGTCATGAGCTTTATGTTTTGCCGGGGTAAAACATTATTGCAATGATCCAGCATCAGCACTGTCTGCCCGCGGCTGAGGACGGGGATCAGATCGAGAATGGCCATATCAAAAGAAAAACAGGCATGATTGACATGGCAACCCCTGTCTTTTCCGGCGGTGACCTGGGGCGCGAACCAGGCACTGAACGCCGCAAAATTGTCATAACTGACCTTGACGCCCTTAGGCTCACCGGTGCTGCCTGATGTCGACAGGATATAAAAAAGTGGCTGGGTTAAGATCGGTTCCTCGGGCAGAGAAGCGGCAGACATATCGTGCAGTGATGCGCTGACGCACTGCGGCCAGGGCTCCAGCCCTGCAAGCGGTTGTGCCAGGGTGGTAATGATCACTTCCGTACCTGTCATCCTGGCAATTTTCTCAATTCTTGACGGCGGATTCGCCTGGTCAACAAAGGTGAAGCAACATCCCTTACTGATGCAGGCCAGAATGCAGGCCACCGCATCGAGCTGTTTATGACCGAAAATCAGAACATTGCAGCCTGCATGCGGGGTAAGAAAATGCGCGATAGCTGCCGTGCGGGCGCCCAGTTCAGCAAAGCTGTATCTTCCCTGCTGATTAATCAGCGCAGTGGCGTTACTGCGGTTTCTCAGCCGGTCAAATAACGGTCTGATTTGCGATAAAAACATATTTTTCCCCTTTATTGAGCGCCAGATCGCGTGCCGCATTACGATCCAGTTTCCCGTTATGATTCAAAACAGTCTGAGGAATGGCATACCAGTAACGCGGGATGGACCAAGGCGGAAAGTGTGCCTGCATGGCCTGGCCCAGTTCAGAGAGCGTGCCTGAACCATTGAGGATGACGCAGGCCTGAATGGCCTCCGCATGACCTTTACGCAGATGAGGCGTAACCACGGCATCTGAAACGAGATTATGGTCGCGCAGGAAGTGCTCTATTTCATAAAGATCAACACGGTGCCCCTGGATTTTGACTTCCCCGTCTTCCCGTCCCAGAAAATAGTAATAATCCGCCTTCATCTGGCCGATATCACCGGTCAGATAAGCGTTTTGCTCCGCATGCCGGATAAACTGGGTCCGTTGTTTCTCCGGTGCATTGAGATAACCGGGGCCGACACAGGCTCCGCTAATGAGCAGCTCGCCCTGGCCGGTGCCACCGTGCCGCACGTACAGGCTGAGCATCGCACCAGGCCTGGCAGCACCAATCGGCAATGGCAATGCATCGCTCATCATCTCCGGTGTGATCAGCACGGAGGTCACTGCCACAGAACATTCCGTCGGGCCATAGGTGTTTATCACCGCAGCCTGAGGGAAGCGTGCCCATAGCTGAGCGACGATGTCTTTTGTCAGTGTTTCACCGCAAAAAATAAACCGACTGAGCCGGGGAAGTTGCTCTGCATTGAACATGGGATCTAACAGATAAAGGCGGATCATCGAGGGCGTGGACACCCAGCAGACAACCCCGGCCTGTGCGTGCTGAGCAATCATCTTACGGGTGTTAATAAGTTCGCGATGATCGAGTACTGACAGAGGTTGCAGGAAAATCCAGGCTAACCAGATTTCAAATAACGAAACATCAAAGCAGTAGCGAACATTGCCGGTGATTGCGCCGTTTAACGGGAAATCTGCGCGGATCCACTGGATGAAATTCACCATGTTTTGCAGGCTGATTTGGATCCCTTTGGGCTCGCCGGTGGTGCCGGAGGAAAACATGACATAAGCCAGGGGAATGCCGGATGCATCATGCAACCGCTGACGGCTTTCCCTGAGCAGTTCAAGCAACATGGCTTCAGTACAACCTGACGCGCTGACAGCTGCCGTGTGGATAGCCCCGGCAATGTTTATCTGAACGGCTGGCGTGCCGGTATTCACCAGCAGGTCAGCGCCAGCCGTGCGTGCAATTTTCTCAACGCGCTCAGGACTGTGGTCCGATTCAACCGGCACCACCGGACAACCGCAAATCAGACATGCCCACCAGGCGGCAATAAAATCAAATGACTTATGCCCGTATACCAGCACCGGTTTTAAATGGGTGTTGTATTCGGTCTGGTGCCGGCGTATCAGCACGGCAAGATCTGCCGCGCGCTGGCCCAGCGCCGCATAATCACAGCTTTGCACGTGATGGGTCCAGGCCGCACCGGGCTGATGCCGGAAACGCATAAAAATGGCGATAATTTCTGTCCATGCATCCATTTAAGCAGCCCGGTTCGCGAGCTGGAGTTGAATGAAGTTCGATAAACTGCCGACGGTTTCGAAATGCTCAAATTCTAATGTGGCGGGATCAAGGATCAGACCATCGATTTTCTCTTCAAGATACATAATCAGCTCAATATACAGGCCGCTTTCAAACCCTAAATCGCGCTCCAGATGCGTTTCTGCATGTAATTCTGAGAGATGAGAACTTTCAAGCACTAAACCGATAGCTTCAATGATGGTTGAGGTAAACATGATGATTTCCTTATAATTTTACGGATTCGCGTTTAACATCATGGGGCGGGGATAACAGGAGCTCAGGCAGCCGGTTACGGTCAATTTTTCCATTAGGATTTTTGGGCAATGATTCGCTGAAATAGTAGCGGTGAGGGCGCTTGTAACCTTCAAGATGTGTCTGACAGAACGCTTTAAGCAGGGCAATATCAGGGGCTGTCACACATTCAATACAGGCGATGATTTCATCACCGTAAACCGGATGAGAGAGGCCAATCACCGCCACTTGTCCGACGCCGGGTATACGTTTTAGTACGCCTTCGACTTCTCTGGGGGCAACTTTCTCACCGTTGGTTTTCAGAATGTCATCTTTGCGGGCGACAAAATAAAGCAGGCCGTGTTCATCCAGCCTGCAGATATCCCCCGTATAAAGTACGGATTCGCCGGGAAGCGGGCCGGGACGCAATTTATTTTGCGTTTGTTCTTCATTGCGCCAGTATCCCCGCATGACTGTCGCACCACGGATTACCAGTTCACCGGTGGCATTGTTACGGTGTTGCACGCCGTTATCATCGACCACCCAAAGTTCGGTATTCGGAATGGCGTAACCGACACTTTCTTTATGCGTTGACAACATCGCCGGCGGCAGCCAGGTGCAGCGATGACATTCCGTCAGGCCATACATAGAAAAAATTTCCGCCTGAGGGAATAAGGTGATCAGTGTATCAATATCATTGGAATGCAGTGCGGCAGCCGTATTGGTGATTTTACGCAGAGAAGAAAAATCATAACGCTTTGCCAGAGGGGCAATCAGAGCCAGCAATGTAGGAACAATTGGCAATACCGTTGCCTGGTGTTTCACCAATTGTTTTAGGGCAAACAGCGGGCGACTGAAATCCTTTTCAATGATCAGTGTTGCGCTTGCTCTGGCGGCCAGAATCGCCTGATAAAGCCCGTAGTCGAAACTCATCGGGATAGTGCAGAAGATGCGATCGCTTGCCCGGAGATCCAGATAAGTGCACACCGACGACGCCGCACTCAACATATTGCGTTGGGTGAGCATGACACCTTTGGGATGGCCGGTGGAACCTGATGTATATATCAGGCTGGCCAAATCGATATCCAACGCATTTTCCACCGTCAGCGGCGTAACGTCTGCTTGTGCTGCGATATGCTGTAAGGTCAGCAATACCGGATGGATCAGGTTCTCCGCACCAGGCTTATCAAACAGCACCGGGCCCGGGGAGCGCTGGCCTTGTTCATCGGCGGGCAGGGCAAACAGCGCAGCAGCTTGTTCACTGCTACTGACCAGCAATGCAGCCTCGGCATTGTTGAATATCCAGCGCACGCGCGCGACGGGCGTATCAGGATTTACAGGAACAAAGACAGCCTGCAGGTATTGAACCGCCCAGAAACACACCACAAAGTCGATACTGTTGGGCAGCCAAACCACCACCCGGTCGCCCCGTTTAATAGAATGTTGCTGCAAATAGCTGGCCGTCTTCATGACCCGCCGGGACAGTGCTGCCCAGCTTATCTCATCATCACCGGCAACCAGGGCTGTTTTCTCCGGGAATGCCTGTGCAGAACGGGCCAGCCAATGCGTTAAATGGCTTGTATTCATTGATTACCCTCACTTTCTGATTCGAGAACCATGGCGCCAAAGGTGCCCGCCACACCGGATGCCAGCGCAAGCATGCACTGAGACTTCACAGGATGATCGTGACGGGCGAGAAGACTGTGGAGATTAAGAAACGCATCGCTGCAAAAGCAGTGACCCAGCGTGTAAAGGTTATGATGGAAAATGATCTCTCTGCCAAAACCGGTACGGTCGGCAATGCGATCAAAAGTCACCGGGCTGATGTGATAGGGGAGCACGGCGCTGAGGTCTTCAGGCTTGCGCCCGGCGGCTTCCAGCGCTTTTTGAATGGTTTCGGTCATCATCGGCAGAAATGCGTGATCATAAGCATTTTCACTTTCACGATCCGTTGACCGCATACGTGTGCCATAAGCAGCAAGTTGTTGTATGTGGAGTGCACGCAGGCGAAGTGACTGTACCGAAGGCAACATACCGACCAGCGTGGCGCAAAAAGCTTCGCCGAAATAACCGTTCTGATCGACGTATTGTACCGTACGGTGAAAGCATTTTTCGCCGGTGATCAACAGGCCACACACCGGGGCATTATTCTGCTGCGCGGCGCTCATTTTTGCCTGCAGATATTTCAGACTCACCAGACCCGAAGCGCAGGATGCCTGGGTTACCGAAAAAAATTCAATATCCCGATCACCAAAAAGCGCCTGAAGTCCGCCGGACTGCCCGGTCATAAGGTCGAACGGACTGACGGCATGCAGAGAATGCGCCCAGGCAACATAGCGAATTTGACGAAATAACCCGGGGTCACACTCCGCGCGTAATTGCTGCAGCAGTCGGATGATCAGATCCGGTAATGCCTCATGTTCAAAGAGACTGGCAGACTGCATCTTATGAAACCGGCTAAAAATCTTATGGTTGCGCTCCCCCCAGCGGTATTTTTTTTCCAGTACAGACAGCGGCGTAAGAACGGGAGCAACCAGTTTTGTGGTGGCATGGATATACACGATCAGCCCTCCATCACGAAACTGGCAAATATCATGTTCTTCCCCTCCGGGACGATGAATAAGAATCGCGTATTATTCCGGGCCAGCTTTTTTAGTAATACCCAGGGCGCTGAAGACAATAAGGCATAGTCCCAGGTTTCTATCTGGATAGACGGGAAGTTTTCATCCCGGCGCAATACAGACGACAACTGCATTGTTGTCAGAATAATCAGAGGCAATTTGTTTTCCATATCACTGAACATATCCAGCGTGGACAGCAAAGGATAAATGCCCGCCCCGGAAAGCGGGAGTGCGGTCTTCTGATAATTTTTAAAGATAATATTGCCCGGCACGCTGCGGACATCGGCGGGTGCGAAGCTCTGTAAAAGGAGCAAACAGCAACTGGCAGAAGGCCGGAAACTGGCGAGATAAGGGCTGTCATAAAGGATCGCATCCTGATCGGCCATCATCAGAAGCGCCTTGCGGGAACGCCCGTCCCCGCCAATATCCTCCAGGTAATCTTCAATGATTTGCAGCGCAACAAAAGCACTGCTTAAACCATGATCACTGATGGCGATACCAAAAGCGTTATGAGAGCCGGTTTCGTAAATAATGGCATTGGTTACCGACGCGCCGATTTCTGCATCAGGCGTCCAGTGGGTCAGCACCACCAAATCGAGATCATTCACCAGCGCCTGTTCTTCAAGCTGAGTGACCAACTTTTTGAGCATCGCCGTGAAGGTCAGGTTATCTGCATTATACCAACGGGAGACCGGCCGAAGCGGGGCTTCATTTATCCGGGAATGGGACTGGAAAAAAGCGTTAACAAAACTTTTAACTTTATCGAGTTGCTCACTGTCCGCTGCCGGAGAAGGCACGTTATTTTTTTCAAACTCATGCCACAGAATATTTGATGCGGAAAACTCCAGAGACATAGAGGTACCTTAGGCGTTCGCAACAGATAATGGCTGACAAATCTGAGGCGCCAATAATGTTTCAATGTTATCTGCGGTCCGGATAAGAAAAGCCTGATCTTTCTCCACCAGAATTTCGGCAGGATGACCAAAACCTAAAAAGTTTACCGGTGAGGCACTGGCCCCGTAAGCGCCTGAATGTCCGATGCCAATAAGATCACCTGGACGAAGTTCAGCCAGCATAACGTTCTCGCCTAATAAATCTGTGGGTGTGCAAAGCGGCCCGGTGACCTGGTAACGATATTGTTGGTCGGAGCGGGTTTCACCCAGGCGGGCCATGGGAAAATTACGGCGAATCAAAGAATTGATCCCTGCCGCACTGCCGTGACAGTTGGCACCCCCGTCACAAACCGCGAACCATTCATCCCGCGAGGGCTTGAGGTAGTTAACCCGGGTAACGAAAACACCGGCGCGGGCAATCAGATACCTGCCCAACTCGACGATAATTTTACACCGGGGGAAATTTTCGTGATAAGTACGGATATTGT
>NZ_JAFMOS010000394.1 GCF_019049755.1 Rahnella perminowiae
CAACAGAGGTTTCTGACTGCGTTGTAACCAGCGCAGGAACAGGCGATCAACGCTTTGTGCCGCGCTGCCGGTGAAGCGGTCCATCATACGTTTACGGCGGCTGTAACGCACCGCAATCACTTCATGATTTTTCATTTCCGCAATCAGTAAATCATCACTGGTGCCAATAGCATCAATCAGACCGTTCTCACGCGCCTGGGTACCGAACCAGTGTTCACCGGTGGCGACCGCATCAATATCCAGCGACGGCCGGTTCTGATGTACAAATTCTTTAAACAGCACGTGGGTTTCGTTCAGATCTTCACGGAATTTTTCCCGGCCTTCTTCGGTATTTTCACCCAATAAAGTCAGGGTACGTTTAAACTCGCCCGCAGTGTGCAACTCAATATCAATGTCATTTCGTTTCAGCAGACGGTTAAAGTTAGGGATCTGGGCAACGACGCCGATTGAACCTATGATGGCAAACGGCGCGGCGACAATCCTGTCCGCTACACAGGCCATCATATAACCGCCGCTGGCTGCAACTTTATCCACCGCAACCGTCAGACGAATACCGCTCTGACGCAGACGCACCAGTTGAGAAGCCGCCAGACCGTAACCGTGTACCACACCGCCCGGACTTTCCAGGCGTAGCAATACTTCATCTTCCGGCGTGGCCACGGCCAGCACGGCTGAAATTTCTTCCCGCAGCGATGTCACTTCGTGGGCATCCATACTGCCTTTGAAATCGAGTACATACAGGCAGGGTTTGCTTTTCGGACTCCCGGTTTTGGCCTGCAGTTTTTTCTGTTTTTCCTCCGCTTTGTTCTTTTTTTTCAGCTGTTTGCTATGAATTTTTAGCTCGGCAGGGTTCATGCGCGCATGGCGCATTTCACGTTGCATTTCGCGGTACTGTTCGCCTAAATCGATTAGCTGCAACTCACCTTTACCGTGAGACTTACGTTGACGAAGACCAACAAGTAAAACGACCAGTGCCCCGATGGCAATAACTACAGTCACAACTTTGGCCAAAAACAGCCCGTAAAGAGAAAGTAAATCCACACATACCGCCTTTTCAATGTGGTAATAAAACCGTGGTGAGAAAGTTGTTAAACATTCTAAACAATCGCCGCACTGACGTCTTGTTCGAAGATGACATCCTGACTCAGGCGTAAAACAGAGTGCGTCTGTGTTCCAATTTTGTTACAAAAGAGCTGCCCGTTTTTCGGTTAATCATTGAAACTGATGCCCATTTGAGGCATATAAGCGGTGATCACTCGCGAAAAACCTAAAATTCTCATCAAAATGGCGAATTCTGGTTGAGCGCAACAACTCCCGTTTTCGCCATTGTGATATGAAGAGCGCCTGATGTGATGACGGCCGTTTGCCGCCACATAACCGCCCCATTAAGAGGACTGACCGTGCATTATCATCCTAAATCCGATTTGCTCAATCATCGTATCATTCTGGTTACCGGCGCTGGCGACGGCATCGGCCGTGAAGCCGCATTGACGTATGCCCGTTTCGGCGCGCAGGTCATTTTGCTGGGCCGTACCGAAAGTAAACTCGCCAGTGTACAGCAGGAAATTGCGGCTCGTCATTTGCGGCCGGCTTTCATTTATGCACTGGATTTACTGACCGCCAGTCAGCAGGATTGCCAGCGCGTCGCAGAGCAAATCGCTGCATGGGTGCCGCATCTCGACGGCGTTTTGCATAACGCCGGTTTGCTGACTGATATCACGCCGATGGCTGAAATTAAATTGCAGGACTGGATGGACGTCATGCAGGTCAATGTTAACGCCACGTTTATGCTGACCCAGGCGTTACTGCCGCTGATGTTGAAATCTGCCAGCTCCTCGCTGGTGTTCACGACGTCCAGCGTCGGACGCGAAGGCCGCAGCGGCTGGGGCGCTTACGCCGTGTCAAAATTTGCCACCGAAGGCATGATGCAGGTGCTGGCCGAAGAGCATAAACACACCGGCCTGCGTGTCAATTGCATCAATCCTGGCGGCACACGAACCGGCATGCGCGCCTCCGCTTTTCCTGATGAGAACAAAGATAAACTCAAAACACCGGCCGATATCATGCCGCTGTATTTGTATCTGATGGGCGATGACAGCCGCCGTAAAACCGGTATCAGTTTTGATGCCCAGCCGGGGCGCAAAGCCGGTCCGGCAGAATAACCACGGAGCCTCTGATGACCGAAGATCGCCATAAACAGCGCCAGCAAAAGCTGAAAGAACAGGTTGATGCGCGCATTGACGCCGCAAAAGAACAACGCGGGATCCTGATTGTGTTTACCGGTAACGGTAAGGGAAAAACCACGGCGGCCTTTGGTACGGTAACCCGCGCCGTCGGGCACGGTATGCGCGCAGCAGTGATCCAGTTTATTAAAGGGGAATGGCCTAACGGCGAGAAAAACCTGCTCGAACCGCACGGCGTGGAATTTCAGGTGATGGCGACCGGTTTTACCTGGGAAACGCAGAATAAAGAAACCGATACCGAAGCCTGTCAGGCCGTCTGGCAACACGGCAAACGCATGCTGGCCGATACATCATTAGATCTCGTGGTGCTTGATGAGCTGACGTATATGGTCAGTTTCGGTTATCTGGATTTGCAGGAAGTGATCGAGGCCCTGAACACGCGTCCGGCGCATCAGACGGTGATTATCACCGGGCGCGGCTGCCACCGTGATTTGCTGGAAATGGCTGATACGGTCAGCGAACTCCGTCCGGTGAAGCATGCCTTTGACGCAGGCATTATGGCGCAACAGGGCATCGACTGGTGATACCCTGTTTTCACTTTCAAAGCACTATCTGACACTCCGCCAGTGTCGCCATTTCGTTATGAACGGCGCAGGCGGCATCAATCAGCGGTAACGCCAGCGCCGCGCCGCTGCCCTCGCCAAGTCGCAAGTTCAGATCAAAATACGGTTGCAACCCCAGTGCTTCCAGTGCCAGCGTCGCGCCCTGCTCGGCTGATATATGTGAAGGAATAAGGTAGGGTTTCAGCCCGGGGGCTATCTGGCATGCCGCCAGCGCTGAGGCGTAAGAAAGATAACCATCCAGTACCAGCGGAATACCAGACGCCGCGGCTCCGATCATGGCTCCTGCCATGGCGACCAGTTCAAAGCCCCCGACTTTCGCCATCACATCCAGCGCATCTGAAGGATCAGGCTGATTTACCGCAATGGCTTTTTCGACCACGCTGATTTTATGCGCCAGTCTGTCAGGTGGCAGATTTGCACCCAGACCGACGGTTTGTGCTGGCGCAGCGCCGGTCAGTACAGCCACCATCGCTGCCGCAGCCGTGGTGTTTGCCATTCCGAGCTCACCCACAGCCAGCAGGGATAACCCGCTTTCGGCTTTCGCGATCACCCGTTCCGCACTCCAGATCAGTAAAGATTCCGCCTCTTCGCGCGTCATGGCCGGGCCGGTGGCAATATTGCCCGTTCCCTGCGCGACCTTATGATTGAGCGTTCCGGGAATATCCGCGCCAATGATACCGCAGTCAATCAGCGTTACCTGCGCACCGGCCACCCGTGCCAGCACCGAAACCCCGGCTTTCCCCTGCACAATATTGACCGCCTGGATCGCCGTTACCGCCTGTGGGGACGGCGTGACGCCTTCCTGCCATACACCATGATCGGCTGCCATCACCAACACTTCTTTGCTCGGGAAATGCAGGGGGTGGTTACCGCGAATTGAAGCCAGCTGAATCGCCAGTTGTTCCAGACGACCCAGGCTGCCCGGCGGTTTCACCAGACTGTCGAGTCGTGCCGCCGCCCTCTGAGCGGCCGGTGCATCGGGAACCGCTATCTGACGGAGAATGTTTGCCAGCGAAGCCATGGTGTCGTCCTTACGTGTTTGAAAAGTTAAATACCGCTGTCGTTAAAGCGCTGAATCACACAAGTGCCGGGGCTGAGATCAATTTCACACAAACAGCCTTGTTTAAACGGGAAACGCCACATATCCGCAGGTGCCAGCTTAAGCATCATCGCCAGCAACAGGCTGAGTGAACCCTGATGTGCCACTATCGCCAGCCTGCTTTCCTGCGGACGCAAATGCAACTGCTGCAAGGCCTGACGGATACGCGAGGTGAACGCCGTAAAGGATTCCCCCTGTGGCACCTCGGCCTTTTGCCAGTCCTGACACCAGGCCTGATAGCCTTCTGCCTGTGAGGCTTCGAGTTCATTGTGATGACGCATTTCCCACTCGCCAAACGCCATCTCCTGCAACAATGGCTGAGTCTCTATCGTCAGTTCGCGCCCGTGGGCAATGATACCGGCCATATCACGGCTGCGGCGCATATCGGTATGGATCAGGGCATCCAGCGGCGTAGCAGCCAGCTGACGCGCCACATGCTGCGCCTGTCGCTCCCCCTCCGCAGTCAGCACAATGTCGCTGCTGCCACAAAATACGCCGTTAACATTAGCCTGAGTTTGTCCGTGCCGTATCAGATACAGTTTCATTATTGAGTCCCTTTTCTCAGTGCCATAACAGGAAAAACAGGAAGAGCAGTTCGCTCAACTCGCACGCTGCGCCCAACGTATCGCCGGTCTGGCCACCGATACGCCGGGCGATAAAATACCGTAAGCCCAGCACACCTGTCAGTGTAATAAGTAGTGCAGGCAGTGTCGTGAATCCGCCGACAATCAGCGTCAGAAAGGCCATCAGCAACAAGGTGATATAAAAATGCCCCTCGCTGATTTTACCGATAAATAAATTGCCCATTCCCGACTCGCGGGCATAGGCCTGACGGTACATCATCACCGCCATCATGCCACGCCCGACCACCGGCGTGAGGATAAGACATGTCAGCACTGGCAGTCCGTCGGCGCTGAGCTGATAAATCAACGCAGTACGAAGCAGAACAGCCACAATCAGTGCCAGTGCGCCGTAGGTGCCAATGCGGCTGTCGCGCATAATTTCCAGGATCCGCTCCCGGCTGCGCACGGAAAATAAGCCGTCGCAACTGTCAGCCAGCCCGTCGAGATGTAAACCGCCGGTCAGCATGATATGTACGATGACAACGGCAATCGCCGCCGGTAGCACCCCGACGTGCGGCAGCAGAAACAGCCACACCAGCGCGGTCAGTAACCCGATGACCAGCCCGACCAGCGGAAAGCACACAATACCGCGCGCATACTCTTTCAGTCCGATGCCGTCACACCAGCGTTCCCTGACCGGGATACGGGTGAGAAACTGCAACGTTGCGAGAAACAGTCGCCATAAGGCCATAATAAATTCCCTTTCCTTCATCGTTTTATTCCGAGGTTTTCACCGGAACCGGGATGCCGGATACGATCAGGTAGACATCGTCCGCCGCAGCCGCCAGTTGCTGGTTCACCCGCCCGGCGATATCACGAAAACGTCGCGCCAGCAGGTTATCCGGCACAATGCCCATTCCGACTTCATTGGTGACGATAATCACTTCGGAGTCAGCCTGTTGCGCAACTTTCGTCAGTTGCGTGGTTTGCGCAAAAATATGCTGCTCTATCGCTTCAAAATCCATATCTTCCACCGATGTTTCACCGGCAATATCAAACAAAAGATTGGTCATCAGCGTCGTGATGCACTCGATAATAATGGTCGGAAACTGTACCTGATGCTCGAGTATGATGTTTCCCAGATCCCGGTAACTTTCAAACGTATGCCAGTGAGCCGGGCGTTGTTGCTGGTGATAACGGATACGCTCCGCCATTTCCGCATCGGTTACGACCGACGTGGCGATATACAATACTTCGCCCCCGCGTTTCTCTGCCACCTGCTCGGCAAAACGGCTCTTGCCGCTGCGGGCACCTCCGGTAATCAACATCATAATCGGCTCCTTGCGTTGTATTCATAAACAGGGTGTGTAACAGAAGATGGCTACGCCCTGAATTTTGAGCAAAAAAAACCGCAGTCACAGACTGCGGTTTATGAGCATAGACACAAGTGCCTCGCTTGTCAGCGATTAACCCCGTTTTGCCGGACCGGTAGTTCGACGGGCCGGTGCAACCTGAGTGTGGCGCTTAACAGCACGACGGATCTGGTTGGCTTTTACACGGCGACGGTCACGCTCAACCGGCAACTTACTGACGGTTTCTTCGGTCATGTCGACCAGTGTACGAAGATAGTTAATATCCGGCAGATCCAGCTCTTTGTAGCCGCCGCGAGGCAGGCCTTTAGGCAGGTTCAGATCCCCATAACGTACACGGATCAGACGGCTTACCTGTACGCCAACGGCTTCCCACAGACGACGAACTTCGCGGTTGCGCCCTTCTGTCAGGGTCACATTGTACCACTGGTTCAGACCTTCACCGCCCTGGAACTTGATCGAGCGGAATGCCGCAGGGCCGTCTTCCAGCTGCACACCACGGCTCAGTTGTTTGATTTTTTCATCATCAACCTGACCGAAAACGCGCACGGCATATTCGCGCTCAACTTCACGACTCGGGTGCATCAGGCGGTTAGCCAGTTCACCGTCGGTAGTGAATAACAGCAGACCCGAGGTGTTAACGTCCAGACGGCCTACTGCGATCCAGCGGGAACCGCGCATTTTTGGCAGACGGTCAAAAACGGTCGGGCGCCCTTCCGGATCACTGCGTGTACATAACTCGCCTTCCGGCTTGTAATATGCCAGCACGCGGCAAACGGTGTCCTGTGATTCCATCACTGACAGAACGTGGCCATCGAGACGAATTTTGGTGCCGCCGGTGACTTCCACGCGGTCGCCCAGCGTAGAAATTTTACCGTCGACGCTGACGCGGCCAGCCTGAATCATCGCTTCGACTTCACGACGTGAACCGTGGCCCGCACGAGCGAGGACTTTTTGCAGTTTTTCGCTTTGCCCTTCGGTGCTGTCCAGCGCGTTCTTCGGCTTCTGGTATTTCACTTCTTCTTCGTCACCGTTTTCATCAAACAGTGCTTCAGCTTTGGGTTTTGTCCCGCGCGGTTTCAGCGGCGCACGAGGCTTTTCACCACGGGCATTTTCCGGACGGCCGGGCTTGCCTGTACGTGGTTTTTCAATACGGGAATTTTCGATACGTGAATCGCCGCGGCCTGCGTCAGAACGTGGTTTGTCTGAACGCGGCTTGTCGCTGCGTGGTTTATCAGTACGTGGCTTTTCGCCGCGTTTTTCAGCCCGTGACGGCTCCGGACGGCTTTTTGCTGCGCCGGAATTTCTGCCACTTTTTGGCTTGTCACCAGATGGACGTGACCCTTTGGCTTTGTCGCTGGTGTGTTTCTGGGAATTATACTTCTCGCTCATTGAGCAGCCTCATTTGTCGCCTTCACAGGCGTCGGGGGGAGCCGGCAGCACGACGTTGACCCTCGTCTGCCCGCCAAAATTCAGTTATTACGTATTATTACAATGACTTATAAAAAAGCCAGCCCGCCATTATACACAGTTATCCGCAATTTGTATCCTGCAATGGTTTGTACGGGCTGTTTATTTTTCCAACAATCGTTACCGGAAAGGCGCGGGA
>NZ_JAFMOS010000393.1 GCF_019049755.1 Rahnella perminowiae
ACATAGTATCTTATTTTCTGCTCACCAAGGCCGAGGTAAAGCATGCTGCGTAAACATCATAGTGATTTCGTTAAGAGAATTTACGGAATATTCTGTATCAACCCACCGTCCCGGCCATGGATGAAAACCTTTCAGCCAGATAGCTTTCATGCCAGCATTTTTAGCTCCCTGATAATCATTAACTGGATGATCGCCCACATACCAGCACTGATCTGGACGTAAATCTAGCCGATTTGCTCCCGCATGAAATATTTTTGGTGAGGGCTTACTTTCGCCAAACCTTTCAGAACAGAGCATTACGCCTATTTTTTCTGAAAGAGAAAGGGCTTCTAACGTTTTATTGCGTGACCACTCAGCGCCATTTGATATGACGCCAATAGCGATACCATGCCTAATAAGTTCATCAATCAGTTCATTGGCACCAGGCATGAGAATAGCCGCTGAAGGGAAGTGATTGACCCAATGTTCCAGGACTGTCTTACCCTGTTGGGAGTCTATCCATCGTAGCTCTGAAGCTAATGTTTGGCTTACTGCCTCGCGGATTGAGGAAAATGGCGAGTTTTCAGGAAGGTAACCGCCGTTATCCTCACGAGTGATAATCGCATTAATATTATCTGCATTTTTTTCTTTAAGTTGGTTACGAAAGGCCAAATAAAATATCTCTGCATACCGGGCAATACTCAAAGCTCGATGAGTAAGCGTATTATCTAAGTCAAAAAACACGGCTTTTGGAGACATCCTCTAACCTCTTGTTATTAGTTATACTTTTCACCCTAATGCTTTCTTTCAATAATGAACTTACAGCCTGGCTTGGAATGATTTCAGGCAGATGTTCACCTGCCTGAGCATTGCACAGAACTAACATTATCGTGAACAGGTTACAGCCAGACCTCGCAGGCTGGCTCCTTCTCTGTACGACAGTGAGTTCTACTGTTACGTGACTGAAGTTCATCAGCTTAGTTTAACTTTGCATTAACATGATTCTTTTCAAACTGCATAATAATACTCAGCGAAGCGGGTAAAACAGTAAGCGTGACGAAAGTGGCAACGATGAGACCGCCGATAATCGCATAGGCCATAGGTCCCCAGAAAACCTGCTCCGCAATCGGGATCATTCCCAGTATTGCAGCACAAGCCGTGAGTAATATAGGCCGGGAGCGGTGTTGTGCCGCCGCTTTGATGGCTTCATCGCGGTCAAGACCCTCCCTGACGTTATTGTCCACTTCGCTGATCAGGATCACCGCGTTGCGGATAATCATGCCTGCTAAAGCGATGATACCGAGTAAGGCGACAAATCCCATCGGCGTACCTGTCGGCAACATCGCCAGCACAATGCCAATCAGTCCGAATGGTGCCATGAACAAGGCGAGAAGCATGCGGGAGAAGCGCTGCAACTGGACCATCAGCAAAATCAGCATAACAAACAGCGTGACCGGCAGTACCGCGAATACCGAGCTGTTGCCTTTGTCCGACTCTGCCACCACACCACCCTCCTCTATCGTATACTCCGGCGGTAAAGTTGCCCTGATGCGTGACACCAAAGGAGCAAGTTGCTGAGAAACAGTCTCTGCACGCAGCCCTGCGGCTAAATCAGTTTGTACAGTGATAAACGGCAGGCGCTGACGACGCCAGATAACCGGGTCATCAATGCCCCAGACAGGTGTCGCCACCTGACTGAGGGGGATTTTCTGCCCGTTTGCCGTCGTGATCATCAGCCCGGACAGCGTGGTCAAATCCTGACGTTCACGCTTATTTGCCCGCAGAACAACATCAATCAGCCGGTTTTTATCCCTGACGGTGGTGACAACGCTGCCTGACCAGACGGTATTAAGCAATGTGGCGAGACTTTCGGAGGAAACGCCCGCTGCGCGTGCTGCGGTCTGATTCACCTGCAAAGTGATGACCCGCTCAGGTTCACCGGCGGTCAGGTTAACTTCACGGGTCTCGGGACTGTTTCCGAGCACACTGGCGAGATGCTGCGCAATCTGTCTGACCTTCGCGTAATCCGGTCCGCTGATACGATATTTTACCGGCCAGCCTACCGGTGGCCCCAGTTCCAGCGGCGAAACACGCGTCGTGATATCGCTGAAATCCCGGGCTAAAACTGTTTCCAATTGCGCACGTAATTTATCCCTGTCCTCAAGGCTTTTAGCGACAACAACCAGCTGTGCTGTGTTTTCATCATCCAGTAGCACATCCATAGGCAGGTAAAAGCGCACCGCGCCTGACCCCACATACGTAGAAAAATGGTCTATGTTCGGATTGTCTTTCAAGGCATGCTCCAGCCGCCCGGCTTGCCGTGCGGTGTCGCTTTGAGAAGCATTGCCGGGAAGCGTAAGGCTGACCAGCAGTTCCGGGCGATCAGACGCAGGGAAAAACTCGCCCTGCATAAACGTGGTCGCATAAGCGGCAAGCCCTAACAAAAGGCAGGCAATACTGAGAGTCGCCACACGTTTTTGAAGAACCTGATTGAGCAGACGCTGATAGAAACGCATCAGTCTGCCCTGTTTTTCCGCGTGTGATGTCAGTTTTTCAGGTAGCAGCCAGGTCCCGATCAGCGGTGAAAAAAGGATGGCCACTACCCACGAACATAAAAGTGCGATCAGCACCACGGCGAAGAGAGAATAGCAATACTCTCCCGCACTTGAGGCGGCAAATCCGACCGGAATAAAGCCCGCTATCATCACCAGCGTGCCGGTCAGCATCGGGAAAGCCGTAGTTTCGAATGCGTAAGTTGCTGCCCGCCATTTAGAATCACCGGCCTCAATGCGGGATACCATTGCCTCGACGGTGATCATGGCATCATCCACCAGCAACCCCAGGGCAATGATTAACGCCCCCAGTGAAATACGTTGTAAGCCTATGCCCGCCAGCATCATGCCGATAAACGTCATCGCCAGCACGATGGGGATCGCCGCAGCCACCACCAGCCCGGCACGGGTGCCTAATGAGACGAAGGACACTGCCAGCACAATGACCACAGCCTCAATTAATACACGGATAAATCCGCTTACAGCCTGCGAAACCACTGTCGACTGATCCGCGACTTTAACCATTTCAATACCATGCGGGAGCTGCGCGCCAATAGCAGCCATCCGGTCATTGAGCGCCTTGCCGAAAGAAAGCATATTGCCGGTAGAAGCCATGGATATGGCAAGACCGATAGCAGGCTGACCGTTGACCCGGAATGCCGGTGACGGAGGCTCGGCATCCTGGCGGCTAATGGTCGCGATATCCGTCAGCGGAATGTAGCGCCCGGCAATATGCAGCGTCACGGCACGTAAACTTTGCTCTGATGTCAGTGCGCCGCTCACCCGCAAGGCAATGTTTTCACGATCGCTTCGCAAGACGCCTGAAGGTTCAACCGCATTTTGCGCCTTCAGCGCATCGGTGATTTGTTGCAAATCCAGTCCCATTCCCGCCAGCTGCGCCGGTGAGAATGCGAGGACAATATTCTCCTCCTGCACACCCAGCAGATTGATCTTCCCCATATCCGGCAACGACATCAGACTGCGGCTGATATCATCGACCCTGTCACGAAGCTCACGCGGCGTGAAACCTTCTGCAGTAAAGCCATAAATGGTGCCAAATGTGTCATCAAATTCGTCATTCACCGCCGGGCCCTGCACACCCGCTGGCAGTGACGGCGCAATATCCTGCATCTTTTTACGCACCTGATACCAGATACCCGCGACTTCTGAAGGGGGCGTGTCATCGCGAAGGTTCACAAAAATAACTGATTGCCCTGCATGGGTTTCACTTTGGACAAAGTCAAGATAAGGCGTTTCTTGCAGTTTTTTCTCCAGCGTATCGGTGACCAGATTAACCGTGTCCTCCACGCTTGCACCCGGCCAGCTCGCAGACACCACGGCAGTTTTAATGGTAAACGCCGGGTCTTCATTCCGGGGGAGTTGCTCATAGCTGATGATACCCGCCGCCATTAACAGCAACATAAAAAAGGCGATCAGCGACTGATGATTCAGCGCCCAGGCTGAAAGGTTGAAAGCCCCGACCGGGGAAGACGTTTTCATTCGCTGTCCTCCCCGGGGATAACTTTTTCACCGTCTCGAAGTTTACTGACACCCGCAATGACCACCCTTTCGCCAGAGCGGATACCGGCAGATATAAATATTTCAGAGGTACTGTAACGCCCGATAACGACTGGCCTTAAATGCAACAACTGTGTTTTCTCATCAACCACAAAAACGGCCGGTTTATTCCCGGTACGGGTCAACGCAGAGGCAGGCAGTGCTATCAAAAGCGGACCTGACGCGTTAAGTGTAAGTTGAACACTGGCACCGAGTGCCATGGCCGGTGGCGGGTTATCCAGGGTGATGCGCAGACGCCAGGTACGGGTTTGCGGATCGGCCTGCGGGCTGACGTCGCGGAAATGCCCCCGGGCCACTACGGAAGGGGCCGAAAGTAGCGATACATTAAACAGGCTGTCAGCTTGCTGAGGAACAGACTGAGGATCAGCCACATCAAATACGGCATCGCGAATGCTGCCACTGGCCAGGGTGATCACAGACTGTCCGGCACTGACCACTTGTCCTGCCGACGCGCTGACCTGGGTGATCACCCCGTCAGCCGGAGCAATGAGTTTTGTCCAGGACACATTTTCCTGCGCATTTTTGAGCGCATCTTCACTGCTCTGACGCTTCGCACGGGCGGCCTGCCAGTCAGCCTGGGCACTATCAAGCTGCGATCGGGCAATAGCCCCCGAAGGCATCAGTAACTGCATACGCCTGAGATTGAGTGCGGCCACCTGCTCTGCCGCGCGGGCACTGTTCAGATCGGCCTGCGCACTGCTGAGCTGGTTGCGGCTGGTATCGCTTTCTTGTGTGGCGAGAACCTGACCTGCGATCACACGATCTCCCACCTCGGCCTGCCGCGTCAGAATGCGCCCGTCCAGCCGGAACCCGAGCGTAACCTCTTCATGGGCGCGTATTTCACCCGTTTGAATCAGAGAACCCACCGCGACCGGGGACGGTGCGAGAATTGCCCGTACCGGCCTGACCGGAGGAGTTTGTTTATGGGTTTTGTCACCACAACCTATCAGCACCATAACAATAATGGCCAGACAGGCAGCAGGAATGAAGGGAAGTATCCGGCCGGAGGCGGATAAATGGCGAACAGCATGCCGCGCATAATCGGTGAAGGTAACAGCCATGACAGTCTTCCTGAATTGAGATATCGCTATTCAATCCAATCACTGTCCAGATTCCCGTAATATTTCATCAAGGAACCGTCAAGATGAACACTTTTTTGCAAGATTGCTGACCGGCACAGCGACAGCACATGTGCAGCGTTTAAATGCGCCCCGGAAATGTCCGTCACATCGGCGTCATTCTCCACAATCAGGATCTGCTTTGCCTGCACAGGGGGCGTCTTGACGGTTTCTTCATAATTCCCCGACAGTTTATTGACACGGCCTCTTCATACTTCGGGTTTCAGACGCGGCTGCAATCCGCTACGAACCATATGTTTGGGTGATGAGGAATCACAATGATATCCAGAAAACTAATGCTGCAGATGACCTGTTTCAGCCTGTCCGCCACAGTGCTGCAGGCAATGGCCGACAACACTCCGCCTGCGCCAACCTTTACCGTCGGCATGGGCGCACAAAGCGCGCCGCGCTACAGCGGTTCCGATCAGCGCCACTGGCTGGTTGCGCCGGTCATTCAGGCGCGCGATGGCGCCTTTTTCTTCGATTCGCTGAAAGGTGTGGGTTATGACCTGCAGGCGGATAACGGCCTGTATCTGGAGCATACGCTGGGATATAGCCTGGGGCGGACAGACAGAAATTCCACCTGGCGGGATGGCTCGAATAAACTCAAAGGCATGGGAAATATCGATGCGACCATGAATACCGCGCTCGCGGTGGGTTGGTCAGCAACACCGTGGTTGTCTTTTGAAGGCAAAGCCACTCTGCCACTGACAGACGGGCAAGGTGTACATTATCAGACTTCCGTCACGGTACTGCCGGTACAAAACGACACCGACACTGTCGCGCTTCAGTCGGCGGCGCTCTTTGGCGACCGGCGCTATATGAACACCTTTTATGGCGTGAGCCGCGAACAAAGCGACCGCACTAATTTCGCACCTTATCAGTCCGCCGGGGGGTTCTATGGCGTAGACAGCAGCCTGACCTGGAGTCATCAGTTCACGTCGCACTGGGGCGGCGTTGTCAGTGCCGATTACACCTGGCTGGACGACAAAGCGGGTAACAGCCCGATTGTGGTTAAGCGCGGTGGTACAACTTACAATTTTGGTGTGCTTTATACCTTCTGATGGACTGAACATGAACGTATGAAAAGTCGTCCTAAACGGCGACTTTTTATACGTCAATCCTTCTACTCTCCTATACTAAAGGCGACCCGGATGAAAGGAGATATCGCCATGCTGGTTTTGATCATTTTGTTTTATATTTTCGCCTACTATTGCGTATTTTTGATATTATCGCCGCCCTCATTCTCAGGATATTTCAGACATGCACTGGGTTTTTTCTAAGCAAAAATGTAATACTGCATAATTAAACTGAAAAGTCACACCCACAACTCCCCCAGAAAATAATCCCAGTGCACGGGGGATATCTGTATCCTTCCGTTGCATGGCGTGAGGGTTATCTCACTAAAATAAATCTGGCTTGCATCGGCAATAAAATCCACCCGGCAATAAGCGATACCTTCCGCCAGCTTTTCCGCAAGGCCGATCATGTGGCGATAAAGAACAGGCTCAGCGATTTCATGCGGGGAGTTATTGTAACCCATGGTGAGCGGAAGAATTTTCCAGTGCGGGTCATAAACATTGACATACTCATTATTCATGGCATCAGTAAAATCGGCTTCGGTAATATGTGCTTTACCTGAAAAACAATGAACGCGATAGACTTCAGGAATAAGATGTAAGGGTTCCCCCCCGAAGACATCGATAAACTTTTCACAGATTATATAAGGCTTGATATCCTTGTAGTGCCATTCACGCGTGACATAATACATATTCCGATTAAGATGATCATTAAGCTTTTTCTTTGCTGCCCGCTCATCGAACTGATGTTTATTTTTGCAGATAATCGCGCTGCCACTGTCATGACTACATTTCAATACAAACCGCTCAGGAAGATGAGATAAATCAATAAGTTCAGCCCTCTCAAAGACCCCTAAAAGCGGGACGAGATAATCGTCTCCAATTTTCTTTTTCACGTACTCCCGGACTGCAATTTTATCCGCCAGCATAGTAAAGAAAGGGTCTCTTTCGAAGATCATTCTGTTATTTATCTTCTCATTCAGGCTTTGTGGATTTTCAAAATCAGGCACTCTGCGAAACTCTTGTTGATGCTTTCGCATCCGGTAACGTAAATCACTGATAAAAAATGTACGGACTAACTTCAGCTTGTACTCTACA
>NZ_JAFMOS010000392.1 GCF_019049755.1 Rahnella perminowiae
GCGCTTATCGCATGGGATAAACCGCCTGCGTTAGCCGAGGTCGTGGTATTGCTGATGTTATTGCTGAAACTGGCGTTAACTGCCCCACCGGCCTGAATAACTGAGCGGAGGCCTTCGCCGGTGCTGAGGGTTTCGTAAGCGGGTCCACCGGTTAATGTGTAGGTAAACTTATCCCCTAAATCCGTCCTGTAGTCTACCCCCCTTCTTTTCCCTTTCCGGATATCAGGGATAACGGTGGCATCGGCCGGTTGCACCCCTGTTGTGCCACTGTACTGATAGGTCAGGTACTCATTCTCAATGCTGTTTTCATAGGACTGGTTGTTCAGGTTGGTGCCGGAAAGCGTTATGTTGCTTCCGGCAAGAACAGTACTGGCAATATTATCTAACGTGTCGCCAGATATCGTTAAATTGCGGTTTGCGGCAATGCGGCCCGCCCCGCCGCTGGCAATGGCGGTTACAGTGGAAGTACCTACAAGAAATTTTCTGTCAGAGGCAGCTTTCGTAGGCGCTAAACCAACAAAAGTATATTCTTCTTCAGCGCCGTCTCCTTTGCCATTGCTCCCACCGGTGTGACGCCAGCCCGTTCCGGTATAAACCCCAATTTCATCATCATCTAACAAGCCGAGCTGAATGCTCATCGTGGCCTGCCCCAGAGATGCCGGGCTATTCGCCGCCTGATAAGAACTCGACGTACTCAACCCGTCCCGCTGATTCAGCAGATGGCCGGTATTGATGGTGATATCGCCGTTGGTGGTTTCGATATCCCCCGACGTGTTGACCACTTCGCTGTTGGCGTTGCCCGCCGCGTCCCGCTGCAGCCACAGGCTGTTGCCCGCCAGAATATCGCCGTAGTTATTGTGAATACTGTCGGCCAGCAACTGCATGTTGTTACCGGCGTACAGCAGCGCGCTGTTCGTCAGTTGGCCACCAGCGGACATCACCACGTTGCCCGCCCCGCCGACAAAGCCGCTGTTGTTAAGTACGCCACGGCTGGCCAGGCGGATATCCCCGCCGGACTGCACGCTGCCGCTGCCGTTGAGCTGGATGTTGCTGGCGTCCACGCCCACCGTACCGCCGCCGCCGCGCAGCTGACCGCTGTTGGTAAAGTTGCCGGCCGAGCTGAGCTGGATGCCGTTGCCCTGCAGGGTGCCGAGCACGTTCAGGTCGCCCTGCGTGCTGAGATTGAGGTTCTGCCCCGCTGCCAGCGTGCCGGTCTGGGTAAAGCCCGAACCGAGTTGCAGCGTCATATCCCCCAGCGCCAGCAGGCTGCCCGCCTGATTCAGTACCGGCGTCACCAGCGTCAGGTTGCCTGCGCTGTAAAGTCTGCCGCCCGCCTGGTTGTCGGCGTTCTGAACGTTAAGCCCCAGCGACTGGCTGCCCAATACCGTGCCGGTGTTATGCAGTTCGTTACCGGTCAGCGTCAGCCGGTCGCCCTGAAGCTGGCCCTGATTGGTCATCTGCGTGACGTTCAGCGTGCTGTCGCCCTGTCCGGTCAGCGTACCGCTGTTGTTGAGCGTGCCGCCGGTCAGGGTCAGGCCCTGCGCCTGCAGCGTGCCGCTGTTGGTCAGCACCGGTGCAGACACCGTCAGCCTGCCGCCGGTCAGTAAGGTGCCCTGGTTGTTGAGATTACCGGTGAGGGTCAGATGGCTGACGCCGTCGCCCTGCATCTGCCCCTGATTGAGCAGCGTCTGTGCGCCCAAATCTAACGTGCCCTGACTGCGCACGGTGCCGCCGCTCAGGTTAGTGATGCCGTTTTGGACCGTACCCTGCAGGCTTTGCTGGCCCTGTAACTGCCCGGCGTTGCTAATACTGTTGGTGGTCAGCACAAGATTACCGGCCTGAAGAGTGCCGCTGTTAGCAATATTCCCGGCGTTCAGCGTGGCGGTGCCGCCGCTGAGTAATGTGCCGCCCTGCTGAACCTGAAGTTGCCCGCTGAGCGTGGTCGCAAGCTGACTGACACCGCTGATGCCGCCGCTGCTGGTCAGCGCACCACCGATCAGGGTGAGGTTATCCGCCGACCAGCTCCCCTGATTATTCAGGTTCGCCGCCTGCAAAATAGCCAGACCGGTTGAGATAATTTTGCCCTGCGCCTGCGTATTGAGCGCACCGGTCAGGTTGAGGTTCGCGCGCGAAGCGGTCTGGATAGCGCCGTTAAGATCTAACTGCCCGGCGTGTACATCGGCGCTGTCGGCCTGCCAGCTGCCGTTGTTGGTGACGTGCGTGGCGGTGACGGTGAGCGCGCCCTGCGTCAGCATCTTGCCGGACGTGGCGTTGGTTAAATCCTGCTGCAGCTGCGCCGTCAGGCCCTTCAGGCCAATCAGGTTGCCGCTGTTGTCCGCGTTGTTCGCCGTAAGCGCCAGCGTGTCGCCCTGGATTTGCCCCTGATTGGTCAGATGGTCAGCCGTCACCGTGGCGGTTTTATCGCTGAGCAACTGGCCGCTGTTTTCCAGCGTGGCGGCGTTCACCGTGACATCACCGGATGAGAGCAGGCTGCCGCTGTTGGTGAGATCCCCCTGCATCTGTGCGTTCAGGCCATTCGTGCCTAATGCCGTGCCGCCATTGGTCAGGCTGTTGCCGGTCAGGGTAAGCTGGCTGCCCTGTAAACGTCCCTGATTCTGGGTATCACCCACCTGCACACCCAGCGTGCCGCCGGACAATACCTGCCCCTGCGTACCGTTGGTTAACGTACTGGCGGTGAGCGTGGTACCGCCGTTGCCCTGCATCAGCCCGTTGTTGCTGATACCCGTGGCATTCACGCCGACCGTTTGTGCCAGAAGCTGGCCGTTGTTGGTCACAACCGGTGCCGTCACGGTCAGGCCGTTGCCCGCCGATATCACGCCGGTGCCCTGATTGGTCAGGCTGCCGGTAGCATTCACGACGACGTCATCACCCGACACGTTGCCCTGATTGACCAGCGTCTGGCCTTCCAGCGTCATCTGGTTCTGCGCAGACAGGCTGCCCCGCTGCTGCAAGGTACCGGCTTTCACATGCAGGCCGTCGTCGGCGGTGATGGCACCGTTGTTGGTCAGCGAGGTGGCCGTGATATCCACATTGTCCGCGCCCAGCGCCGCGCCGTTGGTCAGCGTACCGGCCTGCACCGTCAGCGTACCCGGTGTCACCAGTTTCCCGGCCAGATCGGCTTTTTCAGACGCACTGATCCCCAGCGCGTTTTTACCCTGCGTCTGCGAGCCGTTGCCGGTAGTGAGCTGTTGCGCGGTCAGCGCCGCGTTGCCGTCGGCGGAGAGAAAACCCTTTAAGTTCGCGGTATCAGTCTTCAGAGCCACATCGCCCTGGCTGGACTGTACCGATCCGGCGCGGGTGGTCAGCGCGGTGGCGTTAAACGTCGCCCCCTGCGTGCCGGTCAGCGTGCCGCCCAGATCCGCCTGTGCGGTGTTGAGTGTCAGCTGACCGCCGGCCAGTAAGGTTGCCGCATCACCGTTGGTCACGCCATCCCGCGCGTTCAGTATGATGTCGCCGCGGGTGCCGGTCAGCCCCTGATTGTTGAGCTGATTCAGGGTCAGCGTCTGGTCACCGCCGGACTGCGCCGTGCCGTTGTTATTGAAGGTGTCGCCGTCAAGCTGCTGCGTGCCGAGGGACTGCAGCAGGCCGTTATTGGTCAGGGTGCCGAAGCTGAACTGACCGTTGCGGTTGGCGGCCAGCGTGCCGCCGTTGCTGAAATCGTGTGCGGTAAAGTTCAGATCACGCCCGGCAATCAGGCTGCCGGACCACTGCCCGCCGCTGGCAACCGTGGCCTGCACGTCATTTTGCGCCGAGGTTTTACCACCCTGTGCGGCATTAAGCTGGTCAGCGTTAATCGAAAGAGTATTGCCCGCGCTGGTGGTGCCATCGAGCTGCTGCTGGCGGGCGGATAACTGCATATCTCCCGTGGAGGCCAGCGAACCGCTGCCGGTCACCTGCAATGTACCGCCACCGGCTTCCAGCGTGTTGCCGTCGAGCGCACCGGCCAGCGTGGCGCTGCCGGTTGCCGTCAGGGATAAATCTTTATCGCTGTGAACGGACCCCTGCGCCCCGACGGACAGATCCTTAGCGTTCAGGCCCACGTTACCGGAGGTCGACAACTGGCCGCCCAGCGTCTGCTGCGCGGCAATAAACTGAATATCGCCGAGGCTGGTGATCAGCGAGTTTTGCCCGGCGTTCAGGGAAGTGCTGTTGAGCGTCAGGCCATTTTTGCCGGTCAGCGTGCCGTCGACAATCATCTGACCGCCGCCGATGTTCAGCCGGTCACCGGCAAACAGCGAGCCTTGTTCACCCACGGTCATCTGGTCAGCAACCTGCAACCCCAACCCCTGCTGCGAACCGATCAGCCCCTGATTGCTGAGGGTATTAGCGGTGATGTTTTGCGCGCCGCCGGACTGCATTTTGCCGCTGTTGTTCAGGGCCGACGCACTGACGGTCTGTGCGCCCTGCGCCTGGATCAGCCCGCCGTTGGTCAGCGTTTGTGCCCGCAATTGTGCGTTACCGCCCGCCGCCAGTGTGCCGTTGCTGGTGAGGTCACCAGCCGATGTCAGCGCCATATCGCCGCCCGACTGCTGGGTACCGTTAAGCGCGATGGCCTGCGCATTCGCCGTCAGCTTGCCGGTGGCGGTCGCATTACTCAGCGTCAGCCTGCCGCTGGCATCAATCTGCATATCGCCGACCGAGGCGTTCAGGTTGCCGAGGTTGACCCCGACGCCTTTGTCGCTGGAAACCAGATGAATGCGGTTGGCGTACATACCGCCGAGCGCGCCGGTGTCAATCGCCACCGACGGTACACCTGCGCCGGATATCGGCGTGGCATTGCCCTGCGCATCGACGTGATTGGCACCCAGGGTGACGTTCAGGTCTCTGGCGTACAGCCCGGCGTTAATCTGCGCGGCGCGGGAAATCAGTGAAAAAGAATCGCTCGTGCGGGCATCCAGCCCCTGACCTTCAACGGTGATCGCACCCTGCGTGACGTCGAGGGACTGCAGCGAACCGTCCGCGTTCAGCACCGGCCGGCCGGTGGTCAGCGTGGCGTTCGGGGTATTGAGGAAGCCGCAGCCGTTACAGGTGATGCCATAGGGGTTGGCGACCATGACGTTCGCCGCTTTACCGGCGACTTCCATGTAGCCGTTAAGTTGCGAAGGGTTCGCTGACACCACTTCGTTAATGATGCCCTTCGCTTCCTGACCTGCCGTAAGATTGGGGTTGTTCTGGATCAGCCCGCCCAGCTGAGTCCGGGTCAGTTTGCCGGTGGCGTTGTTGAGAATGAGGCCCTGCTGGCCGACGTTGAAATCGTTATATTTGTTATGCGAAATCCCGGCCTGATTCGGGGTGGCGATGTTCACCACCGGCACGCCGTTACCCGCCTGATCGGTGCGGGTGTTGCCTTCGGCTACCGTGATACCGGCCGCAAATGCGGGCATCACCGGTTGCCAGACCAGCCAGCCCATCAGCCCGTATGCCAGTGCTTTACGCCATAACGCGACCGGTTGCTCTGTGATCGATTTCATCGCCGAATTCCTTCTCTCTTATGTAGAGGTACAACGCTAAAGTGCAAAGCCGATGCGGTAGTAGACCGTGACGCGATCCGGTGCCAGTGAGTCCGGATAGCTCAGCGGCCAGCCGACGGTAAACTGGCTGGAGAAATGTGCGTTACTGCTCGATAAACCCACCGCCCCGCCCCATAAGGTGCCGGACGCATTGGTGTCATGATTGCTGCGTTGCAGGTAGCCGCCGTCAAGCGCGGTCACGGCGCTGATCTGGCCGAGCACCGGCAGCGCGAACAGTTGGGTATCCAGCTCGTTGCGCCAGTAGCCGCCGTTGTCGCCGGAGAGGTATTGCTCTTTGAATCCCCGCACCGAGCTTTCACCGCCAATCGTCAGGCGTTCGCTGCCGTAAAGACGGTCATCGCCCCACTGGCCGTAGGCGCTGGTCAGCCAGGTAATGCGTTGGGTGACAGGCCGGTAATAGCTGGTGGACAGCGTCCATTTAGAGAACTCCGCGCGCGGGGCATCCGGATTTTTATCTTCATCGCTTTCGCCGCCAAACCACGGCACGCCACGGCTGAACGCCGGGTTGAGCGTGGCGTATCCGCCCCAGAGTTTCTGGCTGTGATTAATGCCTGCGGTCCAGCTGGTCAGGCTGCGGGTGCTGCTTTCCAGCGGGGCGTCGTTGAGATAATTTCGGTTGAGGCGGTGCGTCAGCCCGAGGCTGGCGGCGGTTTTCATGTCGCCGTTGCGAAACAGTACGCGGGAAAGGGTGAAGCGGTGCGCCTGGCTGTCGCCGGTGGAGCGCCAGAGATAGCCCTGCGATTCAATGGTGCTCAGGTAGTCGCTGTAGCTGTAGTTGTAATCGAACAGCCAGTAGCCGTAAGGCAGATTAACACCCGCCTGCACGCTTTTCGCGTCGTGGTCGCTTGCGCCGTCGCTGCTGCGTGACGCACTGACAAACCACTGGTCCGCCAGCCCGAGCAGGTTATTGCCCGTCAGCGAGCCGCTGACCTGTCCGGTGCCGGTGCTTTTCTGCCCTGAGTTGTCAAAACCGGCGCTGGCCTGCAGGGGAAACTCAGGCTCTGAGGTGAGGTTGACGATGGAGTATCCCGGCTGGCTGCCGGGCTGGATTTCAATCTGCACCGGCGTTTTGCGCAGCCGGTTAATCTGCTCCATCCCCTGTTCGATATCACGCAGGTTAAGGATATTGCCGGTCAGCCCCGGAAACGCCATCGCCAGCATTGCGCCGCGCTGGTTTTCCATTTTGATGGCTTCCAGCTTGCCTTCCATCACTGTCAGGCTGAGCGTGCCGGAAGACAAATCCTGTTCGGTGAGAAACGCGCGGCTGGTGATGTAACCCTGGCCGATATACCAGTCGGAGACCTGTTTCACCAGGGCATTAATCTGGCTAATGCCGAGGCACTGTTGCAGATAGGGTTGAGTGAGTTTTTGCCGGATGCGCGCGGGCATATGGTCTGCGCCGCTGAGGGTAATGTCGTGAATATCAAAGCACGGACCGCCGGGTTGCGCTGGGGTTTGCGGTGCGGGGGCGACTGACGTGCTGCGCTCCAGTTCCTGACGCTGTTGCTGGTTCTGCTGCAGAAGTTGCCGCTGCTGTTGTTCGATACTGTCGCGGTCGGCGGGGCTGAGCGGCGCGGCCTGCGCGGTGAGGGAAAATATCACCGGTAGCACCAGCAGACAGGAAACGCGCCATCGCTGGGCAAGACGCACGTACGCTGAAACAGTGCGGGCTAATGGTGTAACAGTGCTTATGATTTCCATATCCGCTGTTTTCTCGGGCCTGCACCACTTTGCTGTATGCCTCAAAAACACAGCATCAGAAATGGCTATGGCATTGATCTAAGATTAAACATTCACCTCCTATCGGCAGG
>NZ_JAFMOS010000391.1 GCF_019049755.1 Rahnella perminowiae
GTTGCCTGCTAAACCCCCTCCCAGCCTCCCCCTTCGCAGGGGGAGGAGCAAAAAAATTATTTAAACTGTGCCTGATTAAAAATCAGCGAGCCGTCGGCCAGCATGTAAACACCGGAGAGATCTTTGCTCTTGCCCACCAGGTTGTCAGGCACGCCGAGATAGGCCACCGGTGCATCCGCCCACAACAATTTCTGCGCATCGGCATAAGCCGCTTTACGTTTTTCGACGTCAGCGGTTTGCAGACCGGCGGTGATCGCCGCATCCACTTGTTTGTTGCTGTAATAAGAGACGTTATAGGCCGACGGGATCCAGGATTCGGTGGCGAACAGCGGACGCAGCGCCCAGTCTGCATCGCCGGTCGAGGCTGACCAGGCGCCGTAATACATTTCCACTTTGGCATCTGCCGGTTTCGGCGTGCTCCACAGGCGTTGGGTCAGCGTTCCGGCATCCATCGGCACCAGTTTCACACGCACGCCAATCAGAGAAAGTTGCTGTTTCAGGAATTGCGCGCTGCGGATTCGGTCGGTTTTGTTCGAGCTCCACATTTCAACATCAAAGCCGTTCCCGTAACCGGCTTCTTTCATCAGCGCTTTCGCTTTGGCGATGTTGTAGCTGTAATCCGGCGTGGTTTGTTTCTGATAGAACTGGACATTTTTCGGCAGCGGCGAAGTAGACGGCGAACCCAGACCGGCAAAACCGACTTTCAGCCACAGATTACGGTCGATAGCGTAGTTAATCGCCTGACGGACACGCACATCCGAGAACTCTTTTTTCTGCGTATTGAAGGCGATGTAATACAGATAGATGCCCGGATCTTCGGCAATATCCAGTTTCGGATCGCTTTTCACGGTATCCACCAGATCGGACGGCAACGGATATACCGCGTCCACACCGCCGGATTTCAGTTTCGCCACCTGAGTGGAGTCTTCCGGCGTCGGATATAACGTGACGGCATCCACTTTCGGCCAGCCTTTCTGCCAGTAATTGTCGTATTTCACCAGTTTGACGTCTTTACCCTGCTGCCATTCCACAAACTTAAACGGGCCGGTTCCCACCGGATGTACGCTCAGATCCTGTTCATTCGGGTATTGTTTTAATGACGCCGGGCTGTGCATCACCGCAGACGGGTGCGCCAGGGTGTTAATCATGGCTCCAAAAGGTTTGTTCAGCGTGATTTTCACCTGATACGGGCTGAGCACTTCAACAGATTTAATCATGCTGAACAAGGAGTTGCGCTTGAGGTGATTGGCAGGATTTGCCAGACGATCAAGGTTAATTTTTACCGCATCCGCATTGAACGGCGTGCCGTCCTGGAACGTCACGTCATGGCGCAGATTAAGGGTGAATTCGGTGGCATCACTGTTGCTGGTGTAATCCGTTGCCAGCACCGGCACAACAGCCATTTTGCTGTCGAACTGGAACAGGCGTTCAAAAATGCCGCTCTGAATGGAATAGCTCAGCGTATCTGTGGTGTCGTGCGGGTCAAAACCGGTGACGTCAGCGTACATGGAAATACGCAGATCTTTGGCCTGAACCGACGCGGCAAAACAAAGCGCCAGTCCGGCGGCAAGCAGGCTTTTGCGCACTAAAGTCGGATGCATGGTGTTCTCCTGTGTGTCCCAAAAAAAAGAAGAGTGAGTTATCCCTGTGCGACCCAGTGATGTTCACTGACGCGGGAATATTGACGTTTTTCTATCTGTACACCCGCCGGATGCACCGGCGATTTCACTTCCTCATCATCAAAATTGCGTAAAGCACGTTGTGTCGGATCCGCCACCGGTACCGAACTGAGCAGGCGCCGGGTATAAGGATGTTGAGGATTACTAAACACTGCGTCACGCGGGCCAATTTCAACAATCTGTCCGCTGTACATCACCGCCACCCGGTTGGCGATCCTTTCCACTACCGCCATGTCATGCGAAATAAACAACCAGGCAACGCCGGTCTCACGCTGAAGATCCATCATCAGATTGACGACCTGCGCCTGAACTGACACATCCAGCGCCGACACGGCCTCGTCGGCAATAATTACCTGTGGTTGTAATGCCATGGCGCGTGCGATCGCGATGCGCTGACGTTGGCCGCCGGAAAATTCATGCGGGTAACGCCGCGCATGGGAAGGTTCAAGCCCGACACTTTTCAGCAACTGACTGACCACGGGTGTGGCATCGGCCAGGGACTTTTTCAGGCCATGCAGTAATAAAGGTTCAGCAATGGAAAACCCGACGGTCAGGCGCGGATTAAGTGACGCGTACGGGTCCTGAAACACCATCTGGATCTGGCGGCGCACCGCCTGAAACGGGGTGTCACGCATCAGGGTAATTTCTTTGCCTTCAAGATGAATGCTTTCAGATTCGCTGCCGACCAGCCGTAAAATTGCGCGACCGGTGGTGGATTTGCCGCACCCGCTCTCGCCCACCAGTGCCAGCGTTTCGCCCGGCCAGAGGGAGAAGTCGATTTGTTCTACTGCGTGCACTTCCTGGGTCACGCGTGACAATACGCCGGAACGGATCGGGTAGCAGACACGCAGTCCGCGTACATCCAGCAAAGGGGGGACCGAGTAATTTGCTGTTTTTTGATCCCCGTCATCGGCTGGAATGTGAGAGAGATCACCTGCAACCGATTGCTTTTCTGGCGAAATAGCTGGACCCGTTTTGTCTCCTGAAAGCGGGAAGCGCCGCGGCCATTTCAACCCCTGCATGTCACCTAATTTCGGTACGGCGGCCAGTAAGGCGCGGGTATAGGGATGTTGCGCGTTGGCGAAAATCTCCGTCACGCTGCCCTGCTCTACCACTTTGCCCTGGTACATCACCACCACGCGATCGGCGATTTCCGCCACCACACCCATATCGTGGGTGATAAACAGAACTGACATGTCAGTGCCCTGTTGCAGATCGCGCAAAATTTGCAGGATACGCGCCTGCACCGTGACATCCAGCGCCGTCGTAGGTTCATCGGCAATCAGCAGCGCCGGGTCACAGGCCAGCGCCTGCGCAATCATCACACGCTGACGCATACCGCCGGAAAGTTCATGCGGATAACATTTAAGGATACGTTCAACGTCAGGAATGCGAACCTGTTTGAGCAACTCGCGGGCTTTGTTCAGCGCCGTGGTTTTATTCGCCAGGCCGTGATCCAGCAGCCCTTCGGTGAGCTGATCGCCCACGCGCAGCACAGGATTAAGCGAGGTCATCGGCTCCTGAAAAATCATCGACATTTCCTGCCCGCGCAGTTTACGGCGCGAGGATGCCGGCATTGACGTCAGCGTATGGCACACACCGTTGCGGCCCAAAAACGCAATACTTCCCGCATCGACATGTGCAGAATCCGGCAGCAACCCCATCACGCTCAGTGAAGTGACGGACTTGCCGGATCCGCTTTCGCCGACCACGGCCACCACTTCACCTTTATTAACTGAGAAGGAAACGCCTTTCAGCGCCTGCGTTTTGCCTTGCCGGCCGGAGAATGTCACCGACAAATCGTTAATCTGCAAAATGGGCACTGTCATCAATAAACGCCTCCTTTATAGGCCGAACTGTTAAAGCCAGACTTCACCGTTTTCATAGCGCAATGCCGGTTCGGCGTCCTGCGCCAGCCAGATCGGGCCATCAAGATCGACCCGTTCCGCCTGCACCGCCACCGGCAGCGCCGCCTCCATCGCCAGGGATGAACCGAGCATACAACCAACCATAATGCGCAAACCGAACTGCCGCGCCACCTCGGTCATGGCCAGGGCTTCCGTCAGGCCACCGCATTTATCGAGCTTGATATTGATCATCTCGTAACGGTCACGCAGCCCTTCGATATCCCCGCGTTCATGACAGCTTTCGTCGGCGCAGACAGGAACAGGATGCAAACAACGCACCAGATCGTTGTCATTACCGGCAGGCAGCGGTTGTTCGATCATCGCCACGTTCAATTCGTACAGCGCCTGAAACAGGCTGCCGAGATCCAGACCCGACCAGGCTTCGTTAGCGTCCACCACCAGCGTAGCCTGTGGTGCAGCGGCACGGATGGCCGCCACTTTCTCGATAATCTGCTCGCGGTCGAGTTTGATTTTCAGCAGTTGCGCGCCACCGGCGACGGCCACAGCGGCGGCATTTGCCATGTTTTCCAGCAGATCCAGACTCAGGGTTTCGGCGGTAATCACCGAAACAGGCTTAGGCATATCAAGCAGTTGCCACAGGTCTTTGCCCTGTTTTGCCGCATCGAGACGCCACATTGCACAATCGAGGGCATTGCGCGCCGAACCAGCCGGTAACGCCTGTTGCAGCGCTTCGCGACTCAGCCCCTGTTCAACTTGCGGGCGGATAAGCTCCAGTTGCCCGCACACACTTTGCGGGGATTCCTGATAATGCGCGGTCGGTGTACATTCCCCGACTGCGGTAAATTCACCCTCGGTCAGAGAAACGCGCACCACCGTGACAGCGGTACGCGTGCCACGGGAAATCGCAAAGGGTTTTGCCAGCGGCAGTTCAACGGCCTGGAAAGTCATCTGAATCATTACGCGTTTTCCTTGATCCATTGCGCGATGTTTTTGATCCCGAAACGCACCGGATCGGTAGCCGGTACGCCGAACTCTTCGCTGATTTCCGCCAGCGCAATTTTGGCTTCTTCTTCGCTGACAGAGGACGTGTTAAGCGAGAAACCGGCGAGTCTGACATCTGGGCTGGTGAGGCTGGCAGCCGCCAGATTGGTATCGAGGCACTGGCGCAATGTCGGCATAAACTGATGCGGGAGATGGCGCATATGCGGGCGACCCAGTTCATGGCACATCACCAGTAAATGCGCCTGCGCACCATGGATCAGGCCCATGCTGACACCGGCAAAAGACGGGTGATACAGCGAACCCTGGCCTTCAATGATGTCCCAGTGGTCATCATCATTAGCCGGGGAAAGCGCTTCGACAGCACCGGAAATAAAGTCAGCAATCACGGCATCAATCGCGATACCGGCACCCGCCACCAGCACGCCGGTCTGGCCCGTCGCGCGAAAATCAGCCTTTAAATCCAGCTCGCGCATGGCAGCCTCCAGCGCCAGCGAGGTGTACATCTTGCCGACCGAGCAGTCAGTGCCGACCGTCAGAATACGTTTACCGCTGCGTTTCTTACCGGTGCCGGTATCCAGCGCCGGTTGCATGTGGCGCACATCGAACAGTTGCACATGATGTTCAGCGGCCAGCGCGACCAGCTCAGGAATGTCATTCAGCCCCTGATGCAGGCCATTCGCCACATTCAGACCGGCAGTGATCGCCGCTTTGATGGAATCAATCCAGTGCGCAGGCAGTTTGCCGCCGGAATTTGCCGTACCCAGCACCATGGTTTTCGCACCCTGCGCTTTTGCCGTGGCGATATCCAGATCCGGCAAGCCTAATGACACGGAATCTGTCGCCAGACGGATTTGCCCGATGCAGGCTTCCGGGCGCCAGACCTGAATACCGCGCGCCGTTTTTGCCGCCAGCGGATCCATCACATCACCAAGGAATAAAAGATACGGCTTTGGAATTTGCTGCATGTCAGTTTCTCCGGGAACATTTTTTTAATGAGGATTAAATCGGACTGCAGAGAATATTCCACGGGAGAAACCGGCTGACGAATACTTGTTTAGCGTTAGGGTATAACGTGAGGCTATAGCTTTAGCTATATGAATTTATTGTGGTTATTTAAGATGGAAGAGATGACGTAAAGACGGGGAATGACAAGCATAAAAAAAGGCAGAGCCAATGAACTCTGCCTTTGCGATTACCTTTTTCAGACACAGAATGGGGTAATAATGTAATCCACTAACTTAGAAGCGGTAAGTCAGTGCAACAGCCACGATGTCGTCAGAGCTTACGCCCAGTTTATTGTTGTCATCGATCTGATTGATCATGTAGTCAACATAGGTATACATGTTTTTGTTGAAGTAGTAAGTCGCACCGATTTCGAAGTATTTGACCAGGTCAGCATCGCCAACGCCTTCAACATCTTTCGCTTTAGACTGCACGTAACCGATTGACGGACGCAGACCATTTTCGAACTGGTACTGTGCAACTAACTCATAACCCTGAGTTTTGTTAGCGTAACCACCCTTGATCGGTGCCTGATTGCGGGTTTCGTTATACATTGCAGAGAGATAAATCTGGTTTGCGTCATATTTCAGCGCAGTTGCCCATGCAGAAGCTTTATCACCCGCACCGATTGCGGAGCTGGTTTGTGCATTAGTACGGTCAGAAGAAGAACCCGCAATAACTGCACCGATACCAGAACCTGCGATATCTTCATAATCGATGGATGCACCGTAACCGTCGCCGTTGCCTTTAGACGCTGAACGACCGTCGTTTTCGTTTTTACCCTGATATTGCAGTGCAATGTTCAGGCCGGTAACCAGACCGAAGAAGTCCTGGTTACGGTAAGTGGCCAGGCCATTTGAACGACCTACCATGAAGTTGTCATTGTTAGCCGTATCACCACCAAACTCAGGCAACATATCGGTGAAGCCCAGTGCGTCGTAAACCACACCGTAGTTACGGCCGTAATCAATAGAACCGAAATCTTTAATTTTCAGGCCAGCAAAGCCCAGACGCGTTTTAGTCCCTTCGGTACCGCCGTGGCTGCTCGTAGTCCCATCTGAATTCAGGGTAGTTGAAGTACTTTCAGTATGGTTAGCCTGAATATTGTATTCCCACTGGCCATAACCGGTCAGTGTGTCGTTAATTTGAGTTTCGCCTTTAAAGCCCAGACGCGCATACGTCATGTCGCCATCAGAACTGGTGTCATCGGAGAAATAATGCTTAGCGGTTACACGACCGTAAAGGTCCAGTTTGTTACCGTCTTTATTATAAATCTCTGCTGCATTTGCGGTAGATCCCACTGCAATTAAAGAGACCGCTAAGGCCAACACACTGCGCTTCATCATTATTTAAGTTTCCTTGATTTTTTTATAAAGGAGTTCTCATGCCCGCTTTCTTTTATATGTCTGGAATATCGGGCTGTGAGTATTTGTACATGTTTTTAAATACGTCTGTCTGTAAAACGATTTGAACCTTAACACTGAGCACGAAAAGTTAAAATGGAAAAGTTCGCTTCGGTAAGTCTTTTTTGGGTAAAGAGTTGTAACACAATGTTTCAATAACAACTCACTAACTCCCTGATTATATGCGGTTTTCGCATAACAAATTGCACCAAAATGGTGCCATGCATCTTTATGGTGCAACCGGGTGTAGGTTTTGTAAAGTTGTTGCAAGCCAGATCACCTTTATCAAAAGGTTTTTTTCTGTTAACAATCGTTAATGAATTATGAGGGGAGTTTGATACGTTGCATTTAAATAGTGCATAGCAGGATAATCATTTCATCAGTAAGTTCATTATCACAATAATAG
>NZ_JAFMOS010000390.1 GCF_019049755.1 Rahnella perminowiae
CCTAACCAGTGCGGGCTTTTTTTTTACATTTAAACGAGAGCTTCAGGAGAGAACCAGAAATGCGAGTGTTGAAATTTGGCGGGACCTCGGTAGCAAACGCAGAACGCTTCATGCGGGTTGCGGAAATTATGGAAAGCAATGCGCGTCAGGGACAGGTCGCGACGGTATTATCCGCGCCTGCCAAAATCACCAACTATCTGGTCGCTATGATTGAACGGACTGTCGCAGGGCAGGACATTCAGACCATCATGAGTGATGCGGAAAACATTTTTGGTCAGCTGATCACCGGTCTGGCGGCAGTGCAGCCGGGCTTTGATTTGCCGAAAGTGAAAGCGTTTGTCGATCAGGAATTCGCTCAGCTTAAACAGTTGATGCACGGTATTACGCTGCTGGGACAATGCCCGGACAGCGTAAATGCCTCCATCATTTGTCGTGGCGAGAAGCTCTCAATCGCCATTATGGAAGCAGTGTTTGTTGCCAAAGGCTTTGGCGTCACCGTCATTAACCCGGTCGAAAAACTGCTCGCTCAGGGGCATTACCTCGAATCAACCGTGGACATCAATGAATCCACCCGCCGTATCGCCGCCAGCGCTATTCCAGCC
The DNA here is from genome assembly GCF_019049755.1 of Rahnella perminowiae. Lineage (GTDB taxonomy): Bacteria > Pseudomonadota > Gammaproteobacteria > Enterobacterales > Enterobacteriaceae > Rahnella > Rahnella perminowiae. The sequence continues at coordinate 603 of NZ_JAFMOS010000390.1, forward strand.
GGTCATATCGTGCTGATGGCCGGTTTCACTGCCGGTAACGAGCAGGGCGAGCTGGTGGTGCTGGGACGTAACGGTTCCGATTATTCAGCTGCCGTGCTGGCCGCCTGTTTACGCGCTGACTGCTGTGAAATCTGGACAGATGTTGACGGTGTATATACCTGTGACCCGCGCACTGTCCCGGATGCCCGCTTACTGAAATCAATGTCTTATCAGGAAGCGATGGAGCTGTCGTACTTTGGTGCGAAAGTGCTTCACCCGCGTACCATCTTACCCATTGCTCAGTTCCAGATCCCCTGCCTGATTAAAAACACCACCAACCCCCAGGCACCGGGTACTCTGATTGGCAGCGAAAGCCTGGATGATAATACACCGGTGAAAGGCATCACCAATCTCAACAACATGGCAATGATCAACGTTTCCGGTCCGGGGATGAAAGGGATGATCGGCATGGCAGCACGCGTGTTTGCGGTGATGTCCCGTTCGGGTATTTCCGTGGTGCTGATCACCCAGTCTTCTTCCGAATACAGCATCAGCTTCTGTGTGCCGCAGAGCGAGCTGGAGCGCGCCCGTAAAGCGCTGGAAGATGAGTTTTATCTCGAGCTGAAAGACGGTCTGCTTGAGCCGCTGGATGTGATGGAAAAACTGGCGGTCATTTCGGTAGTCGGTGACGGCATGCGTACCCTGCGCGGCATCTCGGCGAAATTCTTCTCGGCACTGGCGCGCGCTAATATCAATATCGTGGCCATCGCCCAGGGGTCTTCCGAGCGCTCCATCTCCGTTGTGGTCAATAACGACGATGCGACCACCGGCGTACGGGTCAGTCACCAGATGCTGTTCAACACAGATCAGGTCATTGAAGTTTTCCTGATCGGCGTCGGCGGTGTGGGCGGGGCGTTGATTGAACAGATCCGCCGTCAGCAGGCGTGGCTGAAAACCAAACACATCGATCTGCGTGTTTGCGGTATCGCTAACTCCCGCGCATTGCTGACCAACGTGCACGGTATTGCGCTGGAAACCTGGCGTGATGAGCTGGGTGCAGCGAAAGAGTCGCTGAATCTTGGCCGTCTGATCCGTCTGGTGAAAGAGTACCACCTGCTGAATCCGGTGATTGTGGACTGTACTTCCAGTCAGGAAGTGGCTGATCAGTACGCCGATTTCCTGGCTGACGGCTTCCACGTTGTAACGCCGAATAAAAAAGCCAATACCTCATCAATGAATTATTACTATCAGTTGCGTAAGGCGGCGGATGGTTCACGCCGTAAATTTCTCTACGACACCAATGTCGGCGCAGGTTTGCCGGTAATTGAAAACCTGCAAAACCTGCTGAACGCAGGGGATGAGCTGGTGCGTTTCACCGGTATTTTATCCGGCTCGCTGTCATATATCTTCGGCAAACTGGATGAAGGCATGTCATTGTCTGCTGCGACCTTGCAGGCGCGGGATATGGGCTATACCGAACCGGATCCGCGCGACGATCTTTCCGGTATGGACGTCGCCCGTAAGTTGCTGATTCTGGCGCGTGAAGCCGGTTACAAACTGGAACTGACGGATATCGATGTGGAATCTGTTTTACCACCGTCCTTCAATTCAGAAGGCAATGTGAATGAATTTGTGGCGCGACTGCCGGAACTGGATGCCGAATTTGCGCAGCGTGTTGCGCAGGCCACCGCCGCAGGTAAAGTATTGCGCTATGTTGGTGCTATCGAAGACGGGCAGTGCAAAGTAAAAATCGATGCTGTCGATGGCAATGACCCGCTTTATAAAGTAAAAAATGGGGAGAATGCGCTGGCGTTTTACAGCCGCTATTATCAGCCGTTGCCGTTAGTTCTGCGTGGCTACGGTGCGGGTAATGATGTGACGGCGGCAGGTGTGTTTGCCGATCTTTTGAGAACGCTGTCATGGAAGTTAGGAGTTTAATATGGTTAAGGTGTATGCCCCGGCTTCAATCGGGAACGTCAGCGTAGGCTTCGATGTGTTGGGCGCGGCCGTTTCTCCGGTGGATGGCACGCTGCTGGGGGACTGTGTTTCCGTTGAGCCAGCCACCGTCTTCAGTCTGAAAAACGAAGGCAAGTTTGTGTCTAAACTGCCGGATCGTATGGAAGACAACATTGTTTATCAGTGCTGGCAGCGTTTCTGTCAGGAAATCGGCAAGCAAGTGCCGGTGGCGATGACGCTGGAAAAAAACATGCCGATCGGCTCAGGTCTGGGTTCCAGCGCCTGTTCTGTTGTTGCCGGTCTGATGGCGATGAACGAGTTTTGTGGTAAGCCGCTTAATGAAAACCAGATGCTGTTGCTGATGGGTGAGCTTGAAGGGCGTATTTCCGGTAGCGTGCATTTCGATAATGTCGCGCCATGCTATTTAGGCGGCATTCAGCTGATGCTGGAAGAACTCGATATCATCAGCCAGCCTGTGCCAGGTTTTGACGACTGGCTGTGGGTGATGGCGTATCCGGGCATCAAAGTTTCAACGGCCGAAGCGCGTGCCATTTTACCCGCGCAGTATCGTCGTCAGGATTGCATCAGCCACGGACGTTATCTGGCGGGCTTTATCCATGCCTGTCACACTCAGCAACCCGCACTGGCTGCAAAGCTGATGAAAGATGTGATTGCTGAGCCTTACCGTACCCGTCTGCTGCCAGGTTTTGCCCAGGCGCGCAGCGCCTCAGAAGAAATTGGTGCGCTGGCTTGCGGGATTTCCGGCTCAGGCCCGACGCTGTTTGCGGTGTGCAATGACAGCGCGACAGCGAAACGTATGGCTGACTGGTTGCAGACGCATTATCTGCAAAATGACGAAGGCTTTGTTCATATTTGTCGTCTTGATACCGCGGGCGCGCGGGTATTGGGATAACTCGATAATTTATTGGGATAACTAATGAAACTGTACAACCTGAAGGATCATAACGAGCAGGTCAGCTTTGCTCAGGCCGTCAAACAAGGCCTTGGAAAACAGCAGGGATTATTCTTTCCGCTGGAACTGCCGGAGTTTGAACTGACGGAAATCGACCGTTTGCTGGAACTGGATTTCGTCACCCGCAGTAGCCGCATTCTTTCTGCTTTCATCGGCGATGAAATTCCGGAAGAAGAATTATATCAGCGTGTGAAAAACGCGTTTGCTTTCCCGGCACCTGTCGTCAACGTGGAAGAAGACATTGCCTGTCTGGAACTTTTCCACGGCCCGACCCTGGCTTTTAAAGATTTCGGCGGCCGCTTTATGGCGCAAATCCTGACTCAGGTATCGGGCGATCAGCCGGTGACCATTCTGACTGCGACGTCCGGTGATACCGGTGCGGCAGTGGCGCATGCCTTCCACGGCCTGAAAAATGTGCGTGTGGTGATTCTGTACCCGCGCGGCAAAATCAGCCCGTTACAGGAAAAACTGTTCTGCACCCTCGGTGGCAACATTCATACCGTCGCCATCGACGGTGACTTTGATGCCTGTCAGGCGCTGGTGAAACAGGCATTTGATGATGAAGAGCTGAAATTTGCGCTGAAACTGAATTCGGCGAATTCTATCAACATCAGCCGTCTGCTGGCACAGATTTGTTATTACTTTGAAGCCGTTGCCCAACTGCCTCAGGAAGCGCGTAATCAGTTGGTGGTTTCCGTGCCAAGCGGTAACTTTGGTGATTTAACGGCAGGTCTGCTGGCGAAATCTCTCGGCCTGCCGGTGAAACGCTTTATCGCTGCGACCAACGCCAATGACACAGTGCCGCGTTTTCTGTCTAACGGTGAATGGGAGCCGAAGAAAACCGTTGCGACGCTGTCGAACGCAATGGATGTCAGCCAGCCCAACAACTGGCCGCGCGTGGAAGAGCTGTATCGTCGTAAAACCTGGCAACTGAAAGATCTGGGCTTTGGCACAGTCAGCGATGACACCACCGAAGATGCGATGCGCGAGCTGGCCAATATCGGTTATACCTCGGAACCTCACGCGGCAATTGCTTACCGCGTACTGCGCGATCAGCTGCAGCCGGGTGAATTTGGCCTGTTCATCGGGACGGCGCATCCGGCAAAATTCAAGGAAAGCGTGGAAGCGATCCTGGATCAGGATATTGGTTTGCCGAAAGAACTGGCGGATCGCGCTGACCTGCCATTGTTGTCGCACAATCTGCCGGCTGATTTCAGCGAAATGCGCGCATTCCTGATGGCATTACCTGAATAAATAGCCTGCTTCTGACATGTAAAAGCCCTCTCCGCGAGGGCTTTTTTATATAGGCAGATCAAAAGGATCAGCGTTCTGGGCGGGTAAAGACCAGTTCATTACCTTGCGAACGTGATTCATCAAACTCGTAACCTTCCAGATTGAAATCCTGAAGCTGTTTCGGCTTATCAAGGCGTTCTTTGATGATAAACCGGCTCATCAGGCCGCGCGCTTTTTTGGCATAGAAGCTGATGACTTTATATTTGCCGTTTTTCTCGTCGAGGAATACCGGCTTGATAATTTCGCCATCCAGCAGTTTAGGTTTCACGGCTTTGAAGTATTCATCGGACGCCAGATTCACCAGCACCTGGTTTTTTTGTTCGCTGAGTAAGTGGTTGAGTTTTTCAGTCAGTAAATCTCCCCAGAAGGCGTACAGATTAGCGCCCTGTGGGTTTTCCAGCCGGATACCCATTTCCAGCCGGTAAGGCATCATCAGATCCAGCGGGCGCAGCAGGCCATATAAGCCGGACAACATCCGCAGATGTTTCTGAGCAAAATCAAAATCTTTCTCACTGAAATCTTCTGCCTGCAGGCCCGTATAAACATCACCTTTAAAGGCCAGCAAAGCCTGACGCGCATTTTCCGGTGTGAAATCCGGCTGCCAGTCATTGAAACGTTCTGCGTTGAGATGGGCCAGTTTATCGCTGATCCCCATCAGTGAAGAGATTTGCGCCGGGGACATTTTACGTGCCACGGTGATCAGCTGGCTGGATTTATCCAGCAACTCCGGTTGAGTGTAGCGCGTTGTCGCAAGCGGGCTTTCGTAATCGAGCGTTTTGGCAGGTGAAATAATGGTTAACATAGTCTCGTCCGTTGGTCAGTGACGGTTCACATTCAGGAATCTTTGTGGCCTCACTGTAGCAAAAAAGCCACGGCGATGGAGGCATGATATCGATAGGTAAAAGCAGACAACGTCAGCGCGGAGGCATTTTTTTATCCCAGACACCAGGCTGGATCTGGCCGCGTAATTCAGGGTAATTGTCAGGGTTAAACACCGGTATTTTCCCCATACGTCGCTGACGTTCATAATCTTTCACCACGCTGACCGCAATTCCCGAGAGCAGCAGCAATGCGGTGAGATTGAGTATTGCCATCAATGCCATAAAGATATCAGCCAGCTTCCATAACAACTGAATTTCCAGCAGACATCCGCAGAACACCATGGCGATGACCAGTAACCTGAAAATCATTAATTTCAGAGGTGAAGAACGGTGAAAGAAATTCAGATTGTTTTCGGCATAGGCATAGTTTCCGGCAATCGACGTAAATGCAAAAGAGAAGACCAGTATGGCCAGAACCACATGGCTCCAGCTTCCGGTCACCGGCATAATCGATTGTTGTATCAGCCGGATACCGGTTGCAGCGTCAGGTTGAACAAGGGTTCCTGACGTCAGGATGATCAGCGCAGTGGCAGTACAAATCACCATGGTATCGATAAAGACTGCAAACATCTGACTGAATCCCGCCATGGCCGGATGGCTGACGCCGGCCATCGCCGCTGCATTGGGTGAAGAACCGACACCGGCCTCGCTGGCAAAAGCGCCGCGCTGCATTCCCTGTGTGATGGCCTGTGTTATGCCATATGCCAGTGCGCCGGATGCCGCCTGCTGTATGCCAAAGGCACTTTTGAATACCAGCACCAGCACCTGGGGCAATCTTTCAACTTGATGACCAATGACCCAGATGGCCAGCAACAGATACGCGAAGGCCATCATCGGCATCAGCCATTTTGTAAGCCCGGTTATTGCCCGTATACCGCCGAAGATCAGTATTGCGATCAGTGCGGATAAAATGCAGGCGGTAACCAGTGCCGGTATATGCAGAAGGTGAAAAGAGGCCTGCGCAATGGAATTAGCCTGTAATGCACTGAAAATAAAGCCACAGGAAATCACCATCAGTGAAGAAAACAGGACACCCATCCAGCGCATTCCCAACCCTTTTTCCATGTAATCCGCCGGACCACCACGAAATTTCCCCTGAGCTGTATTGCCTTTGTAAACCTGCGCCAGCGTGTTTTCTATCATTGCCGTCGCCATGTTGAAAACCGCAATTATCCACATCCAGAAGATTGCGCCGGGGCCGCCCAGCGTAATGGCGATGGCGACACCGGTGAGGTTGCCGGTACCAATACGCGATGCAAGGCTCAGACACAGCGACTGCCACGGGGAAATACCTCTCGTGGTGTGTTTTTGTTTATAAAGTGTGGAGGAGAAAAGGTGGCCAAAATGACGGAACTGAATAAAGCCAAGCCGGAACGTGAGGTAAATGCCGGTGCCGCACAGCAGGTAAATCAGGATCGAACTCCAGAGAATTGTGTCGAAAAAATCCAGCAGGTCGTTCATGAATTGTCCTTGGTTGATTCGCCCTTCATCGTTTTTATTTGTTTGCTTGCGGGCAATGACCACTTTGGGTGGCTAACATACCTTTTTTATCGAATGGGTGACATAGGCATTTTGACTGACTTTGCG
>NZ_JAFMOS010000389.1 GCF_019049755.1 Rahnella perminowiae
CCCCCCAGCCCCGATGAGAGCACGACGGTTTCCGCATCGGCATTTTTTTTCCCCAATACCTGGTAATACATGCTGATTCCTCAAGGTGTTCAGGACAGGTTGTTGCAAAATGATTATTTACCGATATGCGCCACGGAGGCGATTTCGATCAGCGCATCCGGTTTCACCAGCCCGCACTGAATGCAGAACCGTGCCGGTTTTTCGCCCGGGAAGTATTCAGCGTAAACCTGATTAACGGCACCGTAGTTCGCCCAGTCAGTGATGAAAATCGAGTTCATGGTGACGTCATCCATTGTGCCGCCCGCCGTTTCAATCACGTTTTTGATGATCTCCAGTACGTGACGGGTTTGTGCAGCGGCATCGCCGACATGTACGACGTTATTGTCTTTATCAAATGGCAGCGTGCCGGAAACGTATACCACGCCGTCGGCGAGGGTACCCGGAACAAAAGGAGCCAGCGGAACGCCGCTGCCAGCCGGAATAATGGCACTTTTAGGCATCGTCAATTGTCCTTTTAAGAAAGCGGTCAGGCCGCGTTTTGTTCAGTTTTATAACCCACGGCGTCGCAGAAATTGCGCACGCTGGAGACCCAGCCAAAGAAAGTTTCAATGTTATAAATCGCGGCTTTTTGCGCAAACTCCGGTCCGGCCTGATGGGTGGCGTCTTCAAGCACCACGCCAAAATATTCCAGGAAGAATCCGTCGCGCAGCGTGGACTCCACGCAGACGTTGGTGGCGATACCGGTAAATACCAGATGATGGATACCGTAGCTGCGCAGCAGACTGTCGAGCTGGGTATTGAAGAAGCCGCTGTAGCGCGGTTTGGGCAGTACGATATCGCCGGGTTGCGGCTGTAGTTCATCGACCAGGTCATAATCCCAGTCACCTTTCGCCAGCAGTTTGCCCATCAATTCCGGACGCTTGCGCATCGTTTTCAGTGCGTTGGATTTGTGGAAGTTCGGCGAACCGGCACCACCGGCTTCGACGTATTGATTGTCCCAGCCGTTCTGGAAGAAAATCACTTTAATGCCAGCGGCGCGGGCGGCGGCAATCGCCACTTTAATATTGGCAATCACCGGCGCGGTAGCGGAGACATCAAAACCGGCCAGATCCAGATAGCCGCCTTGTGAGGCATAGGCATTTTGCATATCCACCACAATCAGCGCCGTTTGCTGCGGCGTGAAAGCAATGGCTTCAGGGCGTGCTGTGAGGATCGTTTCCTCGCCGGTATTGTGGGGGTCGCGGCGGACCACAGTTTGATTCTCAACAACGTTCATCATGCGACCTCTTTCTGCTCAGTGCCGATGTGCTGGCGGGTTTTCATTAATGGCTGGATGTAGCGGCCAAAGTTTTCGATGCCTTCCACGAAATCATCAAAGGTCAGCAGCACGCCGCCGGCCCCGGGCACGGTGTCGATTTCGTCGAGCATTCTGGCCACGCTGGCATAAGAACCGACCAGGGTACCCATGTTGATATTCACGGCGGAGGTCGGGTCGGCCATCTGGCGGACATTGGTATCGCTGCCGGATTTGGTGTCTTTGCTGCTCTGATCGGTGAGCCATGCCAGCGCATCGGCGTCAGCTCCGGATTTATACAAATCCCATTTAGCGCGGGCGGCGGCGTCGGTTTCGTCGGCAATCACCATAAACAGCACATAAGAGGAAACATCGCGGTTTTCAGCTTCAGCCGCCGTTTTCATGCGGGCAGCGGTGGGCGCAAAGGCGGTTGGCGTGTTGACGCCTTTGCCGAAGCAGAAGTTGAAGTCCGCGTGTTTAGCGGAGAACGCCATGCCGGCATCACTTTGCCCGGCACAGATGACTTTCATTTCACTCTGCGGACGCGGGCTGACGCGGCAGTCGTCCATTTTGAAGAATTCGCCGTCAAGCGTGCAGTGACCGGTTCCCCACAGATCGCGCAATACGCTGACGTATTCGGTCAGGTAGTCATAGCGGCGACTGAAATAATCATCGCCCGGCCACATGCCCATTTGTTCGTATTCGGGTTTCTGCCAGCCGGTGACGACGTTTACGCCGAAACGGCCGTTGGAGATGGAATCAATGGTAGCGGCCATGCGCGCAACGATTGCCGGTGGCATCACCAGCGTGGCGGCGGTGGCATACAGCTGAATGCGGGAAGTCACGGCGGCCAGACCGGCCATCAGCGTGAACGACTCCATATTGTGTTCCCAGAATTCGGTTTTGCCGCCGAAGCCGCGCAGTTTGATCATCGACAGCGCGAAATCAAAATGATAGTGCTCCGCTTTCTGCACGATGGTTTTGTTCAGTTCGAAGGTGGGTTTGTACTGCGGCGCAGTTTCTGAAATTAACCAGCCGTTGTTGCCGATAGGAATGAAGACACCGATTTTCATAGCTCACCTCATGATGCAACGCGAAGGAAGGAATTCATGATGGGTATTGCAAGCGGGATGCCAGTTTTTTAATCTTTTTAATTATCAGTGAGTTAAATTTCGGTGTTGGTTTTTGGTAGAGCAAATGGTCTGTTTCAGACCATATGGTCAAAAATGGCTGCACATTTATCAGGCAGGATTGAACGGAAATGGTGCAAATTTGTTAAATTCATAACTCTTTGTGGTTACTGATTGTTGTCGTGGGTGTTACTGCAATCACCGGGATGCATAGCGATAGTCGCTTGTATCGCCATTTGCTATGATTTCAGCCTTGCTATTCGTCTCAGGGAGACATTGTGAAGCCATTGGTCGAATCTGTGCAGGCTGACGCCGGAGAGAAGAAATCCCGCCAGCCGGCGACGAAAGCCCCGACGCGACGTTCGCGGGCAGTCGCTGCCAAACGTGGCAATATCATGGCAGCGGCACTTGAGTTTTTCTCGTTGTACGGCATGCATGGCACCAGTCTGGATCAGGTTGCCGAGCGTGCCGATGTGTCCAAAACCAATCTGCTGTATTACTTCCCGTCAAAAGAAGATTTGTATATCGCCGTGCTCAAAGGATTGCTGGATATCTGGCTGGCACCGCTGAAAGCGTTGCAATCTGATCAGCATCCGCTGGAAGCTATCCGTGAATATATCCGCCTGAAGCTGTGTGTTTCCCGCGATCACCCGCAGGCATCCAGGCTGTTTTGTCTCGAGATGGTACAGGGTGCACCGCTGCTGAAACAGGAGCTGGGCGGCAGCCTGAAAACGCTGGTGGAAGATAAATCGGATGTGATCCGCGGCTGGATTAAAGCAGAACTGATCGCGCCGGTTGATCCGATGCAGCTGATTTTTATGCTGTGGGCGACCACGCAGCACTACGCCGATTTCGGGGTACAGGTCGAAGCCATCACCGGTAAAACGCTCAGTGATCCTGAATTCTTTGAACAAACCGTGTGTAATGTGCAGCGCATTATTACCGAAGGCATTCAGCTTCGGGCTTAAGGGGGCAGAATGGATTCAGTTTCACAATTAGTGCTTGGCGCTGCAGTGGGCATTGCGGTGATGGGCAAACGTGCGCCGGTATGGAAATCTGCACTGGCTGGCGCGGTCTGCGGAACCTTGCCCGATCTGGATGTGTTTTACGATCACGGTGATGTCATCAGCAATATGACCCTGCACCGCACCGAAAGCCATGCGTTGTTTTATCTGACGCTGATATCTCCGCTGATGGCCTGGCTGATGGCCAAACTGTTCAGCGCCGGGCAACATTTCCGGCGCTGGTGGGGAACTGTCTGGCTGGCTCTGATCACCCATCCGCTGCTGGATGTGATGACGGTTTACGGCACCCAACTCGGTATCCCTTTTACGCATTATCCTTTTGCGGTCGGCAGCATTTTTATTATCGATCCGCTCTATACCCTGCCGCTGATTACCGGTGTTGGTCTGGCGCTGTATCGCGAGCAGCAGCGCGGCATTATGTGGAATAACGTGTTACTGGGCATCAGTTGCCTGTATCTGGCTTGTACTATGATTGAACAATATCAGGTGACACGGCATGTCGGTACAGAGCTGCAACGGCAAAATATTGACAGTACGCAGGTTCTGGTCACGCCGACACCCCTCAATTCGCTGGTGTGGCGTGTGGTCGTGATGAGTAAAGACAGTTACGGCGAAGGTTTCACCTCATTGCTGCATCCGGATTCACCGATCCGTTTCCGCTTCTATCCCCGCGGTGAGGCATTGTATGAAGCCCACAAAGATAACCCGTTTCTGGCGCGTGTCGCCTGGTTCAGCCACGGTTTTTTCAGCGTTAAAGAGCAGGGCGGCCATATTCTGGTCAGTGACTTACGCATGGGGCAGGAACCTGATTACACGTTTGTATTCGATCTCGGCGATATGAAAGCCGGTGCGCCGCCGGCACTGCCGGTGAAAGTGGCGTCGGCCAGACCGTCTGCCACAAAAATGTGGGAGCAGTTCAGGCAGGCACTGGACGTTGATTAAAACAAAAAGGAGCCAGATGGCTCCTTTTTGACATCATGAGTTCATCATTCAGGCTTTACGACTGCGGCTGCGCAACCCATAGCCTATCCCCAGGATCACAAACCACAGCGGCGTGACCAACAGCGCCTGTCGCGTATCATCCTGCAAGGTCAGCAGTACCAGAACAAAAGCAAAGAATGCCATACAGACCCAACACATCAGTTTGCCGAGCGGCATTTTGTAGATTGATGCTTCGTGCAGTTGCGGACGTTTACGGCGGTAGACCAGGTAAGCGCAGAGGATGATGGTCCAGACGAACATAAACAGGATCGCAGAAACGGTGGTGACCAGTGTGAAGACCGTCACCACATTCGGGATCAGGTAAATCAGCACCACACCGCCGAGCAGACAGATACACGAAAAGGTCAGGCCGTTCGACGGCACTGCGCGGGAAGAGAGCTTACCGAATGCTTTCGGCGCGTTGCCTTCCTGTGCCAGACCAAACAGCATGCGGCTGGTGGAGAATACGCCGCTGTTAGCTGAAGAGGCAGCAGAGGTCAGTACCACAAAATTGATGATGCTCGCCGCCGCCGGCAGACCGGCCAGCACAAACAGTTCAACAAACGGGCTCTTATCTGCCACCACATGGCTCCAGGGCGTCACCGACATAATCATGATCAGCGAGAACACATAGAACATGATGATGCGCAAAGGGATAGCGTTGATGGCACGCGGCAGGGATTTCTGCGGATCTTTAGTTTCGGCGGCGGTGGTGCCGACCAGTTCGATGCCGACAAACGCAAACACGGCGATCTGGAAACCGGCAAAGAAACCGCTGACACCTTTCGGGAAGAATCCGCCATCATTCCACAGGTTGCTGAATGACGCGACGGTGCCGGTTGGCGTCTGGAAGTGAGTCAGCACCATCACCAGCCCGGCGATGATCAGCCCGACAATGGCGACGATTTTGATCATCGCGAACCAGAACTCCATTTCACCAAACATTTTCACGGTAGCGAGATTCAGGCTCAGCAGCACCAGCACGCAGATCAGCGAGGCGACCCATTGCGAGAGGCCGGGGAACCAGAACTGTGCGTAGGCGGTAATCGCCACGACGTCAGCGATACCCGTGACCACCCAGCAAAACCAGTAGGTCCAGCCGGTGAAATACCCGGCCCACGGGCCCAGTAAATCGGCGGCAAAGTCGCTGAAAGATTTATATTCGAGATTGGACAGTAACAATTCACCCATCGCACGCATGACGAAAAACAGCATAAAGCCGATGATCATATAGACGAAGATGATGGACGGACCTGCCAGGCTGATGGTTTTGCCTGAGCCCATAAACAGGCCGGTACCGATAGCACCGCCAATGGCAATCAGCTGGATGTGACGGTTAGAGAGATTTCGCCGCAAACCTTCTGCGTTCTCTTCCCCCGGCTGGACGAGGATTTTTGACTCTTCTTGCATGTTGTATTGATTCCTGTTTTTTGCTTTTTTGCGTATGAACTCCGCCATATCGCATTCATTTACGTCAATTTCTTAAGCTCTGAATGGCTCTGTGTTCACCACGGCTGGAACGATAGCGTGTGTGAAGTGTGTAATAGTAATGTTAAGCGTGCATTTATTATAACTGGCATGAAAAATGCCGAAGAAAAAAATGTATCGTAATTTTTACATCGCGGATAACTGAGTGTTAATTAATCAAATATCTTCCAGGATGGCGGCAATAATACCGTTTTTGGACGTGATGGGCTTCACAAATATGACGCGTATTAACTGTCAATAAAGCATGAATAAGCGTTTGACATCATCCGGATAGAGGAGAATAATCCGTCCCGTTGGGTCGTTAGCTCAGTCGGTAGAGCAGTTGACTCTTAATCAATTGGTCGGCGGTTCGAACCCGCCACGACCCACCAATAAATTCAACGTGTTAGATATTATCCACTGCACCAGGTTTTACCGAGTGGGACATATTTGAGACATGTTCATTAAATATTGAATCTATTTGGGCAGCATGTTCGGTTAAATGACTTGGCGCAAGGTGGGCATACCTATGCACCATTTCAATACTTTCCCAGCCGCCCATTTCTTGTAATACCGATAGCGGAACGCCGGACTGAATTAACCAGCTCGCCCATGTATGCCGCAAATCGTGAAAACGAAAATTCTCAATACCTGCTCGCATTAAAGCCGACTTCCAAGCCTTATTACTATCCACCCGCATCTTCCTTATTTCTGCAGTTACCGATCCGTCTGGTCGGGTGCAACTCGTTGTGTGAACAAAAACAAAACGATTATGCTTTCCGATCTGCGCCCTCAACACGGCCGCCGGTCATTTCAGACGCAGTGACCGGAACAAATCTTTCCATCCCCTCATCACGTTCGGTCTTTGTGACTTTGGCGCAGTAGAAAAGTGCGCAGTGGAAGTGCTGCATTCCACTCGAGCGGCATGTTCGCGGGGGCGTTCATATCCGCCGTAACAAACTCGGGATGGTCGGGCTGTGCCAGTAGTTTTCAGATCACCTTGCTGGCCTTTGGGTGGCGGTGGAGCAGGTAGTACGTCTGGTCAAGCGTCATTCGGGGGAGTAAAGGTGCAAATGGGTGCGTTATCGTAGAGGAATATGCATGATGAATATGCTGTATTAAATGATGATGGGGCAGTAATTGGTATCGGATATTCATTATCAAATGGCGTATATTTGCCTCCTGCAGTGCCAGAGGGAACAACTCAAGAGATAATTAACGATGCTGACTTGATGAAAGAGTTAGTTTTGTCGAATATTAATAAAATCACGCAGATTTGGCAAACTCAACTAGCTTTGAACCTCATAAGTGATGATGATAGAAATTAACTGGTAGCGTGGAT
>NZ_JAFMOS010000388.1 GCF_019049755.1 Rahnella perminowiae
CATAAAAACACTACATTGTGAATATGATAAAACCGGGTAAAGGGTAAAAACGACAAGGATCGGTAAAAACAAATGGCGGCGACTCCGGTAAAAAAACGTATTGATGTCTTCGGTGAACGTTACCGTGCACGTATCTCCTCACTTTCCCCCGGCTTACAAACCGTTGCGTCTTATATATACAACCATCGTGAATCGGTGCTGGAAGCAACAGCAATGGATATTGCAACCGCGACAGAGGTTTCAGATGCCACTGTAGTCCGCGCCGTTCAGGCGCTCGGTTTTGCGGGTTTACGCGATATGAAGAAAACGCTGGAAGCCTGGTTTGGCACAGCGGTTAATTCAGAAGAGAAAATGATTACCACGGTCAGTGAGCTGGCCAGTGATATCAATTCGGGCATCGACTTCGTTCTTGACGGGCATAAGCGTGCCTGTGACACGCTGGCGCAGCCAGCTAACCGTCAGGCTATTTCTGAGGCTATCGCCTTGCTGATTAATGCACGTCAGGTGGCGGTGTTTGGTCTTAACGCTTCCGGTATTTTAGCGGACTACAGCGCCAGGCTCTTTACCCGAATCGGCATTCCCGCAGTGTCACTTAACCGCTCAGGCATTGCGCTGGCGGAACAACTGATCAATCTGCAGCGGGGTGATGTCCTGATTATGATGGCGCAGAAGAGTGCTCATCGCGAAGGCAGAACGGCAATACAGGAAGCAAAGCGTCTGAGTATCCCCCTCATTTTACTGACCAACGCCAGTGATTCTTTTTTTGCGAAACAGGCTGACATTGTCATCACTATTCCGCGCGGGGGTGAGAATGGCAGAATGCCACTCCATGGTACGGTACTGGTGTGTCTGGAAATGCTGATTTTATCCGTTGCCTCGGCCACCGCATCGCGAACCATGAAAACCATGAAACGCATCCAGGATCTCAATCAGTCTCTGAAGTCAGCCAATAAAATAAGAAAATTGCAGGACGGGGGGACATAAACAATCAGCATGAAGAAGCGGGAGATGAATAACACGGCCCCCCCGCTTACTGTCGCTGTCCGTGCGGCGTTTCTAGAGAAGTATCTGCCGGTTAAGCGGTTTGAACCGGCAGATATCGTAATCATACAATTTACCGGGTTCAGTAGGAAAGGTGTCATAGGAACCGCTGATATACATGCCTTCCCTGAAAATAACGACCTCATCTACAGGCACCGGATGCTGACATGCGGCGCAAACCAGAGAATGTACGGTTTCTGCCAGGGGCGTATTCACTGCGGCGACGAAACGATCTGATCCGCATTGCTCGCAAACAATATTAATATCCGGCATGTGATGCGCTCTGCACAAAAGGAAAGTGAATCCTTCAAATATAGCATAATTAGAATAATCTTATTGCTAATTCTGAACTCACTCTCTATCAAAATATTGCCGGCAAAAAAAAGCCCGCAGGCAAACAGCGGGCAATCACACAGACAGGAATAATAAAAAGCAGTGGTTATCTGTAGCGAGGTACAGATGCATTAATCATAGCCAGCTTTATCTTCTTCGCGAGCCTGCAGCCCTTGCCTTTTAAAAATAGGAATACTCCGCATTTACTCCGCCTTGCTGACACGCCAGATGCTGTTACCTGCATCGTCGGCGATCAGCACTCCGCCCTGTTTATCCATTGCCAGTCCGACCGGTAAACCGCGAACATGTTTCTGATCATCGGTGAGGAATCCGGTCACCACCGGCTGTGGCAGCCCGACGGGTTTACCATTTTCAAATTTTACCCACATCACCTGATAACCGTTCAGCGGTTTGCGGTTCCAGCTGCCGTGTTCACTCACAAACGCGCCACCGCGATATTGCGGCATATTGTCGCCGGTATAGAACAGCAACCCGAGCGGGGCAACATGTGAACTGATGGCATAATCCGGTTTGATGGCTTTTTCGACCAGATCCGGACGCGGTGGTTTGACGCGCTCATCCACATGTTGTCCGTAGTAGCTGTAAGGCCAGCCATAGAAACCGTGCTCTTGCACAGAGGTCATGTAATCGGGCACCAGGTCGGAGCCGATTTCGTCGCGTTCATTAACCACTGCCCACAGCTTGTCGCTTTGTGGCTCCCATTGCAGACCGGTCGGATTGCGCAATCCGCTGGCGTAAATACGGCTGGCACCGGTTGCGGCATCCACTTCCAGAATGGCCGCGCGCCGGTCTTCTGCACCGATACCGTTTTCAGTGATATTGCTGTTGGAACCGACCCCGACGTACAATTTGCTGCCGTCCGGACTCGCCAGCAGGGATTTAGTCCAGTGATGGTTGATAGGCCAGCCTGGCAATGCTGTCACCACCTCACCCGGTGCGGTGATCTGCGTTTCACCTTGCTGATAAGGGTATTTAATCAGGCTGTCCGCGCTGGCGACCCATAACGTATTACCGGTCAGCTGAATACCGAACGGTGAATTTACACGGGCAATAAACGGATGTTTCTCCCATTTACCGCCGGTATAGCGCAGCAACGTAATACGGTTACCGCCTTCGCCGCCTTTACCGGAGGATTTCTGCACCATCCCCATAATTAACTCTTTCGGCCTGAAGATGAGTTTTTTCGCCGGACCATTAGATTCCGCAACCAGCACATCGTTATTCGGCAACACATACACCTGACGCGGGTGCTTAAGCCCTTCCGCGATTTTTTCGATCTTTAGCCCGTCTGCCACTTTCGGCATTTCACCGGTTTTCCACGGTATGCCTTGTGGCACTTTCATGGGTGGCAGCAGGAAGTTTTGCGCTTTCGGCAGTTCAGGATCCGCACCGGTTTGTTTCTTCGGGTCGATTTGTGAACTGTCATCACAACTGCTCAGTAATGCGACGAGCGTCAGTGCGAGTAACGCGCGTTGGTGATTTTTCATGGTTTTATCTCCTTATACTGTGCGTGCACGTAACGCGAGCTGGACATTTCCCACCAGCAGCAACACCACCACCAGCGAAGAAAGCGTGACCCCCATTGGTACAACCGCATAAGCATCACGGCTGTGAATAAAGGCATTGAAAATAGCCAGCACCACGGCCACCAGATTCAGCCAGAAATGGGTTTTTAACGGCGAACCGGCAGGCGTATTGCGCCCTGCCCATACCTGCACCACGTTGATCAGCCGGGGAATAATGGCAATGATCAGCCCGAGCACAATCAGCCAGCTGGCAGCGTCAGTCCACATCGTGATGAAAGTCTTCATATAGAGGATGTCGAAGATCCAGGCTGCGACAAAGAAACCAAGAGGAATGGGATTTAACAATTCGTACAGCGCCGTTGCGACACCCCGGCGCGCTGAAATCGGCTGCGTTTGCATGTTCTTCTCCTTAACTTATCCATAGCTGACCGCGTTAAAAGCGCGGCCCCCCTCAGGCGTACCTGTAAAAGATTAGTAAAGATGAAGAGTTATGACGAATTCATTAGCAGCGTAATGATGTATGACGGGGCAATACCAGCAGCACTGGCAGATGTTTGCCTGAATGAAAAAAGCCCGTCATATGACGGGCTTTGGCGTTTCCGACCGGTAATCAGACCGTGCCGGTACCGCCATCAGAACACCAGACCTGCCCTGAGGCATAACTGTTTTCATTTGAGGCCAGCGTCACGTACAACGGGGCGATTTCCGCAGGCTGCCCCGGACGTTTCAGCGGTGCCTGTTGACCAAAGGATTCGATTTTTTCCTGAGGCTGTCCGCCGGAAATTTGTAACGGCGTCCAGTACGGCCCCGGCGCAACACCGTTCACCCGAATTCCGTCATTCGCCAGCTGTTTGGCCAGCGCTTTGGTGAAAGCCATGATCGAGGCTTTGGTGGAGGAGTAATCGAGCAAATTATCACTCGGTGAAAACGCCTGAACCGAAGTCGTGTTAATGATCGCACCGCCGCGCGGTATGAATTCCAGCGCCGCTTTAGTTATCCAGAACATGGCGTACACGTTAGTTTTGAACGTGGCGTCAAATGCCTCGGTGGTCAGATCCTTAATCGAATCACAGAACTGCTGACGACCGGCATTATTGACGAGCAGATCCAGCCCGCCGAGCTTTTCTTGCGCTTCCTTCACCAGTTGCTGACAGAATTTTTCATCGCGGATATCCCCCGGAATGGCGACCACTTTCCGCCCTTCTGCCCACAGCAGATCGACCACCTCTTTGGCATCGGCCTCTTCGTCGGGCAGGTAATTGATGGCGACCTGCGCACCTTCGCGGGCGAACGCGATCGCCACCGCACGGCCAATTCCGGAATCACCGCCGGTGATTAGCGCCTTACGCCCCTCCAGCCGGGCACTGCCTTTGTAAGTTTTTTCGCCGTGATCGGGGACAGGATTCATTTTGCTGGCCAGCCCGGGGAAGGGTTGTTTCTGATGCTCAAACGGGGGGGTCGGATACGCATCAACATGAGGTTCATTGAGGGATGTCGGGATTGTTTTATTGTTCATAAACACTCCTTATTTTAGAAATGAAGGAACCTTAAAAATAGACCATCCTGGACAGCCTGTGGGCATCATCAGACTGTTCTGAATATCCCGCATTCCGGAGTCAAAACTATCTTGCAGGTAATGCATACGCCACCAGCGCATCACCGGACGTCGTCCCCAGCCCGCCGTGTCCGCCGGCGGCAATCACCACAAACTGTCGTCCATCATCGCCGGTATATGTCATCGGCGTCGCCTGCCCCCCCGCCGGAAGTCGCGCACGCCAGAGTTCGTTACCCGTCGTTTCGTCGAATGCGCGGAAATAATTGTCTGCCGTGGCTCCGGTGAAAATCAGCCCGCTTTGAGTAATAACATTACCGCCCATCATGAAAATGCCTGTTGGCAATGGCACATTAGTATGTGTGCCGAAAATGTTCATGTCTCTGGTGGTTCCCGCCGGCCTTTCCCAGGCAATTTTTCGGGTGGTCAGATCAACCGCAACCAGTTTTCCCCACGGTGGCGCATTACACGGTGCCTGCAGAAAGCCCAGCCACGGTTTGACGATGGCCGCCCACGGCGTGCCATATTGCGGGCCAACGGAGAACTCTTTGGGTTTGGGATAAGGCTGATTACTGTTCCATCCGGCCCATTTGTGCATCAGCCCTTCCTTGATCGCATCGGCTGATTTTTTCACTTCCATTGTGAACGGGATGTAACTGGTGTTGGCAATCAGCACATGGCGGATCGGATCTACCGAAGCACCGTACCAGTCCATGACACCGTCGAAGGCCGGATAAGCAATGGATTTACCCTCCGCTGGCGGGGTGAACTGTCCCTGATAGCGCGCACTTTTGAACTGGATCCGGCAATACAACTGATCAATGGGTGTTGCGCCCCACGCGTCAGTTTCTTTCAAATCTGGCGGAGAAAGATTGGGCATGCCAGCAGAATCCGGCTGCGTTGGCGAAAGATGTTCGCCCGGCAAAGAGGGAGAGGTGTGCACCGGTTTTTCGTTTACCTGCGCCAGCGGTTTTCCGGTACGCCGGTCGAGCAGGAACAGCTGTCCCATTTTGGTGGTCTGCACCAGCGCCGGCACCGTCGTCCCGTCCGGCGAGGGCAAGTCCACCAGCGTCGGTCCGATCGGTACATCAAAGTCCCAGACATCGTGATGCACCGTCTGGAAATGCCAGCGTTCCTCACCGGTCTGAATATCCAGCGCGACAACAGAACTCGAATATTTTTCGTCAAACGGACGGCGTCCGGCACCGTAATAATCCGGCGTCGCATTGCCGAGCGGAATATAAACCAGACCCAGTTTCGGATCGCCGGTATAGGTTCCCCAGCCGTTGGGCGTACCACGGGTATAAACCTCACCCGGTTTGAGCGGTGCATTCTGCGGATCCCGGCCCATATCCCATGCCCATGCAAGCTGGCCGGTATTTGCATCGTAAGCCCGGACGACGCCGGAAGGTTCACCGGTAGACTGGTTGTCATAAATCCAGCCGCCCAGCACAATGTGTCCGTCCATCACCATCGGCTGCGAAGTAATGAAATGGAAGCCCGGTGGCACATCGCCCATATGGTCAGTCAGGCTGACAAAACCGTTATCGCCAAAGGAGGAACACGGCTGACCGGTTTGCGCATTCAGTGCTACCATCCGCGCGGCACTGGTGGTCGCGATGATTTTTTCCGGACATATTTTATCATCGGCTGACTGGCTGTATGCCACGCCACGACACGCCAGGTACTCATTGGCTGAGGTGTCAGTTTTAGGATCGAATTTCCATCGCTGAGTGCCCGTCGTGGCGTTGAGTGCAATCACTTCGCGGTGCGGCGTACAGATAAACAGCGTATTCCCGACTTTGATGGGGGTCACTTCGAAATTAAATTCGCGTCCGGCTTTATCCTCACCCTTCCTCATCACATCACCGGTGTGAAACTCCCAGGCAGGTTTAAGCTGGCTGACATTAGCGGGGGTAATTTGCGTCAGCGGTGAATAACGCTGCCCGGCTTCTGTCCGGCCATAAAAGCGCCAGTCGTTACTTTCCGGTGAGGTGGTCTGTGCTGCCCCTGTCTGTGCGGGAACGGGCTGATAATGCACAAAACGTGACCCGGTCACCTGCCAGCCAGTATAAAAAATGCCCGCAATCGCCACCACGTACACCAGCCCGGCCAGTGTACCGGCGTGGTGATTGCCCCGCGTTGCCATCACCTGACGGGTGATCAAGGGCAGGCTGCACCAGATGCCTAACAATGCCATCACAAACAAACGCGGCATCAGTTGCCAGCCATCCAGGCCGACTTCCCATACCGACCAGATGCAACAAACCAGAAATGTCAGCAAATAGAGCCAGATCCCGCTGCCATGACGGCGCGCGATAAAAATGCCGCTGATCAGATAGCCGGTGCCAAAAACCACATACCAGGGTGAGCCGCCGATAGCCGCCAGCCAGACGCCCAGCAGCAGATACGCCAGCCCGATGACACCCACCACAAGCCCGGTCATGAACGACCAGGTAATAATCCGTTCATTGCGCATAGTGATTTCTTTTGCAGGAAAAGGTTATTAAAGGATATCTGGCATTAAACTGAAGTGGCGGAACCGGGGAAGGATAAATCAGCAAGAGGCCGCTAATACTTTTATTTTCAAGAGGAAAGCGACAGAGATAATGTGTCTCAAAAGTTTACAGAGATGAAAATAATTCAGTACAAAATCAGCGGGTTTAGTAA
>NZ_JAFMOS010000622.1 GCF_019049755.1 Rahnella perminowiae
ACCAAAGAGGGCTCGTCATAGCCCTCTTGGTCGGTTTCGGCGCGAGAGGCCATGTGATAAATGTTAGTGAGAAACCGAAATTTTCTCGATCAAGCGTTTAAAGACGGGGCCGTGGGGATCACCCCCCACAAACTTTCCCCACCGCCTTCTCAAACCTTTCCATCCCTTCGCTGATGTCAGCGAAATCAATCACCAGTGAAGGCGCAAACCGCATCACGTTTGGTCCGGCGACCAGCATCATCAGCCCGGCTTCTGCGGCGGCGGCATGGAATTCTCCGGCACGGTTTTTATACGCATCGGCAAGCTCGGCGCCGATCAGCAGCCCCTGACCACGGAACTCGTTGAAGATGTGATATTTCTGATTGATGGCATCCAGCGCGCTGATGAATTTCTCGCGGCGTTCGTTGATGCCAGCCAGTACGTCAGGTGTATTGATGATATCCAGCGCAGCTTCAGCCACCGCACAGGCCAGCGGGTTGCCGCCGTAGGTGGTGCCGTGTTTGCCCGGCTCCATAACGGAAGCCACTTCTTCAGTTGCCAGCATGGCACTGACCGGGAAACCGCCGCCGAGCGCTTTGGCTGTGGTCAGAATATCGGGCGTCACGCCGTAGTGCATATAGCTGAACAGCTTGCCGCTGCGTCCCATACCGCTTTGTACTTCATCCAGAACCAGCAGCGCCTGATGTTTGTCACAAAGCTCGCGCAGGCCTTGCAGAAACGCCTGGGTAGCGGGGGTAACGCCGCCCTCCCCCTGCACCGGCTCAACCACAATGGCGCAGGTGTGGTCGTCGATCACCGCCTTTACGGCATCCAGATCGTTGAATGGCACATGCACAATGTCAGCGGGTTTCGGGCCGAAGCCGTCGGAGTATTTCGGCTGGCCACCCACGGAAACCGTGAACAACGTGCGACCATGGAAGGCGTTATGGAAAGCGATGATCTTACTTTTGTACGGGCTGTGACGGTGTGAAGCATAGTAACGCGCCAGTTTAAAAGCCGCTTCGTTGGCTTCAGCGCCGGAGTTAGCGAAAAATACACGGTCGGCAAAAGTGGCATCGATCAGCTTCTGCGCCAGTCGCAGGGCGGGTTCATTGGTAAATACATTACTGACATGCCAGAGGGTTTCGCCCTGCTCATGCAACGCTTTCACCAGTGTCGGATGGCAATGCCCGAGCGCTGTCACAGCAATGCCCCCTGCGAAATCAACATATTCATTCCCTTGCTGATCCCAGACGCGACTGCCTTTACCTTTCACCGGAATGAATTTCGCCGGTGAATAAACCGGTAAAATGACTTTATCAAATGTACCCCGATCTACCGCTGATTTTTCTGACATTACTCGTCTCCCCGCTGCCATTAATATGAAAATATAATCACAAAATATGCATAAAAAATCACAGACAGGCAAACGAAAATCGCACCCGAGGCGGAAGTAATTTTTTCAGCAATATTAACTGATTAGATTTTAAGGAAATTATCCAGAAGCTGGTGCCCCTGCTCGCTCAGAATGCTTTCAGGATGAAACTGAACGCCATGCAGGGGCAAGGTTTTGTGCATGATGCCCATAATGTCGTCGCGATCACCACTACGTTCTGTCCATGCCGTGACCTCAAAACAGTCGGGCAGCGTCTGTGGCGCAACCACCAGAGAATGGTAGCGCGTCACGGTCAGCGGATTATTCAGCCCGGTAAAGACGCTTCTGCCGGTATGGCGGACAGGTGAGGTTTTGCCGTGAATGGCCTGCCGCGCACGGACGATTTTCGCGCCGAACGCCTGCGCCATCGCCTGATGCCCGAGGCAAACGCCAAGAATCGGTAAACGGTGGGAGAAATGGACAATGGCGGGCAGGGATATGCCCGCCTGATCAGGCGTACACGGGCCCGGAGAAATCACCAGATGTGAAGGAGAAAGTTGTTCAATGTCGGAGAGGGTAAGCTGATCGTTACGCATTACTTTCACTTCTGCGCCCAGCTCGCAAAAATATTGATAGAGGTTGTAGGTGAAGGAATCGTAATTGTCGATCAGCAGCAGCATAGTATACCCGGTAAAAGTCGGAGAATTTACCGGGCAATTCTACGCATTTTTCAGCGCGGGCTCAGTATTTTGTCGCTTAATGTTCTTCCGGGATTTCACTGACAACGGTATTAAAAATTGCCACCAACCCTGATTCATCACCAAATACCGCTGTTTTATTGGCTGCCAGCCAGCTTTCCCGATCCACTTTAGACCAGTCAATGTCGTAACCAGCATGAATGACCAGTTGCTCGATAAAAATGCGCAGCGCACGACCATTCCCTGTGCGGAACGGATGCAGCAAATTCAGCCCGGTATAATAATGAGCCAGTCGCTCAGCAAGATTATCCAGCGGTAAGCCGATCAGAAATTTCTCCTCTTCCAGTTCCTGCATCAGCGCATTGCCCTCTTTTTCAATGTATTCGAAATGGCAAAACGGCGTGTCATCCTTATAAATATCAATCTCACGGAACTCGCCTGCCCAGGTATAAATATCCTGGAACAAGGACAGATGCACCGCACACAGATGCGGCAATCCCATCACTGAAGGCCCAAGCGGCATCGCTGACGCGCGCAGGGCAGTAAACGCCAGTTCAGCCTGCAACAGCCGATGCTCTTCACGTATTTCCAGCCGGTTTTTGAGCACATTGATGCCGGGATAATAATAAGGGTCGGCACCGGCCACGAGTTTATCGTTCATAGTGCTTCCTCAGTTCGGTGAGACGTTGTGAAATTTGTTCGTTGTCTAACGTGATAACCTCAACCTGCAAACCATCAAGCGCACTGCTGGCCTGAAAGTTCTGCCGCTGACGTCCGCGAAAAAGTTTTTCCTGCTGCCTGAGTGTCAGTTTCTTCGCCATCATTTCCTCCCTGGGTACAGCTATTCGGGTATATACCTGGTGGAGTTAAGTATAGACAGAGAAAAAAGGGCGCCAGCCTCAGCGCCCTAAACTCGGATTATTCAACAGCGATAGGGGTCTCGTTCACGTCTGTTTTATGATCTGCCTGAAGTGTTTTCACCCGATCCTCAAGCTGTTTCACCGCCTGCGCATCCGGCAGAAGTGAATATTTCAACTCAAAGACCGTGCTCTGGCCGGGTTGCAGTTGTTTCACGCGGCCTTGTTTACGTTCGATAGTCACCGGATAGGCATAGTTAGTACCCGGTTCGATACCCGTAACGTAACCCTGCTTCAGGGTGTCGGTATTTTTCCACAGCGTCAGCAGCGGCAACTGATGGGTATCGAATTCAATCGATGCGCCCTTGTTCCCCGCTTTGTTCACTACGCCGGCAATCGTTTTACCCTGCGCATCCGCCAGCGGCACCATGTTAAAGACCATCTCATCAAAGCCTTTGGTCGGCCCGGCGTAAGTCTGCCAGTCTGCTAAACCTTTTTTGGCGTAATCATTGAACGGAGAGATTGATTTCAGCGGCGCAATGAAACGGGCACCCTGCTCAAGGATCGGCTGACCGAAATTACTGTGATAAATAATCTGATAGTCGTGCGGATAATCCGACTGGTTAGTCAGGGTGTCGTGAATAGTCCACGAATGGCTACCCGGCACGTAACGCAGTTCAGTCCAGGTTTCCAGCTTGGCTTTCTTAAAGGTATCTTCTTTCAGCAAGCCACGCACTGTGATTTCATGAGGGGCTTTATCGGCGATCTCAACCACCACTTTCGAGGCGGGTGTATTGCCTGCCCGGCCGTGCAACGTATAAATCATGCCGTCGGCAGTAACAGGATGTCCGGTCCATTCAAAGCCGCAACGCACCATCATTTCGTTGAAACCTTCCAGCCAGCCCACGCCGTTACGGCTTTCAAGATTGATGTACGCAGGATTGACCACTTCCTGAACCGGAGAATCCCAGCCTAAGCGAATGTTATCGCCGGTCACGTGCAATAAATCCATCCCGCGCGTCGGGCTGAGAGCGATGGTCAGTCCCTTGCTGGTAATGGTAATAACTTTTGACCCTTCCTGTTTGCCACCGTGTAACACTTTTTGTTCGATGCTGAAATCGGTTCCCGCAATGTTCAGCTTTTTGCTATCAGTCTTCCAGTTTCCCAGTTCTGTACCGGCTTCAGCATCCGTCAGCACGATAGTTTGTGCAGCAGCTTGCCACGAAAAAAGCCCCAGAACGATCCCGGTTGCGAGTAATTTTTTCACAATAACCCCTTTTTGCTGAATTGATTTAGCCCAAAAGCAATTCAGCCTACAAACTCCGTCAGGCGAAAAATGTGACAGCCTTCAAGTTGAGCGTTTTTGAGGCTAAATGGCAGATGGTAACGTGCCCGGCTTCGCAAAAATTGTTTGGTTGAGGGAAAATTTGCACATGAAATTGAGATCTGAAACAAGAATGAAGGTTCATAAGCTGATGCGTTTCAGCTTAAGCGTGTTAGCAGACAGGCAATAAAAAGCCCCCGGAACCGGAGGCTTAGAAAAACAGTATTCTGGAAGAAAGGCTGAGAAATTAAGGCAGCACTTTCGCAGACAGGATCACAATCGGCGTCGTCGGCACGTTCTGATAAGGCCCGACATTATTGGTTTTGACCTGAGACATTTTGTCTACCACATCCATCCCTTTGATGACTTTACCGAATACGGCATAGCCGAAATCACGCTGACCGTGATCGAGGAAGGCGTTATCTGCCACATTGATGAAGAACTGGCTGGTCGCGCTGTCTTTATCGGCAGTACGCGCCATGGCGATGGTGCCGCGCAGGTTGCGCAGGCCGTTATCCGCTTCGTTCCTGATGGGCTCTTTGGTCGCTTTCTGCTGCATGTCAGCCGTAAAACCGCCCCCCTGAACCATGAAACCTGGGATCACGCGATGAAAAATGGTGTTGTTGTAATAGCCGCTCTGGGCGTAATCAACGAAATTCTTTACAGAAACCGGTGCCTTCGCACTGTCGAGTTCCAGTTCGATATTCCCTGCTGAAGTGGTCAGCATGACGTGGGTTTGAGCGGCCGCAAGAACGGGCGACATTGCAGTCAGGGATAGCAGCGCAGTGAGGGCCACTAAAGTACGTTTAAACATGACAGTTCCTTTCTCCAGAATACAAACAACAGATCTTACTGATTCTAAAGAGCCTTTACGCTCAGCGCCAGACCTTTACTTTTATTTACGCTTGAGAATAAATATTCTAATTATTTCAAAATATTACACCCTGTTTTTAACGGTCTTAACTGTTGAAATCTACAGGGTAATCTTCATGAAGATGGATGACCGTTTTTGCGAGCTGTGTTTGCGCGATCAGTACCCCTTCGCGCACGGAATATTGTACCGGCGTCTGGCGGCGTACGGCATCAAAACCACTTTGCGCCGGCAGGATCACCAGGCTGGCAGCATTGCCGCTTTCAAGACCATAACCTTCCAGATTCATAGTCCGGGCGCTGCAGGTGGTGATGAGCTTCAGCCCGTCATCAATTTGCTGATATCCCATTAACTGGCAGACATGCAGCCCCATATGCAGTACCTGCAACATATTCGCGGTACCAAGCGGATACCACGGGTCAAACACATCATCATGACCGAAACAGACGTTAATCCCGGCTTCCAGCATTTCTTTCACACGCGTAATACCGCGACGTTTCGGATAGGTATCAAACCGCCCCTGCAGGTGGATATTCACCAGCGGATTGGCGACAAAGTTGATGCCAGACATTTTCAGCAGGCGAAATAAACGCGACGTATACGCACCGTTATAGGAATGCATCGCCGTGGTATGGCTGGCGGTGACGCGCGCGCCCATGTTTTCACGCAAGGCCAGCGCGGCCACGGTTTCGACAAAACGCGACTGCTCATCGTCAATTTCGTCGCAATGCACGTCGATAAGCGCATTGTATTTTTTCGCCAGTCCGAAGGTTTTGTGCAGCGATTCCACACCGTATTCGCGGGTGAATTCGAAATGCGGAATAGCGCCTACCACATCCGCGCCCAGCCTCAGCGCTTCTTCCAGCAAGGCCTCACCGTTCGGGTACGACATGATGCCTTCCTGCGGAAACGCCACAATTTGCAGCGTGATCCACGGCGCGACTTCGGCTTTCACTTCCAGCATGGCTTTGAGCGCCGTCAGCGTCGGATCCGACACATCCACATGGGTGCGCACATGCTGAATGCCATTGGCAATCTGCCACTTCAGGGTTTGCCATGCGCGCTGTTTGACGTCTTCATGCGACAACAGCGCCTTGCGTTCAGCCCAGCGTTCAATGCCTTCGAATAACGTACCGGACTGATTCCACGCTGGCTGACCGGCAGTCTGGGTGGTATCGAGATGGATATGCGGTTCGATAAAAGGGGGGATTGCCAGCCCGCCTTCAGCATCAAGGATATGTTTGCCGTAATCGGCATTGTCCAACTGGGGGACAATCTGGCGGATCACGGTGTCGTCGATGTCTATCTGCCATAGCCCTTCACGGCCAGGCAACCTGACATTTTTAACGGTACGCAAAAGAGTTTTCTTCACGCATTACCTCACCATTTTTAGAAAGACTGTGTTGTGGTTTTTTAAGAGCCAATCCTAGAACAATAGCCTGAAAGTGTTTATAAATCGAAAGGTTACACAAAAACCCAATGAAATCAGTCAAATACCCCCTAAGGAGTATATTGGGATCGGCTTGATTTGCATCAATACCCCCTGTTACGCGCGGGTTATGTTTAGCCTCAGAAAATCAATATTGAGGCAATTATGAGCAAAGTCAGAATCGCGATGATTGGCAACGGCATGGTCGGCCATCGCTTTATCGAAGATTTACTGGATAAAGCAGAACCGGATCAGTTCGATATCACGGTGTTTTGTGAAGAGCCGCGCGTGGCCTATGACCGCGTCCATCTTTCCTCTTATTTTTCCCACCATACTGCGGAAGAGCTTTCACTGGTTCGCGAAGGATTTTACGAAAAGCATCATGTTAATGTGCTGATTGGCGAAAGGGCAATTACGCTCAACCGCAGTGAAAAAGTCATTCACTCCAGCAGCGGTCGCACGGTGTATTACGACAAACTGATTATTGCTACCGGCTCCTATCCGTGGGTGCCGCCGATTACCGGTTCTGATGGTCAGGATTGCTTCGTTTACCGCACCATTGAAGACTTACATGCCATCGAGGCCTGTGCCCGTCGCAGTAAACGCGGTGCGGTGGTCGGGGGCGGTTTGCTCGGCCTCGAAGCAGCCGGGGCACTGAAAAACCTTGGCGTAGAAACGCACGTTGTCGAATTTGCGCCTGGCCTGATGGCGGAACAGCTTGATACACAGGGTGGCAGCCAGCTTCGTCAGAAAATCGAAAGCATGGGCGTACGCGTTCATACCGCCAAAAATACGCGCCAGATTGTTCAGGGCGGCAGTGCTGCCCGTAAAACAATGGAATTTGCCGACGGTACTTTCCTCGAAGTCGATTTCATCGTGTTCTCCACCGGTATCCGACCGCAGGACAAACTGGCACGTCAGTGCGATCTGCAGATCGCCCCGCGCGGCGGCATCGTGATTAATGATCAGTGCCAGACCAGTGACCCGGACGTCTATGCCATCGGCGAATGTGCCTCGTGGAATCAGCGGACTTTTGGACTGGTCGCGCCGGGTTACAAAATGGCGCAGGTCACCGCCGACCATTTGCTTGGTCGCGATAACGCTTTCACGGGTGCCGACATGAGCGCCAAACTGAAACTGTTAGGCGTCGATGTGGCCGGTATCGGCGACGCCCATGCCCGTACGCCAGGCGCGCGCAGCTATGTCTATCTGGATGAAACCAAAGCATTGTATAAACGCCTGGTCGTCAGCGAAGATAATAAAACGCTGCTTGGCGCAGTGCTGGTCGGCGACACCAGTGATTACGGCAATCTGCTGCAACGGGTACTGAACAGTATTCCTTTGCCGGAAAATCCGGATGCGCTGATCCTGCCCGCTCATGCAGGCAGTGGCGGCGCAGTGATGGGCACTGATGCCCTGCCGGAAAGCGCACAAATCTGTTCGTGTTTTGACGTCACCAAAGGCGATATCATCAAAGCAGTTCAGGGTGGCTGTCTTACCGTGGCGGCGCTGAAATCAGCAACGAAAGCTGGCACTGGCTGTGGCGGCTGTATTCCGCTGGTGACGCAGATACTGAATGCCGAACTCAGCAAACAAGGCATCGAAGTTAACCATCATCTTTGCGAACACTTCGCGTATTCGCGGCAGGAGCTTTATCACCTGATCCGCGTTGAAGGCATCCGCTCATTCAACGATTTGCTGAATAAATACGGCAAAGGCTACGGCTGTGAAGTCTGTAAACCAACCGTCGGCTCGCTGCTGGCCTCCTGCTGGAATGATTACGTGCTGAAATCGCAGCACACACCGTTGCAGGACACCAATGATGTGTTTCTCGCCAACATGCAAAAAGACGGCACCTATTCCGTTATACCGCGTTCGCCGGGTGGTGAAATCACGCCGCAAGGCTTGCAGGCAATAGGTGAAATCGCGGCTGAGTACAATCTCTACACTAAGATTACCGGTTCACAGCGTATCGGCATGTTCGGCGCGCAAAAAGACGATTTACCGGCCATCTGGCAGAAACTGATCAGTGCCGGATTCGAAACCGGTCAGGCGTACGCCAAAGCCCTGCGCATGGCGAAAACCTGCGTTGGCAGCACCTGGTGCCGTTATGGTGTGGGCGACAGCCTCGGTTTCGGCATCAGCCTGGAAAACCGCTACAAAGGCATCCGTACCCCGCATAAAATGAAATTCGGCGTATCCGGCTGTACCCGTGAATGCTCTGAAGCACAGGGCAAAGATGTCGGGATTATCGCGACAGAAAACGGCTGGAATCTTTATGTCTGCGGCAACGGTGGCATGAAACCACGGCACGGTGATTTACTGGCCGCCGATCTGGATAATGACACCCTGCTGCGTTATCTCGACCGTTTCATGATGTTCTACATCCGCACCGCCGATAAGCTGCAACGCACCTCGGTCTGGATGGATAACCTCGAAGGCGGTATCGGCTACCTGCGCAAAGTCATCATCGATAACAAACTGGGGCTTAACGATCAACTGGAAGCCGAACTGGCACGCCTGCGTGAATCGGCCGTTTGCGAGTGGCAGGAAACCCTGAACGACCCGGCTGCGCAAACCCGCTTCAGCCATTTTATCAACAGCAGCCAGCGTGACCCGAACGTGCAGTTTGTCGGTGAGCGTCAGCAGCATCGTCCGGCGCGTCCCGACGAGCGTATTCCGGTGAGACAAATCGCCGGCGGGGAGGAAGTATTATGAACCAGTGGTTAACACTTTGTTCCGTCGACCAGATCTTACCCGCCTGCGGTGTATGCGCGCTGGCAGGCGATCAGCAGGTTGCGCTATTCCGTCCTTACGCTGATGAGCAGATTTTTGCCCTGTCGAACATTGACCCGTTTGCACAGGCCAGCGTGCTGTCACGGGGGATTATCGCAGAACATCAGGGCGAGCTGTGGGTCGCCAGTCCGCTAAAAAAACAGCATTTTCGTCTGACCGACGGAGTCTGCATGGAAGACGAACAGTATTCAGTTCCGGCTTACGAGGTCCGTGTACAGAACGGCAATGTGGAAATCAATACCGCCAGCCTTCGGTCTGTAGCCGGCTAAACTGCACGCCTTCCACGCCGCCTCCGGGCGGCGTTATTATCTGTTCCGCCACATCAGTTTGATAGAGAAGCGTCCATGGATTATTTGCCCCTCTTTTGTCAGTTAAAAAACAGAGCCTGTTTACTGGTTGGTGCCGGTGATGTTGCTGAACGTAAAGCGCGTCTGCTGCTGGAAGCTGGCGCAGAACTGACGGTGAATGCCCTCACCTTTACGCCGCAATTTCAGATGTGGGCAGACGAAGGTAAAGTCCGCCTGTTACGCGGTGAATTCTCACCACTGCTGGTGGATGAAAAATGGCTGGTGGTCGCCGCGACCAATTCCGACCTGGTAAATCAGGAAGTCAGCGAAGCCGCAGATCACCGGCGCGTGTTCTGTAACGTGGTCGATGCACCGGAAAGTGCCAGCGTGATTATGCCGTCAATCATTGACCGTTCTCCGCTGATGATCGCCGTGTCTTCCGGCGGCAATGCGCCGGTGCTGGCGCGTTTACTGCGCGAACGTCTGGAGTCCATTCTGCCGCAGCATCTGGGCAAACTGGCGCAGATTTCGGGCGGATTGCGGGCGCGGGTCAAGACATGCTTCCCTGATGCCTCCGAGCGCCGTCGCTGGTGGGAAAAACTGTTTAACCATCATCGCCTGGCGCAGTCGCTGGCGAATAATGACACTGCGCAATCCCATGAATATCTTGAAGCATTATTCCATGAACCCGTGGATAAACATGGCGAGGTCATTCTGGTCGGTGCCGGACCGGGCGATGCCGGATTACTGACACTCAAAGGCTTGCAGCAAATGCAACTGGCCGATGTGGTGGTTTACGACCGTCTGGTTTCCGACAGTGTGCTGAATCTGGTTCGTCGTGACGCAGAGCGGATTTTCGTGGGCAAGTGCGCGGGACATCATTGTGTACCGCAGGAAAGCATCAATAAAATCCTGCTGGAACAGGCCCAGATGGGCAAACGCGTTGTCCGGCTGAAAGGGGGCGATCCCTTTATCTTTGGTCGTGGTGGCGAAGAACTGGAAGCGCTGAAAGCCGCAGGCATCGCATTTTCCGTGGTGCCGGGCATCACGGCGGCCTCCGGTTGCTCCGCTTACAGTGGCATTCCGCTGACCCACCGCGACCATGCACAAAGCGTGCGGCTGATCACCGGTCATGCGAAGCAGGACGGCATTGTGGACTGGGCCTGCATGGCGCAAAGCCAGCAAACGCTGGTGTTTTATATGGGGCTCACGCAGGCCGGAGAGATTCAGCGCCGTCTGCTGGAAAATGGTCTGGCTGCAGAAACACCTGTCGCACTGGTAGAAAATGGCACCAGCCAGCAACAGCGGGTGGTGACAGGGACGCTCACAGAGCTCGATAAGCTGGCGAAAGAGGTGCACAGTCCCAGTCTGATTATTGTCGGCAGCGTGGTGAGCTTACGTCAGAAACTTAACTGGTTTGCCAGCGAAACCGTGGTGGTACAACAGAATTGAGCACACCGCTTTCCTGAGGTCTTAAAGCAAAAAACCACGTCCGCAGACGTGGTTTTGATTTAACAATCGAAGTAGAAATTATGGAAGCGTGACGAAGCCAATCGCTTCATAAGCTTTCTTCAGTGTCACGCTTGCACGGGCGCGGGCTTTCTCAGCGCCCTCTTTCATTACCTGTTGCAGATAAGCCTCGTCGCTGCGGAAACGGTTAAAACGTTCCTGCACGTCGGTCAGCATGCCTGAAACCGCTTCGGCAACCGCACCTTTCAGATGACCATACATCTGGCCTTCGAATTCCGCTTCCAGCTCCGGAATGCCTTTGCCGGTCACACCGGAAAGAATATCCAGCAGGTTAGAAACACCCGGCTTGTTTTTAATATCGTAACGGATGACAGGCGGCTCTTCAGAATCCGTCATCGCGCTTTTAATCTTCTTGGTCACCGCTTTTGGATCTTCCAGCAGGCCGATCACGTTTTTACGGTTGTCATCCGACTTAGACATCTTCTTGGTCGGTTCCTGCAATGACATAACCCGCGCACCGGATTTCGGAATAAACGGCTCCGGCACAGTAAATACATCGCCATACAACGCGTTGAAACGGCTGGCAATATCTCGGCTGAGTTCCAGGTGCTGTTTCTGATCTTCACCGACCGGTACCTGATGGGTCTGGTACAGCAAAATATCCGCCGCCATCAATACCGGATAATCGAACAGACCAGCGGTAATGCTTTCGCTGTTGGATGTCTCATAGCGCGCAGATTTATCTTTGAACTGCGTCATACGGCCCAGCTCACCGAAATAGGTATAGCAGTTCAGCGCCCAGCTTAGCTGGGTATGTTCAGGAACATGAGACTGCACGAAGACAGTACTTTTCTTCGGATCAATACCGACCGCCAGATACAGCGCCAGCGTATCGAGGGTTGCTTTACGCAACTTCTCCGCATCCTGACGTACGGTGATCGCGTGCAAATCGACGATACAGTAAATGCATTCGTAATCGTCCTGCATTTTGACCCATTGACGCAGCGCACCCATGTAGTTGCCAATGGTCAATTCGCCGGAGGGCTGTGCGCCACTAAATACGATGGGTTTACTCATTTTATGCTTCCTGATCTTTTAAAGATGACAGCCCTAACGTGGGCAAAAGGTCGGCGAAATTATCCAGTACGCGATCGGGTTTGGTCAGCGCGATAGTTTCACCGTAGTTATAGCCATAAGTCATGCCCACACACGGACAGCCAGCGGCTTGTGCAGCGTGAATATCATTGCGGGAATCCCCCACAAAGACCATTTCACTGGCACGCAATCCAAGCAGTGCCAGCGTCATATAGACCGGCGCCGGATGCGGTTTTTTCGCCACGACATCATCACCGCCAATCACGACCGTGAAATAGCTGTCGATGCCTAACGATTGCAGTAAAGGCGCAATGAAAGGCGTCGGTTTGTTGGTCACCAGCCCCATGGGCATGCCTGTGGCTGCCAATGCTGCCAGCGTCTCTTTGACTTGTGGGTATAAGCGGCTGCCACCTGCGGCGGTATCGGCATAATAATGATCAAATTTATCGCGCACCGTCTGCAGGAAAGCTGGCGATAAATCGCCTCCGGCCCAGCGGACGGCACGTTCTACCATGACATCAGCGCCATTGCCAATCCAGGTACTAAGACGCTCAACGCCTGCGGCAGGTAAACTGAAATCACGCAGCGCCATATCCATCGCTTCGGTGAGACCTGGCGCGCTATCGACCAGCGTACCGTCGAGATCAAAACCTAAACCGCGCGCCTCAAGGAGCTCAGACATGCGAGACCTTAGCCAGTTCACTGCGCATATGGTCGATCACCGTACGGTAATCCGGCTGATTAAAGATAGCGGAACCGGCGACAAACATATCTGCACCCGCTGCGGCGATTTCACCGATATTTTCGGCCTTCACTCCGCCATCAACTTCCAGACGAATGTCATAACCGCTGGCGTCAATGATCTTGCGAACCTGACGCAGTTTATCCAGTGTGCCCGGAATAAACGACTGACCTCCGAAGCCTGGATTCACCGACATCAGCAGGATCACGTCGAGTTTATCCATCACGTATTCGAGATAGCTCAGGGAGGTCGCCGGGTTAAACACCAGACCAGCTTTACAGCCATGGCTTTTAATCAGCTGCAGTGAGCGGTCAACATGTTCAGACGCTTCGGGATGGAAGGTAATGTAAGAGGCACCGGCTTCGGCAAAATCCGGGATCAGGCGATCAACCGGTTTAACCATCAGATGAACATCAATAGGTGCGGTAATGCCGTAGTTACGCAACGATTTAAGAATGGCTGGCCCCATCGTCAGATTGGGAACGTAGTGGTTATCCATCACATCAAAATGGACAACATCTCCGCCCGCTTCCAGGGCTTTGGCTGTATCTTCACCCAGACGGGCAAAATCAGCAGACAGAATGGACGGTGCAATCAAAAACTGTTTCATCCGCTTCTCCAAACGATAGGTTTACCCGATGATCACCGGCTGACCGGCCATCAGCGATATAGCGCTAAAAGTTCATTCACCATGCTGCGCTGGGCAACTTTACTGCTGATAGTACGGCGCGCTGACACACGGTGCAGCTGTTTCGCCTGAGCGTACCATTCCAGCGTCAGAGGTGTTTCGTGGTTGGAAATCAGCACCGGCACATCGTTCTCATTAGAAAGCTGATACGCCAGACGAGCCAGGTTGCGCTGATCATCCATGCTAAAACTGTTGGTGTGGTACGCCGTAAAATTTGCTGTCGCAGAAAGCGGGGCATAAGGCGGATCACAATAAACCACCGAGCCAGACTGTGCTTTCAGCAAGGTGTCCTGGTAATGCTCACAAACAAATACCGCATGCTTCGCTTTTTCAGCAAACCAGTAGAGTTCTTCTTCAGGGAAATACGGCTTTTTATAACGCCCGAAAGGCACATTAAACGCGCCACTGAGATTATAACGACACAGGCCGTTGTAACAATGGCGGTTAAGATAGAGGAAAAGTACCGAACGACGATAAATATCGCTGCTGGCATTAAACTCAGCCCTCAGGACGTAAAAACGATCTGATTCGTTAAACTCTGGCGTGAACAGCACACGTGCATCACGCACGAATTCTTCAGTGCGTGTCTTCACAATGTTGTAGAGATTGATCAGGTCGTTGTTGATATCCGCCAGAATATAAGCGTCATACTCGGTATTCAAAAATACCGAGCCCGCGCCAACAAAAGGCTCAATCAGACAATCTCCCACCGGAAGATGACGTTTGATGTCATCAATCAGCGGGTATTTGCCGCCAGCCCACTTCAAAAACGCGCGGTTCTTCTTCATGCCGTCAGTTAGCTACTTATACAATTCACAGCCGCGGATTGTATCCTGTTTTTAGACAGCAAATCGCGTTGAGATCAGTTTCATTTTTTCAGGTCTTGCTGTACCTGATGTACAGGTTTGACCCACGGTTTTTTAGCCTGAACTTCCGCAGGCAGACTGGAAATAGCACGTTTGGCCTCTGCAGAAGAAGCATAGTTACCACTTACCAGTACAAACCACGGCTTCCCTTCGCGGGCGGTCTGATAAACCAAATAATTTTTCAGGCCCTGCTGTTTTGCAAACGCATTCAGTGTATTGGACTGAGAAGCACCGCTCAGTTGCAGGGTAAAGTGCGTACCTGGTGCAGACTTAATGCCCGACATGCTACCAGAAGCTGCGGCCGGTGCAGATGCAACCGGAGCAGATGATGCAGTGGACTTCGTTACCGGCGTTTTCGCTGTATGCGATGCCGTAGCGGCTGTTTTATGCTCAGCAGGCTTCGAAGTATGAGCAGGTTGCGCATTTCGCGAAGCTTGCGCAGGGCGTGTATGAGTGGCTGACGGCTGAGAACCTGCCGGGGCCTGAGTACGTGCAGAACCATTAACGGTTGCGGGTGCGGTCGGCAAAGAAGTCAGTGACTGAGCTGCGGGTGCCATGCTGCCTTGTGCCACACCATCGACCTGATTTTGCTGAGAAGAGAGCGCATCACTCATATCACCCGGCAAATCGACACGTTCTTTCGCCTGACCATTATCCGGAACAGGCTGAGCTTCGGTTGGTGTCGGGGAAACTGGCGGTAAACCGATACTCTTCGGTTGCTGGCCATCGGCTGGCTGCT
Organism: Rahnella perminowiae; assembly: GCF_019049755.1. Lineage (GTDB taxonomy): Bacteria > Pseudomonadota > Gammaproteobacteria > Enterobacterales > Enterobacteriaceae > Rahnella > Rahnella perminowiae. Next base: position 15,217 of record NZ_JAFMOS010000622.1, read on the forward strand.
GACCGTCTATGGCTTGCGCTGTATTGGCCTGAGCCTGAGCAGAAGGCTGAGCAGGTGCCGCCGCATCATTACCCGCGAGACTAATGTCTTTCGGACCATTGTTCTGCTGAGCAGGCTGGCTGGAGGAAGATGACTTCATGGCAGAGCCGATACCGACAATCAGCAATACCAGCACCACAATACCGATGCCGATCATCACGTACTGACGGGATACCGCAACTTTTGGAATGGAAGGAGACGGTTTGCGCGCGCGCGGTGGGCGGCGATCGCTGGTGTCTGGTTTGAGATCGTCTTCCGGTGTTAAATCATCCATCTAAAACCTCCAACCCGGCAAAAGCCTCAAGAGGCTTTACGCGGAGCAACTATCCTGACTAAAAATATAAAGCTTTGCTGGCAAACGTAAAATCGATCGTTATGTGGCCACCATGATGACCACTGTCTTAACGGCAATCTTCAATCGAAGCCAGCACCATTTCATGCGATACGCCGGAGCGTACTTCCGACTGACCTATTGCTTTCGGCAAAACCAGACGCAGCTCGCCAGCCAGTACTTTCTTATCACGCATCATGTGCGGCAGATAGGACTGCGCCTCCATAACTTCAGGGCCGGTCACAGGTAAACCCGCACGGGTCAGCAAAGTTTTTACCCGGGCTATGTCACCCAGACTGAACTGCCCAAGGCGATGGGCCGTATAACAGGCCATCACCATACCGGCTGCCACAGCTTCGCCATGCAACCAGTTACCGTAACCCATTTCGGCTTCAATAGCATGGCCGTAAGTATGGCCCAGATTCAGCAAGGCGCGCATGCCGTTTTCACGTTCATCGGCGGCCACAACCTCGGCTTTCAGCTCGCAGCAACGGCGGATGCAATACGCCAGCGCATTCATATCCAGCGCCAGTAAAGCTTCCATGTTGTCTTCAAGCCAGACAAAGAAATCAGCATCCAGAATAATGCCGTATTTGATAACTTCTGCGAGACCCGAAGACATTTCACGGGCAGGCAGCGTTCGCAGACAGTCGAGATCAACCACTACCGACGCAGGCTGATAAAACGCGCCGATCATGTTTTTTCCGAGTGGATGGTTTACCGCCGTTTTACCGCCAACGGAGGAGTCAACCTGAGAAAGCAGCGTGGTTGGCACCTGAACAAAGCGCACACCGCGCTGATAACTGGCTGCAGCGAAGCCGGTTAAATCACCGACGACGCCACCACCAAGGGCGATCAGAGTCGTATCACGTCCGTGCGGCTTTTTGAGCAACGCGGAGAACACATCATTGAGAACAGTCAGGGATTTGTATTGTTCACCATCAGGCAAAATAACCTGATCAACACGAACGCCTGCCTGCTCCAGCACTGAACGAATAGCGTCCAGATAGAGAGGGGCCAGGGTTTCGTTGGTCACTATCATGACCTGATCGCCTGCCTTTACCGGCATAAAAGAAGCCGGATCGTGGAACAATCCGGCAGCAATCGTAATGGGGTAGCTACGCTCCCCTAACGTTACGGTAATCCTCTCCATGTCGTGCTCTGTGACCTTCTTTAACTGACACCCTCAGGCAATGATGAACACCAATAATCAGTTACTTTCCAGCATATTGATAATCTGGTTGGCAACGACTTTGGCACTTTGATCATCGGTACGAATAGTGACGTCGGCAATCTCTTCATACAAAGGATTGCGTTCTCTCGCCAGTGCTTCAAGCACTTCACGTGGCGGAGCACTCACTTGTAATAATGGACGTTTTTTGTCGCGTTGTGTACGCGCCAGTTGTTTTTCGATAGTAGTTTCAAGATAGACGACAACGCCACGCGCTGACAAACGGTTACGGGTTTCACGTGATTTCACGGAACCGCCACCAGTCGCCAGAACAATGCCTTGTTTTTCGGTCAGTTCGTTGATCACTTTTTCTTCGCGGTCGCGGAATCCGTCTTCGCCTTCCAAATCAAATACCCAGCCCACATCAGCTCCGGTACGTCGCTCAATTTCGTGATCGGAGTCAAAAAACTCCATATTGAGTTGCTGAGCTAACTGTCGACCAATAGTGCTTTTGCCGGCACCCATAGGCCCAACCAGAAAGATATTGCGTTTCTCTGCCATGTTTTTCGGTATTACTAAGACAATTCGTTGATGATAACCCGCCCCGCCAATCAAATTAGCGGCGGGACCTAAACTGAAACCTCATGAGCGATATAGTGCGAGATCAGAAAAAAATTATCTCAACACTCTTGGTAGTTTGGCAACCGAATAAATCACTTTGCACGCCGCAGGAGGGAAACCGTACGTTTTTATCGGCGTGTCTGTCGTAATAAAAAGATCACGGTGCTCAATTCGGTAACCCTTGTAAGCTAAATCGACGGCAGCGTCAAACTCAGAAGCCTCTTGCGACACAAAAAGTTGCATACGCTCAACGTTATTGTGCAATTTACAGAGCGTCAGAATGCCCTTTTAACGGGTAAGGATTAAGGTCGGGGTGATGAAAATCACCAACTCACGCCGCTGTTCATGGGTGTACTGGTGTTTAAACAAGGAACCGACCCCGGGAAGGTCGCCGAGGACAGGCACTTTTGTGTCCGTTTTTTGGTTTTTACGCTGAAATATCCCGCCAAGCACGATAGTTTCTCCGTCTTTTACCGTAACCTGAGTTTTGATTTCCTGCTTATCAATCGCCAGCGCCTCACCTTCGGACTGCTTAATGCTCCGGCCCGGCATGTTCTGGCTAATCTGCAATGCCAGCTGGATACGACCGTCACGCTGAATTTTCGGCGTAACCTCCATTCCCAGCACCGCTTCTTTGAATTCAATCGACGTGCTGCCACTCGCCCCGCTGGAAACCTGATACGGGATTTCCGTACCCTGTTTAATGCTGGCAGTCTGCATGTGCGCCGTCAGCAACCGCGGGCTGGCGATAATATCGACCTTGTCTTCCTGCTCAAGCGCCGTCAGTTCAAGCTCAAGGATCCGCCCGCTGATATGTGCAAGATTAAAACCCGCAGTAAATATCGGATTTTCGACCGGCATGCCCATACTAAAATTATTCATACGCACGGCTTTTGTAATGGGTTCCTCACCGGTAAACCCCCAGCGCACACCCAGTTCGCGCAGGCTTTCACTGTTCATTGTGACTATATGTGCTGCCAGTTGAACCTGCTGAAGAGGTAAATCCATTTCCTTTATCCAGGGTGCCACAACATCCAGCGCAGCCTGCGTGTCACGTAATAAGAGTGTATTGGTGCGGGGATCTGCAGAGGCATTACCTTTTGGAGATAACAGCGAGCCTTTCTGCGCGTTCAGGCTAAGCGCCGTCTCTTTCGCATCTGCGTATTGCAGAGGAACGGTAAGGCTGATCAGCGGGCTGTGGAGCGCCTGCTGGTCGGCTGCCTCTTTCAACCGCTGTTGTACAACCTGCGGATCTTGTTCAGGCGACACAATTAAAACGTTGCCCTGCAACTGGCTGGTGAGATGGTTCATTTGCAGAATAATGTCGAGCGCCTGCTGCCACGGCACTTCTTTGAGTTTCACACTCATCTGCCCTTCAAGACCCGGTGCAGTGATCAGATTCAGTTGCCGGAAATCTGCCAGCGCCTGTAATACCAAACCGACCGGAGAGGACTGAAACTCCAGCGAAATCAACGGTGGTACATCAGCTTTCACCGGGCTGAGGTATAAACACAGCAAACACAGTACAATCCGCTTAGTCACGTATTTCATTATTTCCCTTTCCCTGGAGAATCCTTGCCTTTACCCAGCCTGATAATCTGACGCAGTGCACCGCAACGCGCATCACTGAGGCTGAGTTCAACCTGCGAACTGCTGAGTGCTTCAACCGTCCATTGCGGCACTCCAAATTGCGTACCCGTTTCGACTTTACTCCAGCGCCCTTGCGGTGAAAGCAGCCAGCCATAACGCTCCCCGCCGGCATCTGAAATCCCGCTAAGGCGCCATTCAGATACCGTAGAAAAATCAGCACAGGACGGCGTCTGTGGCACACTAAACGGATCACGTACGACATTCGGCGCGACGGCAGCGGTAAAAAATCCTGCCGCTGACGTGGTTTGAGTCAGTAACACTGAGGCTTTCATCCCGGCATCACCGGTGGTGTGTAAATTCAGCTCGCTGAATGCAGGCTGCCCGGGACGTTGCATCAGCGCATAAAGAAAATCCATCAGTCCGGCAAAAGTCACCTGCAATTGCAATTCACCCTGTGGTTCTTGTTTCGGTTGCAAAACTGGCTTCCAGCGAATCAGTACGGCCTGAGCGTCTTTCAGCGGTTGGGAAAACGCTTGCTCAAGCGGCAGGATTTCGTGTTGCAATGTCACATTGCCGGCCAGTTCCTGCTCCAGGCTTTCCAACGGAACCCTGAGCATCAACGCCCTCTGAGCCTGGGAAAGGGTCTGCCGTGCGGTGTAAATCTCCCGTTTCAGTGTGTCGTGTTGCTGCCATAACCCGCGCAATACAAGCTGATACAGCGTCAAAGCCAGAATGAGCAGACATGCAGTCAGCATGCACACCCGCTGCCAGCCGGGTTTTTCCATCAGCGGATCAATATGCTCTGCCAGTAAACCGGTCATTGCACTACTCCCGGCGCAGGCAGGGCTTTTTCAGGGCGAAACTGCGTTTTCATCACGAAACTCAAGTTATTATTGGGTTGCTGCTGTACATCAGAAAGACTGACTTTACTGAGCAACTCTCCTGCTGACAGCATTTCGCTCAATGCCACAATGTCGTGATATATCCGCCCTTCGCCTTTTAACGTCATCATTCCCTGATGCTCCGTCAGCTCCGTCAGCCAGAGTTCTTCGGGCATCTCTGACGCGAGTAACACCAGCAATTGCAGATAATCCCGGCTCCGTTGCACACGCTGGTGGCTTAAAAGACGCGATTCAGCCAGAACCTTTACCTGTTCCGATGCTGCCTCCACACGACGCTGACGGAGCGTAATCTTTTGAATATCTGAATGTAACGCTGACAGTTTCACCTGTAACAGCGCCCGTTCCTGCACCAGAAAAGTGGCCAGAAGCAAAGCACCGGCCACAACAGAGACAGGAACAGAAATAAAAATTTTCAGCCAGAAACGCATCAGCTTTTGACGGCGCAACTTTCGCCACGGTAATAAATTGACCTGTAGCATCAGTTATCTGCCTGCCGGATAGCCAGCCCGACGGCAGGCGCGAATGCACCGGGATTTGCCGGCAAAGGCGCGGACAATTGCACGATCGCGCTTAATGGCGACCAGCATTGCATTACCGCAGAGGACGATTCACCGCTGTAATAGTCCTCCGCATGGCATAACGCAGCCGCGCGATACTGTGTGCGAATCTTCTGAGAGACCGTGTTTTCAGCGCCGGCCTCTGCATAATCCAGCATGCCAAACTGGAACGGCAAACTGTGCGGCGAAGCCCAGAGAAAGAGATCATCAAGGGGATGGATCAGCAATGCATCACCCGGAACGCCTGCAGCACAGGCCGCCATCTGAAGGGCGCAGGGAGTCAGCTCAATAGTGTCCGGGAACAACCGGGCCTGCGCCATGCAGTGCATCCACTGTTCGATTTCCTGCTGCCTTGCCGCCGTAACCACCAACTGATTATCGCCCTGCGGGTCAGCCCGGTAGTCCATCACCAGATGCTCCATAGCCAGAGGAAACTGTTTTGCCGCGTTAGCGAAGATAAACGCACTGCGCTGCGGCTCACCCAAACGGGCATCGGGCGCGGCCATGCGTTGTTGCATAATACGTTGCGCAGGAAGGCTGATTCGTAATGAAAAAGACGTCGGCAGCGTTTTTCGCCAGCACGATAAAATGGCGATCAGCGGCGCGCTCTCATGTAATATCCCCTCCCGCAATGTGAAAGGAGGCAAAGGATGTTGCCACCAGTGACGTAATTGCCAGCCATGACGCCGCCGCTGAACGGCGATCGCACGGGCAAAACCGGCTTGAATATCCAGACCTACCTGCCATGCTTGTAGTCGCATTTTCGCCCAATCTCCATATCGTCAGGTAAATAAAAGAACGTATCCATGTTGCTGGCTTGCCTTTATACTACCGCGCGGTTGTTTATAAACTGCCCAATTGACACTTAATGGGAAATCTCAGGTGAAGTTCGTAAAGTATTTATTGATTCTTGCAGTGTGTTGCATTTTGCTGGGAGCCGCCTCGATCTTCGGTTTGTATAAATATATCGAGCCTCAGTTACCCGACGTCGCCACGCTTAAAGACGTGCGCTTGCAAACACCGATGCAGGTTTTCAGTGCCGAGGGTGATTTAATTGCCCAGTATGGTGAAAAGCGCCGTATCCCACTGAAACTCGACCAGATCCCACCGGAACTGGTGCATGCGTTTATCGCGACTGAAGACAGTCGCTTCTATGAACATCATGGTGTGGATCCGATCGGTATTTTCCGTGCGGCTTCCGTTGCGATGATGTCAGGCCACGCCTCACAGGGCGCGAGCACCATTACCCAGCAGTTGGCTCGTAACTTTTTCCTGAGCCCTGAACGCACGCTGACCCGTAAAATTAAGGAAGCATTTCTGGCCATCCGCATTGAGCAGATGATGTCCAAAGATGAAATCCTCGAGCTGTATCTGAATAAAATTTATCTCGGTTATCGTGCTTATGGCGTCGGTGCCGCTGCACAGGTTTACTTTGGTAAAGATGTCAGCCAGCTAACGCTCAGTGAAATGGCAGTGATTGCCGGGCTGCCCAAAGCACCGTCAACCTTCAACCCGCTGTATTCGCATGACCGTTCTCTGGCCCGTCGCAATACCGTACTGGCACGTATGCTGGATGAGAAATACATCACGCAGGCCCAGTATGATCAGGCGCGTGCTGAGCCGTTGGTCGCCAATTATCATGCTCCGCATATCGAGTTTTCGGCGCCGTATCTGACCGAAATGGTGCGTCAGGAAATGGTGAAACGTTATGGCGACAACGCTTATAACGATGGCTATATGGTTTACACCACCATTACCAAAAAAACCCAGCTTGCTGCCCAGGAAGCCCTGCGTACCAACGTGCTTAATTACGATATGCGCCACGGTTATCGCGGTCCGTCAAATCAGCTATGGAAAGTAGGTGAACCGGCGTGGGATCAGAACAAGATTGTCCAGTCGCTGAAAACGCTGCCGGTATATGGTCCGCTGTTCCCGGCCGTTATCACCGCAACGGATGATGCTCAGGCCACGGCGACGATGTCGAACCGCGCGGTTATCAGCCTGCCGTTCAGCGGCATGCGCTGGGCGCGACCTTATCGTAATGACAATGCTCAGGGCCCGACCCCGAAAAAAGTCACTGACGTGGTACGTCCGGGTCAGCAAGTTTGGGTACGTAAAGTGGGTGATGACTGGTGGCTGGCGCAGGTGCCTGATGTCAACTCAGCCATTGTTTCGCTCAATCCAAACGACGGTGCCATTGAAGCGCTGGTTGGCGGGTTTGACTTCAACCAGAGCAAGTTTAACCGCGCCAACCAGGCGGTTCGCCAGCTCGGTTCTAACATCAAGCCTTTCCTGTACACAGCAGCAATGGACAAAGGTCTGACCCTGGCGACCATCCTGAATGACATGCCAATTACCCGCTGGGATGCCGGTGCCGGTACTGACTGGCGTCCGAAGAACTCACCGCCAACGTATTACGGTCCGATTCGTCTGCGTCAGGGGCTGGGTGAATCCAAGAACGTGGTCATGGTACGTGCTATGCGTGCGATGGGAGTGGATTACGCAGCTGAATATTTGCAGCGTTTTGGCTTCCCGGCTGCGAACATTGTTCATTCCGAATCACTGGCGTTAGGTTCTGCTTCATTCACCCCGTTGCAGGTTGTACGCGGTTACGCCACCTTGACCAACGGCGGTTATCTGGTTGACCCGTATTTCATCACCAAAATTGTGGATGAATCCGGTCAGGTGCAGTTTGAAGCCAAGCCTAAAATCGCCTGTCGTACCTGTAATATTCCCGTTATTTATGGTGATACGCAGAAATCTGCCGTACTGTCGGATGACAATGTAGAAAACGTTGCCACATCCACCACCAATAATAATACCAGTGTGCCAACGCCACAGCTTGAGCAGGTTCCACCGAACTCGCCGCAGGTTGATGCCGCACAGCAATACGCGCCACATGTGATCAGCACACCGCTGTCATTCCTGATCAGTGATGCGTTGAACTCCAACATCTTCGGCGAGCCCGGCTGGATGGGAACAGGCTGGCGCGCAGGACGTGACCTGAAACGTCACGATATTGGTGGCAAAACCGGTACAACCAACAGCTCGAAAGATGCCTGGTTCTCCGGATATGGCCCTGACGTGGTGACCTCAGTCTGGATTGGCTTTGACGATCACCGTCGTGATTTGGGTCGCTCAACGGCTTCCGGTGTGATTACGGATCAAATCTCCGGTGCCGAGGGCGGCGCGAAAAGTGCTCAGCCGGCCTGGGATGATTACATGAAAGCCGTGCTGGAGGGCGTGCCGGAACAGCCGCAGACCCCGCCTCCTGGTATTGTGACGGTGACTATCGATAAGAGTACCGGTAAGCTTTCTGACGGCGGTGGCAACAGTCGCCCTGAATACTTTATCGACGGGACGCAGCCGACAGAACATGCTGTGCATGAAGTCGGGACAACCATCATGGATAACGGTCAGGAACACGAACTGTTCTGATGCCTGAGCTGTAAAGCAAAAAGCCGGTCTGCGAAATGCATGACCGGCTTTTTTAATAGTGTTTACCGCGGGATCAGCGGGCGTTACGCATCAAAAAATCATGCGCCAGGAATAATGCACTCACGTTGCGGGCTTCGCAAAAATCCGGATGCTGCAGCAATTCCATCATACGTGACACTGGCCAGCGAGTTTGTGGCAAAGGTTCCGGTTCATCACCTTCCAGACTTTTCATATACAAATCTTTGGCAATGACGATATTCATGCGGCTTGAGAAGTAAGAAGGCGCCATGGTCAGTTTTGCCAGCACATCAAAGTGCCGCGCGCCATGCCCCACTTCTTCCATCAGTTCACGGTTCGCCGCCTCAAGTACGCTTTCACCCGGGTCGATCAGTCCTTTGGGGAAACCCAGCTCGTAGCTTTCAATGCCTACGGCATATTCCTGAATTAACAGCAGTTCATCATCAATGATCGGCACAATCATCACTGCTTCACGATCGGAAGGACGCATGCGTTCATACACGCGTTCGACGCCGTTGCTGAATGTCAGATCAACAGATTCGATGGTGAATAATCGCGAACGGGCTACGGTTTCCACCTTCGTAATTTTCGGTTTTTGCAGGTGTTGTGTCATCTTATCCCCAACTTATTATTCACCTGACCAGAGGTGTTCTAATGGGTTCGTTTGTCTGTTCAAAGGCCACTAACGGTAGTCATTGTGCGTTAATGAACGCCAGCATCGCAATCTTTACTGAAAAACTGTCTTTGTCCCGTGTATTTTTCGGACAAAATATCATTAAAAAATCACCGTTATTCGCGCAAAAAAACACGTTACCTCATGGCTGTCACATTTTTGCTTTAACAAAAACACTCTCACTTCAAAATAGGATTATACCGATACCCGCCGATTCCCAAATGCAGGTATTCTCTAGCATGGTATTTTTATGCACACGATTCAGGCAAACAATAATAAAATTCCTATCAAAAAGGCGTTCATGCGCAAAATGTGCATTTCGTTTATGTATAATACTTTCACAGAGTTGACGTAAGTCACCCACGTCTGAACGGGGATCGGATGAGCACAGTAGTCGTGACACTGGTGTTGTTGTGTATCGCAATTATTGCTACAGCGTCTTATTTTTGGCTTGTATTGCGTCGCCGCCAACGCGACGAGTCCGTCGTGCGTTTCTCCACACCGAGTCAGCGCAAACTCTCTCAGAAAGAACGCGATGCAGTTGAACGCTATCTGCGGCAAAATGAAGGCCTCGGCCAGACGCCAATTACCCACCGCAATAATCTGATTATCCTGCGCGATAAACTGACGCTGACCACTAAAAGCGAAAATGTTTATAGCCTGACCCGCGCAATCACCCGCTATGGTGTAGCGAGTGAAGATCCTAACAAATGGCGTTACTTCCTCGATTCTACTGAAATTCACCTGCCGCCATTCTGGGAGCAATACATTGCTCAGGAAAATCAGGTCGAGCTGATCAAAACGCAGAGCCTGCCGCTGGTCATTTCACTCAACGGCCATACCCTGACCGACCACGTTTACGAAGGCCCCGCGCCAGTTTCAGCGGTGATACCTTCGCAGCCGCAAAATGCGTCTATCCGGCACGAAGAAAGCGAGCATATAGAACTGGTCAAAGTCCGCCGCGAAACGCGTGAAGAGCATGCGCTGACCCGGTCGAACGGCGTAAAAGAAGCGGTGGCCGTTTCCGCCATTCTGCTGCTGCTTTTTATCACGCTGCAAAGTCCGGTGATCTTTCTACCCTGGTTGCTGACGCTTTCGGCAGGGTTAGCTGTCTGGGTTATCTGGCGCTTAGTGTCCGAACGTTTAGGTAAAAATCGCAAGGAAATCCATTGCCTGCGTGGCTTACCTAAACGCTGGGGTTTGTTTGGTGAATCCAAACAAGGGGATATCAGTAATATTTCACTCGGTGTGGTAGACCTGATTTATCCGCCTCACTGGCAGCCCTATATTGGCCGTGATCTCGGACAGCCTACGGATGTAGAAGTCTATATGAACAGCCACGTCGTGCGTCAGGGGAGTTATCTGACACTCCACGAGGAAGTGAAAAAATTTCCCCTCCAGCAGTGGGGAAGAAATCTGGTGCTCGCCACCAGCGCCTTCCTCCTGCTGCTGGCGTTACTGGTTTATGTGCCGCTTGGACTGCCGCTCAAACTCAGCGTTGCCTGGTTGCAGGGAGCACAAAGTTCGCAGGTTAACAGCGTACAGGAACTCGAAAAGGCGGCTCTGCGCGTCGGCGATACCTTGAAAGTTCAGGGTTCCGGGATGTGTTATGTGCCACCGTCGGGCAGCCGTTCCGCCACGGGTTTTATGCCTTTTGATTGTTCAGCGATTTACTGGAATACCGCGACGCCTCTTCCGGTTCCGCAGTCAGAAATTATTGATGCCGCTACGGCGCTGCAAACAACGGTGAACAACCAGCTGCATCCCGGTCAGAACCAGACGCCTGAGCAAAACATTAATCCGCAGCTGGCCACCGCCATCGAAAAATCCGGGATGATCCTGCTTGATGATTTCGCAGATATCGTGCTGAAAACCGAAACGCTGTGCGGAAACAGCAATGATTGTGTTCGGCTGAAAAACGCGCTGGTGAATCTGGGCAATTCGAGCAACTGGAACTCACTGGTGAAGCGGGCACAGGCGGGCACATTGCAGGGGATTAACGTTCTGCTGCGTCCGGTCAGTGCGCAATCGCTGAGCGAACTGGTGAATAACGCAACATCTTCTTTCTTTGTTCAGGAGACCCGTCGTGCTGCTGACAGGCTTAACAGCCCGCCACCGGGTGGGTTCCTGATAAGCAATGATGAAGGACGTCAGCTGATTGAGATGCCAGCTCCTCCGGTGGGTGTATTGGCTAACCCGCCGCAGGAACAGTGGAAGCAGTTGCAACAGTTATCAACACTCTTGCTGCATACCCCTTTCAGTGCGCAGGGCGTGATCACCAGTATCAGTATCGATGCTAACGGAACCCGTCACATTTCGCTGCACAGCGAGCCGGATATCTCAACGCTCTGGCGTTATCTGGGCACCAGCTTATTACTGTTATTGTTGATCGGTGTTCTGGTGGTTAATAGCCTGCTGTTTATCCGCCGCTTCATCAAAGATAAGCGCCGGATAGACGATATTCAGCAATACTATAATGCCTGCTTTCATCCCACGCTGATGCCCATACCCGCGCAAAAACTGGGTTGAAAAGCACCGGGCGTCCCTGCGTCCCCCGGTCAGATTATGCTACCCTGACGCCCTTCCCTGCTTTCATATATTTGTCCCTGCGGCTTCTCACAGCCGCAAGAACATGGAGTTTTCATGTCCCCTGATTTTGACTGGCAATGCATCGATACCGTTTTACTGGATATGGACGGTACATTGTTGGATCTGGCTTTTGACAGCCAGTTCTGGTTGCAGGATGTCCCGCTGGCCCTCAGCCAGCAGCGTGCGATCCCGCTTGAAAACGCACGCCAGTTAATTCATACCGAATACCTTGCCGTTCAGCACACCATGAACTGGTATTGCTTCGATTACTGGAGCGAAAAGCTAAGCCTGGATATCTACCAGATGACGACAAACATCGGCAAAAATGCGCGGCTTCGCGACGATACCCTGCCTTTTTTAGCTCACCTGCGTGAAAGCGGACGGCAAACAATTCTGCTCACTAATGCACATCCGCACAGCCTTTCCGTTAAAATTGAACATACCGGATTAGATCAGCACCTTGATTTACTCCTTTCCACCCACACATTTGGTTATCCGAAGGAAGATCAGCGGTTGTGGTCTGCCGTTCAGCAGCAAACGGGCTTTAATCCCGACAGAACCCTATTTGTCGATGACGGTGAACCTATCCTCAATGCGGCAAAAACCTTCGGCATCCGCTATTGTCTGGGTATAGAAAACCCAGATTCGACCATGGCAAATAAGTCATTTGAAGGACATCCTTCCATCAATGACTACCGCAGCCTGTTGCCTGCAATTCACCCTGTAACAGGCCCGGCGAAGTAATACCGGTATGCTCAGGGGAGGGTTATGAAAGGTAAAACGCAAGACGATGATAATGCAGTGCGCCTCGATAAATGGTTGTGGGCGGCTCGTTTTTATAAGACCCGTGCGCTGGCACGCGAGATGATTGATGGCGGCAAAGTGCATTACAACGGTCAGCGGGGGAAACCCAGCAAGCTGATGGAACTGAATGCCGAAATTACCTTGCGCCAGGGAAATGATACAAAAACGATCATCGTTTTGGGGCTCACCACTCAGCGCCGCAGTGCGGAAGAAGCACAGAAACTGTATCAGGAAACCGGTGCGAGCATTGCCAGCCGGGAAAAAATTTCCGAGGCGCGCAAAATGAATGCGATGCCGCACCCGGACAGACGTCCGGACAAAAAGGAACGCCGCAACCTGATCAAATTTAAATATGGCGATACTGAATAAATCTTCAATCTTTCGATGAAAGAGGAAGGATTTACGTTCGCTAAACAGAGAGAAAACTATGTCTAATCACGACCAACTGCATCGCTACCTGTTCAGTCATCACGCCGTTCGCGGTGAACTGGTCTCACTCAAAGAAACCTTCCAGCAGGTTATTGCCGGTCACGAGTATCCGGCCGAAGTGCGTACTCTGCTGGGTGAAATGTTGGTGGCGACCAGCCTGCTGACTGCCACCCTGAAATTTGACGGCGATATTACCGTGCAGTTGCAGGGCGATGGCCCGCTGAAACTGGCCGTGATCAACGGTAATAACAAGCAGGAATTGCGCGGTGTGGCACGTCTGCAGGGTGACATCATCGAAGGCAGTACACTGAAAGAGATGATTGGCAACGGCTACATGGTGATCACTATTTCTCCGACCGTTGGCGAACGCTATCAGGGCGTCGTGGGGCTGGAAGGCGAAAACCTGGCAGAATGTCTGGAAAACTATTTCATGCAGTCTGAACAGCTACCCACCCGCATCTTCATCCGTACCGGTGAAGTGGAAGGCCAGCCTGCTGCAGGTGCCATGTTGTTACAGGTTCTGCCAGCGCAAGATACAGACCCGGAAGAGTTCAGCCATCTGGCACAACTGACCACCACCATCAAAGCGGAAGAACTGCTGACTCTGCCGGCAAATGAAGTGCTTTATCGTCTGTATCATCAGGAAGAGGTCACGCTGTATGAGCCGCAGGATGTGTGTTTCCGTTGCACCTGCTCCCGCGAACGTTGTGCCGCCGCGCTGCTGACGCTGCCGGATGAAGATATTCACGAAATGCTGGAAGCTGATGGAAAAATCGAGATGCACTGCGATTATTGTGGCGCAGACTATGAATTTGATGGGATGGATATGGCGACGCTGAAAGCCAGCGGTGATGTCCATTCCGGAGATGATCACATTCATTGATCGTTGATACGCTCAGCCTGAGGGACTTTTCACTGAAAGGTCCCTTTTTTATTGCTTTTTCATAACCTCGCTTGCACACCTTTCGGGTTTTTCATCACAATTCTGGAAAAACATTCACATCTGCCGTTATTCTTTGAGACCTGTCGCGGCACAAAAGCGATATATACCTACAATAACAACTGATTTATCCCTATTGACGGGATCCAAGTTCAGCAAGGAGCAGGGAAATGCCAACCACTATCGGTATCACCGCCGAAACACTCTCCCAGTATGGGATCCACCAGAATAGCGAAATTGTCTATAACCCTGATTACGAAACTCTTTTTGCAGAAGAGACAGCCCCGGGCCTGGAAGGTTATGAACGCGGGCAGGTGACAGAGCTTGGCGCCGTGAATGTCGATACCGGCATTTTCACCGGCCGCTCGCCGAAAGATAAATACATCGTCCGTGATGACACCACCCGCGATACGCTCTGGTGGGCTGATCAGGGCAAAGGAAAAAATGACAACAAACCGCTGTCGCAGGAAATCTGGACCTCATTGAAGACGCTGGTCGGCAAACAGTTATCCGGGAAACGTTTGTTTATTGTCGATGCATTCTGCGGTGCTAATGCTGACTCCCGCCTGAAAGTACGCTTTATCACGGAAGTCGCCTGGCAGGCGCATTTCGTCAAGAACATGTTTATCCGCCCGGAAGCAGGTGAACTGGAAAATTTCGAACCTGATTTCATCGTGATGAACGGCGCCAAATGCACCAATCCGGACTGGCAGACACAGGGCCTGAATTCTGAAAACTTCATCGCCTTCAACCTGACCGAGCGCATCCAGCTGATCGGCGGCTCGTGGTACGGCGGCGAAATGAAGAAAGGCATGTTCGCGGTCATGAACTATCTGCTGCCGTTGCAGGGTATCGCGTCAATGCATTGCTCGGCAAACGTGGGCGAAAAAGGTGATGTAGCGGTATTCTTTGGCCTCTCCGGGACAGGTAAAACCACCTTATCCACCGATCCCAAGCGTAAGCTTATCGGCGATGATGAACACGGCTGGGACGATGACGGCGTGTTTAACTTTGAAGGTGGCTGTTATGCCAAAACCATCAGACTCAGCCAGGAAGCCGAGCCGGAAATTTTCGGTGCGATAAAACGCGATGCCTTGCTGGAAAACGTGATGGTCAGCGAAGACGGAAAAATCGATTTCAACGACAGCAGCAAAACCGAAAATACCCGCGTCTCTTATCCGATTTATCATATTCAGAATATCGTAAAACCGGTATCGAAAGCCGGCCATGCCCGCAAAGTGATTTTTCTGACGGCCGATGCTTTTGGCGTACTACCGCCGGTTTCGCGTCTGACACCTGCGCAAACGCAATACCACTTTCTGTCAGGTTTCACCGCCAAACTGGCCGGTACCGAGCGTGGTGTGAATGAGCCTACCCCCACCTTTTCTGCCTGCTTCGGTGCAGCATTTCTGATGTTGCACCCGACGCAATACTCTGAAGTACTGGTGAAGCGTATGGAAGCCGCAGGGGCTCAGGCTTATCTGGTTAATACCGGCTGGAACGGCACCGGCAAACGTATTTCGCTGAAAAATACCCGCGCTATTATCGATGCGATCCTCAACGATACCCTTGATGAAGCGGAAACCTTCACGTTGCCGCTGTTTAATCTGGCAGTGCCGGTGGTTCTGCCAGGCGTTGACACGCACATTCTGGATCCGCGCAATACTTACGCCAGTCGTGAGCAATGGCAGGAGAAAGCCGAGCACCTGGCACAGTTGTTTATTAATAATTTCGATAAATACACCGATACTCCGGCCGGAGCTGCGCTGGTCAGTGCAGGGCCGAAACGTTAAGTTTCAGACACTTTTAACAGGCGCGGGCTCCCGCGCCTTTTTTATTGCAACCGGCACAGCCGCATTTCAGAATAACAGTATTGCTGACAGAGGAGCCTGTTATGGCGACAATTACCGTTCGTAACCTGGATGATGAAGTGAAGGAATTACTGCGCATCGCTGCAGCCAGAAAAGGCCATTCGATGGAAGAAGAAGCACGTTTAATACTGAAACAGGCGCTG
Source organism: Rahnella perminowiae (assembly GCF_019049755.1). Taxonomy (GTDB): domain Bacteria; phylum Pseudomonadota; class Gammaproteobacteria; order Enterobacterales; family Enterobacteriaceae; genus Rahnella; species Rahnella perminowiae. The sequence continues at coordinate 31,333 of NZ_JAFMOS010000622.1, forward strand.
ACCACTGCGGTGCCTGGTTTTGGTCTTGGCAGTCAGCTTCGACAACGTTTCTCTTCCCTGAGCGTGGAACACCTGGAACGACCACCGAAATGATTATCCTCAATACCGCCGTCATCCTTGAGATGATTAGCCCCGGACCGCAAAAGAACGTGCTGCAATGGCTGGATGCGCAGGACGCAACACAACTGTACCTGACCAGCCTGAACGTCGCGGCGCTTTTCACCTGGGCGGATAATCTGCCGGAGAACCAGCCGAAGGCCGCACTTTCCGATGCCTTACTGGAGATGTTAAACCAGGATTTCGCCGGGCGTCTGCTGTCATTTGATGCTGCCAGCGCACTGTATTACCCGGAGGTGCTGACACTAACAAAGGCGGCCAATATCGTGATGTCGGAGCGTGATATGCAGCTTGCGGCGATTTGCCTGCACCATCAGGCGAGGCTGGCCACGGATCACACGGAAGTGTTTGCCCATACGGGCGTGGTGTTAGTTAATCCGTGGGATACAGCGGAGACGCCGAGATGGCGGGAAGAAGCGGCAGAATATTATGTGATGAGCAGGAAGAGTTGAGGGGTGGATTGCCAGCACTGGCTTTTCACTGCGCGCTTCGCCCGCTGACTTTGCTTCCGGTGCTGCAGCGACAACCGTAAAACGCCCTCCCTGCCTCCCCCATCGCAGGGGGAGGAGCACAACTGCCTTTGAATTTAAGATCGTGCGGGCGGTTCAGAAACGTGCTGAATGACAGGTTGCAGACTTGAGGCTGCAATCCCGAATTAAGAAACCGAAACTTTCACCTGTCTGAATAAAAGGGACTATTAAGGCCCCCCTTAATCAAACCGGTTTCTGCTGAACCGCCACCGCTTTCAGCATCTCCACCGGCAACGGCAAATATGCGCGAATCCGCAATCCTCCCCGGTCACTTTTCCCGATATCCAGCGTGCCCGAATGGGCATCAATAATGCGCTGAACAATCGCCAGACCGAGTCCGGTTCCGCTGGTGGTTCGCGCACTTTCACCACGCACGAAGGGCTGGAACAAATGCTTAAGCTGGTCAGGTTCAATACCCGGACCATCGTCCTCCACCTGGAACCAGGCCCGCTGCAGTTCGCGGCCACTGCTGACTTTAATCCAGCCGTCGCCGTATCGGGCGGCGTTGACCACCATATTGACCACCGCACGTTTGATCGACAGCGGATGCACATTAACCAGCAATTCACCGTCGGCCAGATCAGAATCTATTTCACGCTCATACCCGCTTTCCGTCGCGATCACTTCACCCAAAATACTGTTGAGATCGGTGATTTCTGTCGGCATCTCCTGGCCGGTGCGCAAATAATCGATGAACTGCTCGATGATGGCATTGCACTCTTCTATGTCTTTATTGATCGACTCAGCAAGATAGCTATCATCATCACCCATCATTTCTGTCGCCAGACGAATACGCGTCAGCGGGGTACGCAAATCGTGGCTGACACCTGCCATCAGTAAAGTACGGTCATCAGCCAGCAATTTGACACCGGCTGCCATCTGATTGAAGGCTCGCGTAACAGAACGCACCTCAGACGCACCGTATTCACGCAGTGGTGGCGGAATAATACCTTTACCGACCTGCAACGCCGCATGTTCCAGCTCGACCAGGGGTCGGTTCTGAATACGGATAAACAGCCAGGCACCACCAATCGCCAACAACATAATCGCCAGCGTATAGCGGAATAACGGAGAGAAATCGCCCTGATGGATTTCGGTTAGCGGGACACGCACCCAGATGTCAGGCGACAACCAGGTTTTCAACCACACCACCGGGGTATTTTTATTGACCTCGACGCGCACGTCGGTAGGGCCACCGAGCTGCTGTGCCATCTGCTGACTGAGGAATTCGTAATGCTGCGCCCAGCGCAAACCACTCTCCTCTGCCGCAGAGTTGGTATAAAGAGAAATGCCCAGTTCGCGGTAGATTTCGCGACGAAATGCCGGTGGCACAGCCAGCAACGTCCCATCCTCCAGCTGCAACCGGTCGGTCATCAGCATACGCACTTCGTATGCCAGTACCTTATTGAACTGTTGAAGGCTGGGCAGAATGGCGAAATTCAGCACCACCAGATAGGTCGTCACCAGGCTGACGAACAGCAAGGTGACGATTAATAACAGGGTTCGGGCAAACGAGCTACGCGGTGAAAAGCGTATTCGCTTCATGCCTTACTGCCGTCCGGTACAAATACATAGCCCAGGCCCCAGACTGTCTGGATATAGCGCGGATGCGCCGGATCTTCTTCTACCATGCGGCGCAGACGGGAAATCTGCACATCGATAGAACGTTCCATCGCACTGTATTCACGGCCACGCGCCAGATTCATCAGCTTGTCACGGGACAGCGGCTCACGCGGATGGCTTACCAGCGCTTTCAACACGGCAAACTCGCCACTGGTCAGCGGCATAGGTTCATCTTCGCGGAACATTTCGCGGGTACCGAGGTTCAGTTTGAATTTACCAAATGAGATGACCGCTTCTTCCTGAGAAGGTGCGCCTGGCAGTTCATTGGCCTGACGGCGCAGGACAGCACGGATACGGGCCAGCAATTCACGCGGGTTAAATGGCTTAGGAATATAGTCGTCGGCACCAATTTCCAGCCCCACGATACGGTCTACTTCTTCACCTTTTGCCGTAACCATAATGATCGGCATCGGGTTGCTCTGGCTACGCAGGCGACGGCAGATCGACAAACCATCTTCACCGGGCAGCATCAGATCCAGAACCATCAGGTGGAATGATTCACGGGTCAGTAAACGGTCCATTTGTTCAGCATTGGCAACGCTACGCACCTGGAAGCCCTGTTCAGTCAGATAACGCTCAAGAAGTGCGCGCAGACGCATATCGTCATCGACCACCAGAATCTTGTGATTTTCTTGCATTTAAATCTCCCAAAGGCGTGAATGCCTGAAGCTTGTATTGTTAGAAAAGTCAGCTAAAACAGACAGCGTTTAATGGTATATATTCTAGTCGAAATTGTAACAATGATTATGGATTTCCTAATTTATCAACAATATCAGAGGAATCTTCCGCACGCGAAGGATGGTTTGTTACCGTTTGTCCCCCTCATCCCCGTTACCGCTCCTGCGCTGGGTTGTTCACTACCTGACCATTTATGGCAAAAAGCCCCC
>NZ_JAFMOS010000387.1 GCF_019049755.1 Rahnella perminowiae
GTTTTCTCTGCCGATATTTATGTTCCCCAATGTCATCTCAATGCCGCGCTTTATAAAATAGATTATTGAAGATAATCATTTTTATTTGGATTCGAATGTCAATTATGAGGGATATCATGTCTGACGCCGATACAGAAATTCACCCTAAACCTGCTGAGGCAGAAACGCACCTTCGAAATGTTGATTTAAATTTGTTAACAGTTTTTGATGCCGTGATGCAATTACAAAATATTACACGTGCGGCCAATATGTTGGGGATGTCCCAGCCGGCGGTCAGTAATGCCGTTGCCCGTTTAAAAGTAATGTTTAACGATGACTTATTTGTGCGTTTCGGGCGTGGGATCCAACCAACAATGCGCGCGCGTCAGCTTTTTGGCCCTGTCAGACAGGCCTTGCAGCTCGTGATGAATGAATTACCGGGGGCAGGTTTTGACCCTTTCCTCAGTACGCGCCAGTTTAATGTCGCTATTTGCAGCCCGCTCGATAAACGCTTCACCAGCCAGGTGTTGAATGCTGCAGAAGAATTATCACCGGGTGTCAGTGTTAAACTACAGACCATTGTGAACGATGATATTGAACATCAGTTGCGTTATCAGAATATAGAATTTGTGATCAGTTATCGTAAGTTTGAACGTGCTGATTTTTGCAATCAAGCTTTATTCAATGATGAGCTGGTCCTGGTTGCAGCGCAAAATCATCCCCGTATCAGTCCGCATATGTCAGATGAAAAATATCTGAAAGAAAAACATGCTGTCATGATGATGGACCGGTTCTACTCGTTCAGCTCTCCTTATTACGACGACTCTGAGTTAGTTTCGTTGATTTCCTATCAGGGAACTGATTTATTTAGTGTCATGGAAATTGTCTCCAAAACCGACATGGTTGCACTGGTGCCGCGCTGGCTGGCACAGGCAAATGCCGGAATACTTAATTTGTCAGTCATTCCGCTACCGTGGATGAAAAATACACTCACATGTTATCTTTCCTGGCATGAATCCTCCAGCAAAGACAAAGGCAATATGTGGATGAAAACATTATTGAGCCAGTGTGTTGTTTCTCTGTAATCAGATAGTCTTTACGATGTTTTTTGCGGCCGTGATTGCAGCGAAAGTGGCTGCCTGCTCTTCTTTACATGGTTTTTTATCCTGCAGGTTTTTTCCTCGTTAATGCCCTGCAGGTTTTTTTTCGTCATCGGATTTCCGGGACATCTTCCCAAAACCCTGCTGCTGCTCCTACAATTTCATTTCACCGTGCAATATTTGCCGGTAGACTGCGTTAAATTTTTGTAACAGAGCAACGCAGTGAGCTCCCTCCCTTTTACTGACTACGCCTGACGCCGGTATAAACGCTCAATGAATCCAACCTTAAATGATTACCATCAGATAACCCGTTTCCGTCAGCAAGTCAGTGCCCGTGCTGAACAGACTGCATTTCGCGAGTGGTCCCCGGCGGTGACATCCGCCCTGACCTGGCGTGAGCTTGGCGGAAAGGTGGATGCCTTATCCGATGTGTTATTGCAGGAACACGTTGGCGTTCAGGAACGCATCGCCATTTGTGGGAATAATTCGATAGCCTGGGCGACGGCAGACCTGGCGATCTTGCAATTGCGTGCGATCACCGTGCCGGTTTATGCAACTAATACCCCCGCGCAGTCTGCGTATGTCCTCAATGATGCGGATATCCGTATTTTGTTTGTCATCGGCCAGAAGCAATATGACGCAGCGGTGGCCGTACGTGATCTCTGTCCGCAACTGAAACATATTCTGGTGCTGGACAATGAGGTCGAGTTACGTGGCGTACCGATTGCCCGGCATGTTTCTGGCGTCGTTCCGCAGGATGCGGCTTTAGCTGCTGAGCGTGAAGTGCGGATCAATGCCCGTAACCTCGATGATCTGTTCACGCTTATCTATACCTCCGGTACCACCGGAGAAGCAAAAGGTGTGATGCTGGATTATCGCAGCATGGCGACGCAACTGATGCAGCATGAAAAGCGTCTGAGTATTACTGAACATGATGTTTCCCTCTGCTTCCTGCCGCTTGCGCATGTTTTTGAACGCGCGTGGAGTTTCTTCGTGATGCATAGCGGTGCGCAAAATGTCTTCCTGCGCGAAACCGATCTGGTGCGTGAGGCCTTGCAGGCCATTAAACCGACGGTGATGTGTGCGGTTCCGCGTTTCTATGAGAAAGTGTTCAGCGCGATCCACGACAAAGTCGCCCGCGCGGGACCCCTCAAAAAGCGGCTTTTCCACTGGGCCGTCGCACAGGGTAAAGAGAAGTTTCTGATCGAACGTCGTGGCGGGCGTCATCCGTTTTGGCTGACGCCCGCACATTTTCTCGCCGATAAGCTGGTGCTGAAAAAGTTGCGTGATTTGCTGGGAGGTAATCTGCGCTTTCTGCCTGCCGCCGGTGCGAGTCTGGATGACAACGTCATTCTTTTTTTCGAATCACTCGGCCTGAACATCAAATATGGCTACGGCCTGACGGAAACCTGCGCGACGGTGACCTGCTGGGAGGAAAATGACTTCCGCTTTGGTTCTGTCGGTACGGCGTTGCCTGAGATTGAAGTACGGATCGGCGAGGAGAATGAAATTCAGGTTCGCGGCCCGACATTACTGCGTGGTTATTTCAATAAGCCGGAAGAGACGGCGGCCAGCTTCACCGCTGACGGCTGGTTCAAAACCGGTGATGCCGGGAAAATGGATGCACAAGGTAACGTATTCATTACTGAGCGGCTGAAAGATCTGATGAAAACGTCCGGGGGTAAATACATTGCTCCACAGCGTATCGAAGGCACGCTGGTTCAGGATCGTTATATTGAGCAGGCAGCCGTTATCGCCGATGAACGGCACTTTGTTTCCGCGCTGATCGTGCCTGATTTTGATGTGCTGAATGTCTATGCCCAGGCGCACCATATCGATTACTTCAATCGCGCCGGGCTGGTGAAAAATGCGCAAATCCTCTCGCTGTTTGCTCATCAGTTACGTGAGATACAGCATGATCTGGCCGGTTTTGAGCAGGTGAAAAAGTTTGTATTGCTGACCAAACCTTTCACGATGGAGGCCGGGGAACTGACGCCAACCCTTAAACTGCGCCGCAAAATCATTTTCAGCCGTTATCAGAAGGAAATCGATCAGCTTTATCATGAGTAATGCTTCACCACCCGCTTCATCATTTTCTTTTCTGAATCACCGGTGCCTGTCACTTCGCCGGTTTTTCCCTTCGTTTTACCTCCCTTACAGACATAATTTAATACTGTAATTTTTCCAGCCTCCCTTATATTTCTGACTGGTTAATGCGCGCAGGCAGTGTTTTGTCCCGAACGAAAGAATGAAGGCAGTGTGAGGCGATAAAATTCTGTCTGCACAGAATTTTTGGCGTTTGCCTGACTCGGGTTCTGACGCTAAGGTACTGAGTTAGATTCTTGAACGCTAATAAGAACAGCAGGGTGTAGTAAGCCCGATAGAAAGTCCTAAAATTCAGCGATTTATGTTGAAATCGCTGCTGATAGAACAGCTAGCTGAAGCAAAAGTCATCCTATAGAAGAAGCAAAAAGCCTGGAGGCAAAACCATGGAGATGTTGTCAGGAGCCGAGATGGTCGTCCGGTCATTAATCGACCAGGGCGTAAAGCACGTATTCGGTTATCCCGGCGGTGCGGTGTTGGATATCTATGATGCCCTGCATACGGTCGGTGGGATAGATCATGTGCTGGTGAGACATGAACAGGGTGCGGTTCATATGGCGGATGGTTATGCGCGTGCTACGGGTGACGTGGGCGTCGTGCTGGTAACTTCTGGCCCCGGCGCAACCAATGCTATCACCGGTATTGCCACGGCTTATATGGATTCCATTCCGTTAGTGGTGCTGTCCGGCCAGGTACACAGTTCGCTGATCGGTTATGACGCATTTCAGGAATGCGACATGGTGGGGATTTCCCGCCCGGTGGTAAAACACAGCTTTCTGGTAAAACGTGCGGAAGATATTCCGACTGTACTGAAAAAAGCGTTTTATCTTGCCTCTACCGGCCGTCCTGGCCCGGTGGTTGTCGACCTGCCAAAAGACGTAGTGAATCCGCAGATTAAACTGCCTTACGCCTATCCCGAACAGGTTGCGATGCGCTCTTATAACCCGACGGTGCAAGGCCATCGCGGGCAAATCAAACGCGCGGTGCAGACATTACTGGCGGCGAAGAAACCGGTGCTGTACGTGGGCGGCGGTGCGGTTAATTCTGAATGTGACGCTGAACTGCTGCAACTGGCGGAGAAACTGAATCTGCCTGTCACCAGTTCCCTGATGGGGCTGGGCGCATTTCCTGGCACTCATCGCCAGAGCCTCGGTATGCTCGGCATGCACGGTACTTACGAAGCCAATATGGCGATGCATAACGCCGATCTGATCTTCGGGGTGGGGGTGCGTTTCGATGACCGCACCACCAACAATCTGGCGAAGTACTGCCCGAATGCGACGGTTATGCACATTGATATCGACCCGACGTCCATTTCCAAAACCGTGAATGCTGATATTCCGATCGTGGGCGATGCGAAACAGACGCTGGTTCAGATGCTGGAATTACTGGCACAAAGCGATGAAAAACAGGAATTCGATGCCCTGCGCGACTGGTGGCAAAATATTGAGAACTGGCGCGGGCGTGAGTGCCTGAGTTACGACAAAAATACCGGTACCATCAAGCCACAGGCCGTTATCGAAACGCTGCATCGCCTGACTCAGGGTGATGCGTATGTGACGTCGGACGTCGGGCAGCACCAGATGTTTGCCGCGTTGTATTATAAGTTCGACAAACCGCGTCGCTGGATCAACTCGGGGGGGCTCGGCACGATGGGCTTCGGACTGCCCGCTGCACTGGGTGTGAAACTCGGCCTGCCGGATGAAACGGTAATTTGTGTTACCGGTGACGGCAGTATTCAGATGAACATTCAGGAGCTGTCAACCGCGCTGCAATATGATTTGCCGGTGATCGTTGTGAACCTGAACAATGGTTATCTTGGCATGGTGAAGCAGTGGCAGGACATGATTTACTCCGGTCGCCATTCCCAGTCTTACATGCAATCGCTGCCTGATTTCGTGAAACTGGCGGAAGCTTACGGGCATGTGGGTATTGCTATCCGCACGCCTGATGAGCTGGAAAGCAAGCTGGCGCTTGCGCTGGAACAGAAAAACCGTCTGGTATTTGTTGATATCAGCGTGGATGAAACAGAACACGTTTACCCGATGCACATCCGTGGCGGTGCGATGGACGAAATGTGGTTAAGCAAAACGGAGAGGACCTGATCATGCGCCGGATTTTATCAGTATTACTGGAAAATGAATCGGGGGCATTGTCCCGCGTTGTTGGCCTGTTCTCTCAGCGTGGCTACAACATTGAAAGCCTGACCGTTGCACCGACGGATGATCCCACGCTGTCACGTATGACCATTCAGACCGTGGGTGATGCCAAAGTACTCGAGCAGATAGAAAAGCAGCTCCATAAGCTTGTGGACGTCTTACGAGTGACCGAGCTGGTGCAGGGCGCTCACGTTGAGCGTGAAATCATGCTGGTGAAGGTGCAGGCTTCGGGTTATGGCCGCGAAGAAGTGAAGCGTTCAACCGAGATTTTCCGCGGGCAGATCGTCGATGTCACGCCAACGCTTTACACCGTTCAGCTGGCGGGTACCAGCGACAAGCTTGACGCGTTTTTGGCCTGTATTCGTGATGTGGCTGAAATCGTCGAAGTTGCACGCTCCGGTGTAGTTGGCGTTTCCCGTGGCGACAAGATCATGCGCTAAAGTGTAAATAATCAGCAAGATGTGAAACTTATCTGATATATACAAGCCCGGCTGCTGAGCCGGGCTTTATTTTTGCGAATCTGGTGAAGCGATTCGGTAAAACACCTTGCCCGGCAGGGGCTTCTGCGGTTAGATAAAGCATTATCTTTATTAAGGGGTTTTCTCAGTGAAGCTGGATGAGATCGCGAGGTTAGCGGGCGTTTCGCGTACAACGGCCAGTTATGTCATTAATGGCAAAGCGAAACAGTATCGTGTCAGCGATAAGACAGTCGAAAAAGTGATGGCTGTCGTGAAGGAACATAACTATCACCCGAATGCGGTGGCAGCGGGCCTACGCGCCGGTCGCACCCGTTCTATTGGCCTGGTGATCCCGGATCTGGAAAATACCAGCTACACTAAAATCGCGAACTTCCTGGAACGTCAGGCCCGTCAGCGGGGTTATCAGCTGCTGATCGCCTGTTCTGAAGATCAGCCTGACAATGAGATGCGCTGCATCGAGCATTTGCTGCAACGTCAGGTCGATGCAATCATCATTTCCACGTCGTTACCGCCGGAACATCCTTTCTATCAGCGCTGGGCCAACAACGATTTCCCGATCATTGCACTTGATCGCGCTCTTGATCCTGAACATTTCATTAGTGTGGTGGGAGCCGATCAGGACGATGCACTGATGCTGGCGCAGGAACTGCGCTCTTTCCCTGCTGAATCGGTATTGTATCTTGGTGCGCTGCCTGAGCTTTCCGTGAGTTTTCTGCGTGAGCAGGGGTTCCGTCAGGCATGGGCTGAAGATCCACGTCAGCCAAAATATCTTTATGCGAATGCGTATGATCGTGAATCCGCGGCGATTGTGTTTGCCGAATGGTTGAAAACGAACCCGATGCCACAGGCGTTATTCACGACATCATTCCAGCTGCTGCAGGGCGTGATGGACGTTACGTTAAAGACGGAAGGACGTTTGCCGGTCGATCTGGTTATCGCCACATTTGGTGATAACGAACTGCTCGATTTCCTTGAATGCCCGGTTCTGGCCGTGGCTCAGCGTCATCGCGATGTGGCTGAACGCGTGCTTGAACTGGTTCTGGCTTGTCTGGATGAACCTAAAAAGCCGAAAGCAGGGCTAACCCGTATCCGGCGTAATTTGTTCCGCCGGGGCCGTCTGAGCCGAAAATAATCAGCAGGCGGGCATTCATAATGACTGCCCGACTCTTTCTTCGTTGCTGAATCGCGTTAAACCTTCCGATAATTTGTCTCACCGGTTCTTATAATCAAAATACGAAAATTCCCATATGACTTTAACGGGTAATTTAGGAGCATTCCCAGCCTGCTGAATTATTAACAAATGTTTTATGCTTTCTTGC
>NZ_JAFMOS010000386.1 GCF_019049755.1 Rahnella perminowiae
AGTAAATACTCAACCTGATTTGCATTTCGACACAAAAAAATTCCCCAGCCTGCGCTCACTTTCTCGTTATTATCCTGTCCTACAGAAAAAGCACAGGCTTCGGCTTTACCGCTCATAAAACGGACTGGCGGCAGATCATCGAGGCTGGCATTAAGTTGATGGTTTTAACGGGATAATCTATGCGTCATTCTAAAATTGTTATGTTATCAGCCCTGGTTGTTTCATCGTTGTTACCCCTGGCTAATCCGGCATTTGCAGCGTCAAACTCCCATGAGATCAAATCGTTCTACGATGATTCCAAATTGTATTCTATCGGCGATCAGGTCCCTGCACTCTACCGCACCAAACCGTATGAAATCGTCGGCTGGCAGGAACGTCACCTGCCTGCTCCGGATGCGGGCAGCCACTGGACTTACATCGGCGGAAGTTATGCGTTGATCACCGACACCGACGGGAAGATCCTCAAAGCCGAAAACGGCGATATTTATTTCCAGTAAGAAGAAAGCCGGATAATGAACATGAGGCCTGAAGAGATTCAGGCCTTTTTTATTCAGATGTCCGCTGCGCTAATCTCACTTTCGAAAGTAATAAATAGCGGAAATATCAGTCAAATAAACATATCATTATGCGTGAACAGGGTGGGTTCATGCAGTGTTCAATGCCATATTGCCGGATGAACAACGCGAACTATCAAAATCAACAATGAGCATTTGGCTCTACTCTCTCCGGGGCTCCCATGAGCGACTCGCAGCAACGCCATTCCGTGCGCAAGCACCCCATGAAACTCAGCACGTCAGTCAGCCTGATGATAAGCGCCGTGATTGCGTCCGTGTTGCTGGTTGTCCATATGCTTTATTTTGTTCAGGTGAGCGACACCACCCGTGATGGCGTGAAAGATAAAGCTCTGGCCGTCGCCAGAACCATGGCTGATTTGCCCGAAACAAAACGCGCCCTGCTGCTGCCCCCTGACAGTAATATTATTCAGCCTATCGCCAGTGCGGTGCAAAAACGCAATGACCTGCTGTTTATCGTGGTCACTGACATGGACGGCATCCGTTACTCGCATCCGAATGCGGATGTGATCAGTCATCATTTTATCGGCGATGACATCAATCCGGCGCTGCTCGGCAACGAAAATGTCTCAATTAACAAAGGTACGCTGGACAAAGCATTGCGCGTATTCACGCCGGTTTATGATGATCACCATAAGCAAATCGGCGTAGTCGCCATTGGAATTTCACTGGTCAAAGTCACGGAGCAAATCAATAAAAGCCGCTGGAGTATTCTGTGGACAGTACTTTTTGGCCTGATAGTGGGTGCACTGGGCACTTACTGTCTGGTGAAATTGCTTAAACGCATTTTGTTCGGGCTTGAACCTTATGAAATTTCGACATTGTTTGAACAGCGTCAGGCGATGTTGCAGTCGATCAAAGAAGGCGTGATCGCCGTCGACGATCAGGCGCATGTCACGCTGATTAACCAGACGGCCCGGCAAACTTTCCGCGAAACCGCCATCGACGTGGAACCGGATGCGGATTCCCTGCCCCTTATCGCCAACCTGCGCGGTGTTCTCAATACCGGCGTGCCGCGCCGTGACGAAGAAATCAATTTCAAGGGACGTCTGCTGCTGAGCAATACCGTACCGGTACGCAACAACGGCGTGATTATTGGCGCGATCTGTACGTTCAGGGATAAAACAGAAGTCAGCCAGTTGATGCAGCGTCTGAGCGGCATGGTAAACTATGCAGATTCGTTGCGTGAGCGTTCGCATGAATTCATGAACAAGTTGCATGTGATCCTCGGATTACTGCATATGAAAAGCTATGCTCAGCTTGAAGATTACATTCTCAAAACCGCCAATAACTATCAGGCGGAAATCGGTTCGCTGCTGCTGAAAATCAAGTCTCCGGTGATTGCCGGTTTCCTGCTCAGCAAGATTAACCGCGCATCGGACACACGGCATTTGTTAACGCTCAGCGATGACAGTTTACTGCCGGACAATAATAACGAAGATCAGGTGGCGGCACTGATTACCGTGCTGGGGAATCTGATTGAAAATGCGCTGGATGCGCTTGGCGATCAGTCTGATGGTGAAGTCAGCGTCTTGCTGCACTATCAGAATGGCTCGCTGGCCTGCATCGTCAGCGATGACGGGCCGGGCATTCAGCCGGAAAATATTGACGCAATATTCGAAAAGGGTGTGTCGTCGAAAGGCGAACAGCGGGGCATGGGGCTTTTTCTCGCTAAACAGCAAGTGGAAAGCCTTGGCGGAACGGTGACTGTAGAATCGGAACCCGATGTTTATACCCAATTTTTTGTACAACTTCCCTGGGATGGCAAGAGGACAAGTACTTGATCAATGTACTGATAGTTGATGATGATGCCATGGTGGCAGAGCTGAACCGGTGTTATGTCGGCCAGATTGACGGTTTCACATGCTGCGGCACTGCGTCGACCCTGCAACAGGCGAAAGATCTGGTGCTTAATTCAGCACTGCCTATCGACCTGATTTTGCTCGACGTCTATATGCAGCAGGATAACGGGCTGGATTTACTGCCTGAACTGCGTAACGCCCGCCGGCCTGTCGATGTGATTGTCATTTCTTCCGCTGCGGATGCAGAAACCATCAAAAAATCGCTTAATTATGGCGTGGTCGATTATCTGATTAAGCCGTTTCAGTTTTCCCGTTTTGAGGAAGCACTGACCGGCTGGCAGCAAAAGAAAACGCTGATGGATAATCAGCAGTATTACGAACAGTCAGACGTTGACCGGCTCATCCATGGCAGCAATCCTGCAGCGGCGGACACCAAAAAGCTGCCGAAAGGCTTAACGCTGCAAACATTACGGACGTTATGCCAGTGGATTGACGCCCATCCGACGATGGAATTCTCTACGGATGAACTGGCAACGTCAGTGAATATTTCGCGCGTGTCTTGCCGTAAGTATCTGATCTGGCTTGCCCAGATGAACATTTTGTTCACCAGCATTCATTACGGCGTCACCGGCAGGCCGGTATATCGCTACCGTCTGCAGGCCGATCATTATTCGTTGCTGAAACAGTACTGTCAGTAATAACCAGCGGTCAGTAAGCAATGATACGGTAACTGTCATCCAGCGGCGTGAAGGTAAACTGCCGCTGCGATGGCAAAATAATCTGACCGTCACGGGTCACAAAAATCGCCTCGATGTGTGGGATTTTTGTCAGAGAAGCCAGGCTTTTCTCCACCCCCATTCCGTACAGCAATGTCGTCCAGATATCCCCGTCGATTGAGTCCTCAGAAATAATGGTGACGCTGAGCAGTTCGTTATCCAGCGGATACCCGGTTTTGGGATCAAGAATATGGTGATAACAGTGGCCGTCCAGTTCGAAATAACGCTCATAAACACCGGATGTCACCACCGATTTACCGATGACATTGATCACGCCAATCAGGGCATCCGGATCGGAAAAAGGTTTTTTCAGCCCAATCGCCCAGGCGCCTTCCGTACCGTCACCCAAGGTTTGCACATTCCCCCCCAGATTGATTAAGGCATTATCAACCTGTTGTTCCCGCAGGTAATCCCGCACGACATCCGCGATATAACCTTTAGCAATTGCGCCGAGGTCGATCTCCATGCCGGTTTTTTGCAGGAAGACCGAACGGGTCTGTTCATCAAGGATCACGTCTTCAGGATCGGTCAGCGACAGCAGGGTCTGTAAATCATGCGCGGCCGGGATACTGTGACCGCTGAAACCGATTTTCCAGCGTTTAACCAGCGGGCCGATGGTGAAATTGAAACTGCTGTCCGGCAGGCAACTGATGGCTTTAGCGCGACGGATTAATTCAAAAACAGGCGCGCTGACCATGACAGGGTCACGTCCTGCGGCATGGTTAATCGCCATAATATCGGAGTGCGGACGGTTCACCGTGAAGATGTTTTCCTGCTGTTTAATCAGCCGGAAAACGCCAGACGCCAGAGTTTCGTCATGTTCAAACAGCTTGAGAAGAACGGGCGAACCCATCAAAACAGCGGAATAAGCATAGATACGATCGTCTGGCGTCATTGAAAATCCCTGGGTGATAATCGGTTACCGCATTGCGAATTTCGCGGCATTTTGCCCTGCAAGAATACCGAAGATAATGATATCTGCAACGGCATTACCGCCGATACGGTTGCCACCGTGTATACCGCCGACCACTTCGCCCGCCGCAAATGCACCACCGATCGGCTGTTGTTGCGCATCAAGCACGCAAGTGTCAGTGTTGATGGTCACGCCCCCCATAGTGTGATGGACCCCCGGTGCGATACGGATAGCGTAGAACGGCCCCTGATTGATCGGGTGGCGCAGCGCGGTTTTACGGCCAAACTCTGCGTCGTCCTGTTTATCTACGGCGACGTTGTAGCTTTCCAGCGTTGCCAGGAAGGCATCGGAGTTCATTTCCAGTTTCGCCGCCAGCTGGCGTGGTGACCCGGCGCTGATAACAAAACCCTTCGCGATGTATTCATCTGCCGCTTTGTTATTCATACGAATTTGCTCATCAAACACCACGTACGCGTATTTTTCCGGCAAGGCGATAATATTGGCTGAGACTTTGTCGCGGGTTTCCATCTCATTAAAGAAGCGTTTGCCCGCCTGGCTGACCAGAATCGCACCGCCACCACGAATGGCTTCTGAAATCAGATAAGAAGTGGTTTGTTCCACTGTCGGGTGGATCTGAATTTCGCCCATATCAACCGTTCCTGCGCCAATATTTTGCAGGATGGCAATACCGCTGCCGGTCGCCCCTTTATGATTGGTGGTCACGAAACCGTCCAGCTCAGGACGATATTTCACCACCATTTCGCGGTTAGCACTAAAACCACCGGTCGCGACGATCACGCTTTTGGCATGAATCGTCAGCGCTTCGTTGTCATCATTGAGCAATTCAACACCTTGCACCGTGCCGTTGCTGTACTGTATTTCGGTAACAGAGGTATCAAGCATCACGTCGATATTGCGTTTATTCAGATTTTTCACCAGCCCGCTGATCAGGAAGCCACCCACGGCACTGCGGTCCGCCGGACGGTGCGTACGGTCGATGCTCATACCACCGGTAATCGTGATATCGCTCAGCTCAATGTGGTGATCGGCCAGCCATTCCACCGCCAGCGGTGCATGTTCGATGAA
This sequence comes from Rahnella perminowiae, assembly GCF_019049755.1. GTDB lineage: Bacteria > Pseudomonadota > Gammaproteobacteria > Enterobacterales > Enterobacteriaceae > Rahnella > Rahnella perminowiae. The sequence continues at coordinate 5,150 of NZ_JAFMOS010000386.1, forward strand.
CTCTTTCAGCAGCACGGTATTGTTTTTGAACTGGCCGCCTTTCAGGGTTTCCTGATAGAACAGCTCTTTGCTGTCTTCGATGCCTTTCAGACGCTGATAGCGGGTTTCGGCGGCGTTCATGCCCACCGAGGCTTTGATGGTGTTGCCGCCAATGGTCGACATTTTCTCAACGATCAGCACTTTCGCGCCTTCGTCACACGCCTGGATCGCTGCGGCCAGACCGGCACCGCCGCTGCCGACTACCACGACATCATAAGTTTGCGGCCCCGACACATCGCCGCCCTCTTCCAGCAGCTGTGCTTTGCAGGATTTAGCGATCGCTTTGGAAACCGCTTTTTTCACCGCTTCGCTCTGCTCGGTCGCCCCCGTGACGGCATCCACATGCGGGCTGTTGGCATCGAGAATACGGGTACGGATGATTTCAAAGCTGGTGGTAAATTCCACATCCGGGTCGGTGCCTGCTTCCAGCAAGATATCAGCAATACGATCAGTTTCCAGACTGACACTGACCGCCAGTTCATGAGCCGGATCCTGTACCTTTTCACGGAACACACCGGCTTTGAATTTCTTAGAGGACATGCTCATGTCGCGGATCATCGCGTCTACCAGAGAGAAACGCCATAACGGTTCCGGAATGGTGAGTGCTTCGCGTTGTGTGCTGTCGATGAACAAGTCCATTTTCTGATCGGCGGTAATACGGTCGGTCCAGTCCGGATACGCAATGCACGCTTTACCGATAGCGATCATGTCATAGCCATGTGCCAGCGCCAGATCAGCGTCGGATTTGTTGACGATCCCGCCGACACCCATCACCGGAATTTGTGCAAGCCGGTCTGATCGCATCGCGATATATTTATCGATCAATGGCGTCGCATCAGTGGTATCCACAATAGAAGGACGTAGCGAGTAACCGAGTGAGAAATGCAGGTAATCCAGCCCACGCGCGGCCAGCTGTTCCAGCAGATACAGGGTGTCAGCAAAACGGATCCCTGGTTCTTCCAGCTCTTCTGGTGAGAAACGGTAGCCGATGATAAATGAAGAACTGGCGTATTTCTTCGCCATCGCATGAGTGATATCCAGCACCGCCAGCGGGAAGCGGGCGCGGTTTTCGCGGCTGCCACCCCATTTGTCGTCACGCTGGTTGGAGTTCGGCGAGAAGAATTGCTGGATCAGGTAAGTGTTCGCCCCGTGAATTTCCACACCATCAAAACCGGCTTCTATCGCACGACGCACACCTTCACCGAATTTAGTGATCATCTCGTCTACTTCATCTGCCGTCAGTGCCACCGGCGTGGCAGCGCCGTCACGCGGTGCCGCCAGCGCACTTGGCGCGACCGGTTGCTGACCACCAATCAGTTTGGGCTCGCTCATGCGTCCACCATGATAGATCTGCAAAAGCGCTTTCGAGCCCTGAGATTTCACCGCTGCGGCAATTTTTGCCAGGCCGTCAATCTTGCTGTCATTGTCTATACCAATAGCACCGGGGAATGCCAGGCCCTTATCATCGATAAAACAGCATTCGACAATCACAGTGCCAATACTGCCGGCGCGGGCCCGGTAGTATTCAACCAGTTCGCTGGTAACGGTGCCGTCATAAAAACCTGTGCAGGTGGTCATGGGAGCCATCAGAATACGGTTTTTCAACTCAGTACCATTGGGCAGGGTGAACGGGCTCAATAACAGATCGTTGGTGCTCATAATAATTACTCCAAACTTTAAGGTTTTAAATTCTGAATGGGTTGTCGGCGCGCTATTTGGGTTAAGCACAATGAAGTATCGATTTATTATTGGTTGTTTTTCTTCAATGCCGAAGTCATCGCTTTAATATAAGTTTATTTTTACTTTCAAAACTTATTACATTAGT
>NZ_JAFMOS010000385.1 GCF_019049755.1 Rahnella perminowiae
GGAAGGGGGATATCCTTACCGGCTTTATAATTATTATACTTGGAGGTGTTGATGTTAAACTCACTAACCTTGTGGTCATTGGTGTTCTTGGATCTATAGGACTAGCCACTCGTAAAATCCTGCCCGTGCTACACCCAATACCCGGCACATCGTTTTTACGCGATACTCATGTCGATGATCGTTGATGAAGCGATACTTTAATCGGGGTCCTTTGCAAAGTACCGCGCGGCTTTTTTTAAGATATCACGCTCTTCTTCAGTGCGACGTAACTGCGCCCGCAGCTTGAGAATCTCGCTTTTGGCTTCCAGTAAATCGGAGGCATGCTGTTCGGTTTTATCCGGCTTGATGGCTTTAACCCATTTATACAGGCTGTGGGGGGATACGCCCAGGCGGGCGGAAACGTCGGTAACAGAGTAGCCGCGTTCAACAATTTGGCGGACGGCTTCTTCTTTAAACTCAGGGGTGAAACGCTGTGTTCCCATGGGATCCTCCTATGCTCAAAATATAGGCCAGAAGTGTCCACGATCCTAGGGGCAGTCCAAACCGCGTTTAGTAAGATAAATCGATTGAAGCGCAGATTTTGAGAAATTTATGCAAAAAATTATCGCAATAACATGGAACCAGCACACACGAAAAGGTCATTGTGTAGACACCTTTTATTAACATAGATAATGTCGCTATGGGACGTTGCTGTTAAGTGGCATTATTCACAACTTCTAACCTGAGGTGGATAAATTGTCACTAACGTCAAGTTTCCCGATTTCGCACTCTTCTTATTTGGGAATTTATGCTCGTTAAGTTGTTGCTCAAAAATGCTTGCCTTACCTATGACATGGATCTCAAGTGATTCCGTCAGTCGTCCATGGCAGTCAAAAGCTTCATGCAAAGCGGCTTTCTCCACAATAAAACCGTTGGCTTCAATCCCTGCATTATCCTGCTGGACCCATTCTTCTTCACTAACTGTGTAGTTTTCCCATCCCAAATTTTTCATTGCCTGGATGGCTTGTGTCAGTCGAAACAAGTCCGAGCCGCGTGCAATGGAATGATTGTTCATATTCCAGAGAGTTTCAAGATGATTGCACAGGTTCGCATCAGTGCCGTAACGACGTCCTCGATCTAGCATCAGGGTGATTTCAGACGCTACACTTTTGGGGAAACGTTTCTGTTTTTGCGCGGTGGAAAGCCAACGGACCATGAAGAGGGTTTCGCTGTGAGCATTGGAAATTTTGCCATCCTGACGTGAAAACTCCAGCGCGCATAGTGCGCAAAATGCCAGATGCCGAAGGTCAGATGCAGAGGGTGTAACTCCATGAGCAGGAGCGCTCTTTTTCATATTTACAGGGGTCCTTCAATTTATTATTGCGTTGCAACATTCAACTGTAGTTGGCGCAACCTGTCAATCAGTGGATAACTTGTCCTGATGACATACATGATACGTCTGCTAGGCTAAAACAGAACTCTGAGGGGCCCTATTTATTTACTGCCGCCCAGTTTACCAGTCCTGGCTTTCTTTTTTAGGCATCCTGGACTTTAATGGACAATAGGCAAGTTGGCACAAATATCAGCCCTAATAATCCGACCACCATTTTGACCCGCTCCCCGTATGTGATCCAGCCATAATCAGGAATAACCGGCTTCATTCTGGCTGCATATTCTGGCAACCGGCAGATTTTTCGGCAAATTCGGAGGGTGTCATCCAGCCCAGTGCAGAATGGGGACGACTCTGGTTATAGTGTATGCGCCAAGCCTCGATTTTGCACCGTGCATCCTCCAGAGACATGAACCCGTTCTCGTCTGCCTTAACCTGCCGTTGAAGGACTCCACCGTAGCGTTGTCCTGCGGCGGTCTTGAGCCAGACCCATATTTGTTTGAGCCAACTGATAACAACGCCGGCTCACGGTATCTAATAATGATTATCAACCGCTTGAAGCTGCCTTAGCTGAGGTTTGTTCCATATAAACGGTACATGTCTGAGAGCGAACGACGAAGCTGACTCAGAGCAACCAGGTAGTCCATGTCAAGGCACGGAGCTTCTGGCATGATGGTCGAATGAACGCCGATAAGCCTGTCATTTTTGCTGCGCCGCGAATGCATCGCGGCCAGCACGTGCACAGACTTCGTCCTGGGCGCCAATAATTTTACCGGCAGATCCGCTCACGCCAATCGCTCCCACGAGTGTGCTTCCGACATGCAAGGGCACCGCCCCACCATCCAGTAGCATGGAGAGCGTGACTCGCTTGAGGACGCTCTTGTCGCTTTGAGCTAGGTCATTCACTTCCGAGGAAGGCATGTTAAAGGCGAGCGCGGCCTCGGCCTTGCGCATGGCTACAAAGCCATGACTGCCATCAGTTCCATCAGCATTGAGCAGCACTCTGACCTTCCCTTCCGTATCGATCACGGCGACGCCGACCCGATAGCCTGAATGCCGACATGTATTGAGCGCTGCTTCGGCCGCAGTTATTGCCACTGCCAGTGAGGGGCCTCGCGCTATGCTCTCGGGTGGGCGGTTCGGCCCCAAATTGAATCCTGCCGGAACGTCCCGAGGCGTCGCGTGGAAAGTTCCGTCTGGATCAATCTGACCAAAGGGAGGCAGCACGTCACCCGGGAGCGCTCTTATCCCTGAGGGCGTGTCCTGAAATGCCGTCTCGCCCATTGCTGTCCCAGCCCAAATGCATACTGTACCCAAGCCAGCTACGAGCAGCAAAACTACTTTCCGCCGCGATATCCTCATTTATGTCATACCTCTAAAGTGAAAGCACTACATGCGACGGTTGGAGGCCCGGAGGCTAGTGCCTGTAGTGTGGATGTCGATTGGTCCCTCGGTAGAAGGGGTATGCAAGCTACGCCGGACTGTCGACAAAAAAACTAGCTATAAAGGGTAGTCCATGGTGCCTGGCGTTCAGATAGTCCTGGCATGAGCGAACTTATGCTTCAAAATCCCGCCAAGCAATGGCATTGGGTTTAGCGGTATCTTTCAGCCTGGATTTTTATCGACAACAAAATCAAATTTTGTCAGCCCGACGTTCTGCGCGCTGGTCATGATAAACGCGACTCGGCCATATTCCGTCACCTTATCCGCATAAATGCGCAAATGGGGCAACTGCGGCAGTTTTGCCGTCTCTTCCAGCCTTGATTTAAAAGCGTCGTCGTCAAGCGTCTGTTTGTCCCAAGCGATACTGCCGTCGGCCATCACTGAAATATCTATTGCCTTAGCGTGATTATCCACCACGCTGGCGCTGGCCTTGGGCAAATTCACTTTTACCGCGTGGTTAATCACAGGTAGGGTAATCATAAATACGATTAACAACACCAGCATGACATCGATAAACGGCGTCATATTGATATCGTTCACCAGTGGGTCTTCGTCAATCTCGAACTGTGAATTACCGGGCATTCCCATTGTTTTCTCCTTGCTGCCTGCGGCTACTACATCGAGTGCCCAGCGCGAAACGGCTGGACGCTATTGGGCACAGGTGTTTCATCGACAAGCGGTGTAGTGACATCTGCGATGGTAATACGCGAACCGGTGAGATAATAAGCGTGCAGTTCGTGAGCGAAGCGGGCAATGGCATTTTGCAGGCTTCGGTTACGCCGGCTGATAGTGTTAAACCCCAGTACCGCGGGAATGGCCACGAACAGGCCGAATGCTGTCATGATAAGTGCTTCGCCAACTGGACCGGCAATATGGGCCAGATCTGGCTGATCCGCCATGCTGATAGATTGTAAAGCATGATAAATGCCCCATACAGTACCCAACAACCCAACAAACGGCGCGGTGCTGCCGATTGATGCGAGGATACCCAGGCCCGATTGTAGTCTGGAGCAACTGTCATCGATGCTGTTTTTCAGACAACGTGCCAACCAGTCGCTGATATCGAGATTATTGCTGATGCTAGCCTCAATATTGTACTCGTGTGACATGGCCGCATGACCGGCAATCGCCAGTTCGCGGAACGGGTTATTGCCGTTGTTGCCTAATGATTCGATGGCGGACGGCAGCGTTTTTTCACTCCAGAACCGGTGCTTGGCGCGTAGGACGATTTTGCGCAGTCCCGCGCCTTGTATGCATTTTATCGCGATCACCGACCAGGACATTATGGACATGACCAGCAGGACTAAGGCCACCGTGTGGGTGATCATGTCCCCCTGCAACCAAACGTGCTCAATGCTAAACTCATTCATTTTGCTACCTCAATTATCAAATAATGCTATTACTCATTTTATTGATTTGCTAGCCCAACGAGCTAACGGGATAATTTGAATGTAATGGGTTGTATCGTCATAACGGGAATCGCTTGGCCGTTTTCCACATAGGGGTTACACCGTATGCGGGACACCGCCGCCATTGCGGCCTGGTCAAGATCGTCATAGCCACTGCTGCGTGCGACTTCGCCGCGCTTTAAGGAACCGTCCGCATTGATGACTAAGCGGATCAGCACCTCTCCCTCCTCCAGCAACCGTTTAGCCTTGCGCGGATAGTCGGGGGCGGGTACTTGGCAGCCAACGGTCGGTACATTTTTCGGCGTAGCATTGGGCGCGCTTTTCAGCATTGCACCCTGGGAAGTTGCCGGGACTGCCAATTGGTCGGCAACCTTGGCATTTTGTACTGGCGATGGTTTTGCCTGCGCCGCCGGGCGTGATATTACCGGCTCTGGTTTAGGTTTAGGTATGATTTTAGGCCGAGGTTTAGGCTGCGGCTTGGGCAGCGGCGCGGTTTTTGGTTTAGTTTCCGGCGCGGGGGCTACGGGAGGCGCGTCGCTTTGCGCAACTTCGCGGTCGCTATTATCCGCGACCAGTACCTGCGGCGCCTCGGTGACCGCGGGAACCTGCGGCGGTTCGGGCTGCGGCGCCGCCACCATAGTTACCTGCACGCTAGGCTGCTCTGCGGGATTGATAATGTTCAACGGCCGGTATTGAGTGGTGTGGGTGATGGCCACCGCAATCAGCGCCAGATGGACCATCACCACGGCGGCAATCATCAGTTTTGACTGGTAATCTTTTTTAGTAGCCGCAGACCTCGAAGGCAGAAGTACGGTAGCCTTTTTTCTTTCAGGTACTTCGATTGTTTCTTTCAACATCAGGTGCTGTGCTTTCACCACTAACCTCGCGATAAATCCTGACTGACCGCAAACTTGCATTAGCGGAAATTTCTTGGGGGACTTATTCTGTATGTGCACTGAGGCAGCAAAAGTGACACCTGTTAGGAAAAAAAAAGCAAATTTAAACGCAATCAAGCAACGGACGAGGTGACATGGATCCAATATCCCGTGGTACGAGTAATAGCAATCGGCATAGTCTGGGCCAGAGCATCGAGCGCATAGGGCACATCGTCCAGCGGGAAGTTGCCGCTGACGCGCAGGTTGGCGACGGCCGGATCTAGGCGGATAATCGCCGAGCTGTAGTTTTTCAGTGAAGCGATGACGGAACTCAGCGGCGTATCTTTGACTTCCAGACGACCCTGGATCCAGGCCGTCTCCGCATCGGGGGAGATGGCCACCGGCATCAGCGTATCCTGGTTGAACCACAGGCCGTGACCAGCTTCAACCCATTGGCTGTCGCCGCGCCGTATAGTGACTTTTACGACCGACTCCAGCACCGCAAGATGGATACCGCCGTCTTCCTGGCGCACATGAAAACGCGCTTTCTCCGTCAGGACGCGCCCCATGCCGGTATTGACGCTAAAAGGCCGGGTATCGTTCACGACGCTGACAATAATGCCGCCAGTGCGCAGATCAACATTACGAAGGGTATCGTTGAGGGTGATATTCAGCGCGGTTCGCGCGTTCATATCGAGGGTGCTGCCGTCACCCAGTTCGATGTGCCGTCGTTGGGCGGTGTCGGTATGGATATCGGACAACAGGTAAGGCACGGGATATTTCTGGTTTACTACCAGGCCGCTGATCATGGCCATGGCGGCAATGCCCAGAGTATTGTATATAAATTTACGACGACTTGAGGGCGCAAGGAGAGTCTGTCGAACATTTTCCGAAGGCATGGTATGCGTAAGTGAATCGATCTTACCCAGCGTGGCCTCTATTTTAGCGCAGATGGCATCGTGGTGCGCGTCGGCATAACGCCATCGCTTATATTGTTGATAATCGTCTTTCGTCGCCTCGCCGGAACGCAGCAGCACCATCCACTTGATGGCTTCCTGTAAGGCGGGATCGGGGTACTGGGTTGGTTTCATATTTCTTTTTTAACTGGTTAATTATTATGCTCTGCGAGCACCAGATAACAATTGGTGAGCGCCTTCGCCACATATTTGCGCACCATGCTGGTGGATACGTCCAGTTCTTGGGCGATTTCAGCATAGGTCATACCGTCAAGTTGATTAAACAAAAATGCTTTGCGCGCATTGGTGGATAAACCATCAAGAGCGCGGTCAATGGTGAGTAAGGACTCTACGACCATCTCTTGCTCTTCCGGCGAGGGATGGCAAAACTGCGGTCTGCTAGCCAGGGCATTGAAATAGGCCCGCTCCAGATCTCGTCGGCGCCAGCTTTCGTATAATACCCGCTGGGCAAGCGTTGTCAGCATGGCCCGCGGCTCGCGGATATTGAGCAATTCAGGGATCGCAGCAAGACGCACAAACGCCTCGGAGGCGATATCTTCCGCGCCGGTGCCATGGCTGATACGCCGTCTAAGCTTATCGGTGAGCCACCGGTAATCTCTGTGGAAAATAAGCGTTAATGCATCTGTTCGGCGGGTAAATTCTGTAGGCATCATCTCCTCCATCTCGTAATCCACTCGTAATACCTTTCTCCGGTCTCTACAAAGGAGCGACAGCGACCAATACTGAAAAATATGACGTCCTTACCGCCGCACAGGGTCTTTTGGGCAGGACGGTAAATTCATTCATATCTAATATGCAATATGCGATCCAACATTCTTCTCATAGGTTTAACTTTTTAAAACATAGAGTTATTTTTTATTTACAAAGAGACAGCTTTGATTAGAAGCCTGGCAGAAGTGGGAAGTATTACGCGAACATTGATAGATCTGAAGCATTG
>NZ_JAFMOS010000384.1 GCF_019049755.1 Rahnella perminowiae
TAAGGATTCGCAAAGAGGCATGAAAACAAGAATTTGGCTCCTCTGACTGGACTCGAACCAGTGACATACGGATTAACAGTCCGCCGTTCTACCGACTGAACTACAGAGGAATCGTGTGAACGGGGCGCATAATATCCAGAGGGCTCCGGAGTGTCAACGCTAAATTCGTTAAAAACATCCGACTGCTCAGCAACTAATCAATATGGATGCAAAAGGGCAGGTTAGTACGAAAAAATGTCCTTCAAAACGGGATTTAACAATCGCAACGCTGACCGCGCAGCTGCCTTGCCAGCGGGTCTTGTTGGTAAAAACGGGTAAAATGGCCGTATACCAGCGGAAAACGCTCTGAAAGTAATTCTGGTGCACTGAAGAAATATTCGGATAGCACGGCAAAACATTCGGCAGCATCGGTCGCAGCATAGGCGTCCATGCTGGCAGCGTCTTCACCGACCGTATCGATTTCATCCTGCAGGTTTTGCATCGCGGCGTGTAAATCGTGCTCCCACGACACTACTTCACGCAGCGGGATAGGCGGAATACCACTGACTTCACCGCCGTTGCGCATATCCAGTTTATGCGCTGCTTCGTGGATGATCAGGTTAAAACCCGAGTTGTCGAATGAGTCCTCGATGTCCTGCCAGTTGAGGACAATCGGCCCCTGATCCCAGCTTTGTCCGGCGTGAATTTGTGAACCAGCATGTACCAGCCCGTTTTCATCCTGCCAGGGAGCATCAACCACAAAAGGGGAAGGGTAGAGCAGGATCTCGTGAAAACCGTCGAGCCAGGCGGCGCCCAGTTCCATGACAGGCAGCGCAAACAGCAGCGCGATACGCGCCTGCATCAGCTCCGTCAGGTCAACGCCTTGCAAAGGAACCAGCCGTTTTTGTTGCAACAACTGGCTGGCAACCTGAATCAGACGCAATTTTTCATCTTCGTTCAGGCAAGACAAAAGTGGGATATTCAGCGCATCGTTCCATACGTCTGATTTCTCAATTTTCAGTTCATTCGCTTTCCACGGCCACTTAATCATCATCTTGCTCGCAAAGTGATCAATCGGATTGTCAGCAGTGTTCTCCGCCAGAGTACTCCAATACAAGTAACTTCAACAAGTTAGCTTTGTCACAGGACTGAATCTGTATGGATGTTACACACCAGTGGATTTTTAGCAAAAAGCGCACGCATCTTATAAGACGTAGCTCACGTTATTAGTCTAGTCACAGAGTCACGAAAGTGCCCGCTGCCTGAAGAGGATAGCACCTGCCGCAGGCGGTCTGAGAATCAAAGCCATTTCCCGATAAAAATCTCCGGTGGTACGGGCTTGCCGAAAAAGTAGCCTTGCAGGAATTCAAGCTGGTAGGGCGCGAGATAATTCACCTGCGTCTGGGTTTCAATTCCTTCCGCCACGATGATCATTTGCAGGCGTTTAGCCAGGTCAATCACATTATCGACGATATGTTCGGCCAGCGCATCGGTGCCAATCCGGCCGATGAAGCTCTGATCGATTTTCAGAATATCGATATGGAATTTTTGCAGGTACGCCAGACTGGAATGCCCGGTGCCAAAGTCATCCATTGCGATCAGTACGCCCATCTGGCGCAGCGTGCGAAACAGGCTGTAGGTGATTTCACCCGGTTCGATTAATTCACGCTCGGTCAGTTCGAGTACCAGATTGATCGGGTTCACCTTAAAAGCATCAATAAAAGCTTTGCAGTCTTCAGCCAGTGAGTGGTCTTTGAAATGACTGGCGCAGATATTGAAACCGAAATGGAAATTTTTAGGCAACTGTGCCGCCAGCGGGCCGAACTGCTCACGAACCTGTGCCATGATGAGGCGAGTCATGGGCACAATCAGGCCGCTCTCTTCAGCCAGCGGAATGAACTGATAAGGCGGGATCAGACCTGACTGCGGATGTTGCCAGCGCATCAGGACTTCAGCCCCCGTCACCTGATGGGTAGTGCCGTCCACGACGGGTTGCAAATACGCGATGAACTGTTTTTTCTCCAGCGCTTCTTTCAGGGCAGCTGTCGGGCCGCCCACGCGACCGAGCAGAATATAAGTCATGAACGCGATAAATAAGCTGAGCAGCGGAAATAGCACCAGACTGACGGTTGCGTAATCGAAGACATAACCCCAGTGATCACTTTGGCGGATCACTAAACGTATAGCGTAAGGATAGTGCTGAGAAGTCAGCTCCATGCGTTCGCCGGCCGGCCAGTCTTCACCGCGGTGAATGATGCCGTTGCTGTCCATCCACTGGTCGCCAACCTGTAACGCCAGATAAGCATGGGTACTGAGCAATGACAGAATGTTATGCAGAAAATAGCCATCGACACCGACCAGCACACCGCTGCCGTTAACATCATGACGATAGGCAATAAGGGGGTGATTAGGCGTGACGCTGTTACCGCTCATCAGCATCAGTCTGCCACCCACGAATTTGTCGGTCGAGATAGTGTCAGAGCGCGGGCCAAACAGGGAAGTGCAGTAAATTGTATCCTGGTGATAAAGATTGACCGTACGGACATTGGGCACTTTCGCCACCTGCCAGCGCAGCGCTTGCAGAGTCCTGGCATCACAGGGCATGCCAATCAGATTTTCAACGGCACTGGTTGCAATGGCGGCATTATCCAGCGTCATATCCACCAGCCTCACGGATTGTTGCAAATTTGCGGCGGTATCACGTCGTAATCCCTGAGATGTTTGCCATGAGATTGCCCATGTTCCGAGAGCAGCGACAACAACGAAGGCGAGCAGTGAAACGCATATCCGGACAGAGCGTCGGTTTAACCAATTTAAGGTCAAGGGTAACCACCAGTGAGAGCCTGAGAGCGACGATTCGCCCCGTCAATATAACCTATAACGGTGTTATTCACTGCCACAAGGCAAATAACAAGGCCAATCTGAGAGTGCTGATAATCTCATTTTTAATTCATATTATGAATAGTTATGGATTCAACTGTAATAAGTTTAAATCAAAACCGGCCCCCGGCGGCCAGGATGAGTATTTACCGGACATACCGTTACATTTTGCAAACGAAAGACTGAATCAGCCGGTCTTAAGTGGTTTTTCTGAAGGCGTAAATTTTGTAGCATAGTGTTTTACGCCGTCTGTTCAGTGAACGCCACCAGGACAACCCGATGCTTCCCCGTTTTAAAGTGCTCTTTTATGCGGCTGTTTTATCCTTTTCTTTCTCCGGCTCAATAATGGCGGCAGACGCTCCCGCTTACGGCCCGCAATTGCAGGGATTTGATTATCCGTTCCCGCTGAAGCAATTTTCCTTTAGTTCCCAGGGTGCACCACTGCAAATGGGCTATCTGGACGTTGCCCCTGCCGGGCATAAAAACGGCCAGACTGTGGTGCTGATGCATGGCAAGAATTTCTGTGCCGCAACCTGGGGTGACACTATTTCGGCTCTGGTAAGTCATGGCTATCGGGTTATCGCGCCTGATCAGGTCGGGTTCTGTTCATCGACCAAGCCTTCCCATTACCAGTACAGTTTCCAGCAGTTGGCGACCAACACGCATGAGTTGCTGAAAAACCTTAAAATCAGCAAAGCCGTTATTGTCGGGCATTCGACTGGCGGCATGCTGGCGACACGTTACAGCCTGATGTATGCGCCGGAAGTGTCGAAACTGGTGCTCGTGAACCCGATTGGTCTGGAAGACTGGAAAGCCAAAGGCGTCCCCTATCGTACGGTCGATCAGTGGTATGATCGCGAACTGAAAACCTCAGCGGACAGCATTAAACAGTACGAATTAAAAACGTATTACGTGAATAAATGGAAACCGGAATATGACCGCTGGGTCGATATGCTGGCAGGCCTGAATAACGGTCCGGGGCACAAGCTGGTAGCATGGAACTCAGCGCTGATTTACGACATGATTTTCACTCAGCCGGTCTTTTACGAATTCAAAAATCTCCGCGTACCCACCACCCTGATAATTGGCACGGCTGACACCACAGCCATTGGCAGCGATATTGCCCCGCCTGCGGTGAAAGCCAAAATCGGCCATTACAACGTGCTGGGCAAACAGGTTGCGAAGCTTATTCCGCACGCGAAACTGATCGAGTTTAAAGGCCTTGGACACGCACCGCAGATGGAAGAACCGGAAAAATTCAATGCGACGCTGCTGAAAACGCTGGCACGCTGACGGCCTGTATCCCTGACCTGTTCATAAAAAACCACAGCCCTTACGGACTGTGGTTTTTTATGTCTGTAGTTTAGTGATTAACGCAGATTGTCCGGGAAGTTAGCCGGTAACTCGCTGGCCGGGCAGTCGATCACCCCGTTATTGTCGGCGCCGCAGTCGCGGACGAAAGTTATGGTCGCGAATTCATCAATGACTTCCGTCGGATAAGCCGGGCCGGCATCGCGATATGAATTCATCAGCGGAATATGTTCGTTCTGGAAGCAAACGGTTTTTTCCGGATTGTTCATGATCCAGCGTGGAAAGAAAATCGTGCCGTGGAACACGTTGTCACCCAGGTTGACTATCAGGCTGACATCGGTACCGGTCGGCTCTGTCCAGGAAATTTTGTACACATCAGAAGCCACACGCACGATATAAGCTTGCTGATCTTTCACCCAGCGGTTGCCAACCAGCCCGCTATGAATGCGGTAATCCAGCGTTCCGGCATTTTTCACATAGATTTCATAATTCCAGCCATTGTCATAGGTGTAAACCACGTGTTTGCCGATGAAATTGCTCAGGTCGTGTTTATCAAAGCTGCTCATAATAATTCTCCTTATTAGTGCGCCGTATGTCAGTGCTGTTTCGATAGAGAGAGTACACGCTAAAAAATTGATAAAAAAACGCTCTTTTCTGATAAAAAGCATCTAAAATTCCGATAAATTTCTCCGAAGGAAAAAAGCATGGCACTTCCACGAACCACTCTTGAGCAGTGGGTGGTGTTGCAGACGGTCATTGAACAGGGGAGTTACGCGCAGGCAGCGCGGGTGCTGAACCGCAGCCAGTCTTCTGTCAGTTATGCGCTGAGCGGATTGCAGGAACGGCTTGGCCTGCCGTTGCTGGAAATTCAGGGTCGTAAAGCGACCCTGACCGGGCAGGGACGGGCGTTGCTGACGCAGGCAATGCCGCTTATTTCAGCCTTTTTGCAGCTTGAGCACCGCGCTGCCGGGCTGAAAGGCGGAACACGCACCGAACTGAGCCTGGTGGTCGACAGCGTCTTTCCGAAATACCGGTTGTTTCGCGCGCTTAAAAGTTTTCAACAACAATTTCCCGATACCCGGGTGCACCTGACGGAAATTTTGCGCGGAGAAAGCCTGGAGCAATTAAACGAACGGTCTGCTGATTTATACATCACCACGCTGGCACCGGAAAATGCCATACAGGGACGCTTTCTGCTGGACGTGGATTTTGTCCCGGTGGCGAAAAACGATCATCCGCTGATGAGCCTCGCCGTTCCGCTGACCGCAGAGGACCTGGCACGCTTCCCGCTGATCAGCGTGGCCGACCGGCACTCGCCGCGTAATGAAAATGCACCATCCGGCACCCGTGCCAGCTGGACCTTCACTACTGTCGGGGCCGCGATGGAAGCGATTATGGTGGGCGTAGGATACGGCTGGCTGCCGCTGGAAAGTGTGGAGAAAACGCTGGAGAGCGGTTTGCTTCGCCGTCTTGAATTAACAACCAGAACGGTGCGGCAAACGGCACTGTATATGGTGATGGATAATCAATCTGAGCAGTTCGATAAAACGGTCAGCGCACTGGCAACAAGCATTCTGACAGAGTGCGGTTTGCTGCCATAACATTCTGGCAGCAAACCCTTTCAGCTGCCGGGCGTGACTACTTCTGAGATGGGCGGCAGGCCGCCAGAATATCCAATTGTGGGTCACGTTCTGAAGTCTGTACGTTCATCGCGCTCAGCACGGTGTGGAACAGGTTATCCTGCGAAACGTCTTTGTTCGCAGCATTGGATTTCAGGCATTGCATATCTATTCCCTGCGCTTTGACATAGCCATCAGACAGCCAGAATAGCATCGGCACATGGGTCTGTTGCGCCGGTGCCACGCTGTAAGGCGTACCGTGCAGATACAGGCCATTTTCACCCAAGGATTCACCATGGTCGGAAAGATAAATGACGGCCACATTGTACTTATCCTGATACTGCTTCGCTTTTTCAATCACCTGCGACACCATGTAATCCGTGTAAAGCAGCGTATTATCGTAGGTATTCACCAGTTGTTCTTGTGAACAGTTTTCAATGTCGCTGCGCGGGCAGTCAGGCATGAACTTGCGGAATTCCTGAGGATAGCGTTTGTAATATGTCGGGCCGTGGCTGCCGATCAGATGTAAGCTAATCAGCGTATTTTTGCCGTCAGCCTTGATGTCATCATCAATATTCTGCATCAGTGCCATGTCGTAGCAGGTATCACCATCACAATATTTACCGTCTTTTTGGGTATTAATGGTGACATTCGGCACACGGTCGCAGACCCCTTTACAGCCTTCGTCATTGTCTTTCCAGAATACTGAAACGCCGGCCTTATGCAGAATATCCAGCAAACCTTCACTGTTACGGGCGCGGTTGGCGTCGTAACTGGTGCGTTTCATGTTTGAGAACATGCACGGCACAGAAATTGCCGTTGCCGTACCGCATGACGTCATCTTCGTAAAGTACACCACGTCCGGAATGGCTTGCGTGTACTGATTGGTTGGTTTGGCGTATCCCTCATACGACTGATTTTGCGCCCGTGCTGTTTCCCCGATCACCAGGAACACCAGATTGGGTTTTTGCCCCGGTTGTTGTACCAGTTTTGCATCATTACCAAGAGTCCGGTGACCCGCTCCCCGTATGTGATCCATTCATAATCAGGAATAACCGGCTTCATGTTGGTTGTGTATTCTGGCAACCGGCAGACTTCTCAGCAAATTCTGACGGGGTCATCCAGCCCAGCGCAGAATGG
>NZ_JAFMOS010000383.1 GCF_019049755.1 Rahnella perminowiae
TGCCCGGAATATCCGGGCGTGAGAAAATAAAATCAGGAATGAAATGGTTACTCTCCGGCTAACTCCACCAGCGCTTTTTCCGCCAGTTGCTGGAAATAATTTGCGGCCGGGTAAATAGCCGATTCATCCGGGTTAAATTGCGGATGATGCAAGCCGAAGTGACTGGCAGAGCCGATGCTGACAAACGCACCCGGCACATGATGCAGATAAAAAGCAAAATCTTCTCCGCCCATTTGTGCCTGCGCCACCTGCGCGTCATAGCCAAATTCTGCGGCGGCCTGTAAAGCAAACTCTGCCCAGCGCGGCGTATTCACCACCGCCGGTGGCCCGGCAAACCAGTGCAATTCCGCCTGCGCGCCCAGCGCATCGGCTACGCCGGTGATGACTTTGCGGATGCGCTGCGGAAGGTATTCGCGGATCTCGCTGCTGTAGGTGCGCACCGTGCCTTCCAGTTCGACGGTTTGGGGTAAGACGTTCCAGGTATTGCCGCCTTCAATGCGGGTGACGCTGACCACCGCCGCGTCCTGTGCGCTGACGTTGCGGCTGACCACCGTTTGCAGCGCGGTCACGATATGGCTGGCGGTGACAATGCTGTCGGTGCCTTCTTCCGGATGTGCGGCGTGTGCGCCTTTACCGGTCACGGTTATCTGAAAGCGATCCACGTTGGCATAGAATGCTCCCCCTTTGGTCGCGAAGGTACCGACCGGCAGTTCAGGCGCATTATGGAGGCCAAAAATCGCATCAACGTTTTCCAGCGCACCGGCTTTAATCAGCTGCGATGCACCGCCAAAGCGTTCCTCAGCGGGCTGGAAAAACAGCCGCACGCGTCCGGGTAAGGTCTGTTCACGCGCCTTGAGCAAATATGCCGCACCGAGGATAACTGAAGTATGGAAATCGTGGCCACAGGCGTGCATTACACCGGGTTGCTGCGAACTGAACGTTACGCCGGAGGCTTCTTCAATCGGCAGGGCATCAATGTCCCCGCGCAGGGCCACAACGGGTCCCTGTTCCGGCCCGATTTCAGCCACAACGCCGGTTTTCAGCCCGAGCGATAAAATGCGGATCCCGGCGGCATTCAGCCATTGGGTAATCTTTTGTGTTGTCACAAACTCCTGATTGGATAATTCAGGATGCTGGTGTAATTCACGACGGTAAGCGATGAGTTTTTCTTCTAATCCGGATAATCCGTACGGGGTGCCGGATGAAATATTTTGTGTTTCTTGTGCAAGTGAAATGCTCATGGCGAAATAACCTTATTGTCTGAACAGAGAGAGTTAAACAGATGGAGCCATTCATTTCATGCTAGTCAGGCCAGCGGGAATAACGAAATACTCAGTCGCTATAATTTATAGTCGTTTTGCACAGCGGCCTGCATAGCAAAATACTGACTATAGAAACGTGATTTTATTATTTAGCTTTAACCTTATTTCGTGGAACTCTTTTTTATCACAACGGATAAAAAGGGATGCGCAGGTGAATTACCGACTGAGTTTATTAGATCAAAGCCCGATCAACGACGGGCAGACGGCTGCGCAGGCGCTAGACGCGACGCTGAATTTTGCGCTGGCAGCAGAAAAGCTGGGCTATCACCGCTTATGGGTGTCGGAACACCACGATACTGAAAAACTGGCGGGCAGCTCGCCGGAAGTGCTGATCGCCTGGTTGCTGGCACATACCTCCCGGCTGCGGATAGGTTCAGGCGGGGTGATGCTGCAACATTATAGTCCGTATAAAGTGGCGGAGAATTTTCATCTTTTATCATCGCTGGCGCCGGATCGTGTGGATATCGGCATCGGCAAAGCGCCCGGCGGTTTACCGCTGTCGACCAAAGCGTTGCGCGCCCATGCCCCGGCTGAATCAGCTCCCGGTTTCCCCGCCCAGTTACAACAACTGACGCATTATCTGACCCATCTGGATGACCATCTGGCGGGCACTGAAGCCCGTGCGTTGCCGCGTCCGCCGGTTGCACCGCAGCGGTTTTTACTCGGTGCCAGCAAAGAGAGCGCCCGTCTGGCGGCGTCGCTGGGCTGGAACTTTGTCTTCGCCGGTTTTATCAATGCTTCCGCTGAGGTGATGACAGAATCCGTGCTGGCTTTCCATGAATATTCGGCCGGACAAGGGCAGGCGCTGGTCAGTCTGGCTGCGCTGGCGGCGGAAACCCGGGAGCAGGCTGCTGAGCGGGTGGCCGGGCGACATAATTTTCGTGTCACGGTGGGCGACCGGCACGTCACGGTCGGTTCCCGCGAACAGGCTGAAGCCTTTGTGCGCCAGTCCGGCGCGACGCAATACCATATCGAACAGCAGCAAATCAGCATACTGCACGGCACACCCGGCGACATCCATCAGCAACTGCGCGATATTCAGCGCCGCCTGTGCGTGAACGAATTTGTCATACACACTCCACTGACTGAAGCCGGTGCGCGGCTGAAGTCCATCGAATTGCTGGCTGGCCAGCGGTAAGGAGATTTCATGAGCCAATCAAAAAGTATCAAGCTGGGTCTGATGTTGCACGGTGCCGGGGGGCATATGAACTCGTGGCGTCACGAAAAAGCGCCGGCAGATGCCAGTGTCAATTTCCCGTATTTCCGTGATTTAGCCCTGCGTGCGGAAGCAGCCGGTTTTGATTTCCTGTTCGTGGCCGACGGCCTGCACATTAACGAAAAATCGCTGCCCCATTTCCTCAACCGTTTCGAACCGGTGGCCTTGCTGTCAGCGCTGGCCTCCGCGACCCACAGCATCGGGCTGGCGGGGACTATTTCGACCTCGTACAGCGATCCGTTTACCGTCGCACGTCAGCTGGCTTCGATAGACAATATCAGTCAGGGGCGGGCGGGCTGGAACGTGGTGACCTCACCGCTGGCCGGTTCGGCGAAAAACTTCGGTAAAGATCATCCTGAACATGCGCTGCGCTACCAGATTGCGGAAGAATATATCAGCGTTGTGCAGGGGCTGTGGGACTCATGGGAAGACGACGCTTTTGTGCGCGACCGTGAAAGCGGTGTGTTTTTCGACGCGGCGAAGCTGCATAGACTGAATCATCAGGGGCAGTTTTTCTCGGTGGAAGGCCCGCTGAATATTCAGCGTTCGCCACAAGGTCAGCCGGTGATTTTCCAGGCCGGCGCGTCGGATGCCGGTATCGCACTGGCCGGTAAATCTGCCGATGCCGTTTTCACTAACGCCCGTACGCTGGAAGAAGCGCAGGAGTATGCGGCAAAATTACAGGAACAGGTCAGCAAAAATGGCCGCCATCCGGTGGGTATTTTCCCGGGGATCAGCCCGGTTGTCGGCAGAACTGAAGAGGAAGCTGAGGCCAAATATCAATATCTGTTGTCACTGTTGTCTCTCGACGATGCGCTGGCCTATCTCGGACGATTCTTCGATCACCATGATTTCAGCCAGTATCCGCCGGACGGCCCGTTCCCTGAACTGGGTGATTTAGGGCAAAACACCTTCCGCTCCACCACCGACAGTATCAAGAAACTGGCGCGTGAGGAAAACCTGACGTTGCGGGAAATCGCGTATCAGACCACCTTGCCGCGTGGTGAATTCTTTGGCACGCCGGAACAGGTCGCCGACCGTCTGATCCGCTGGGTGGAAGAGGGCGGTGCCAGCGGATTTATCATCAGCGGGCCGGTACTGACCGAAGCGCTGGATGACATTACCCGTCTGGTATTGCCGGTGCTGGAAGCACGGGGTTACTGGCATCCCTCACAGGCTCCGACGCTGCGCGAGCGTCTGAATATTCCGTTCCCGGCCAACCGTTACAGCGTGCATGAAACCCGGCGTGAAACAGTGAGCGAAAAATAGTTACAACATACTAAGGTTTTTCCCAGGCCCGCCACGGTAGCCCCGAGCGGGCTTTTTGCTTTGCAGGGCTGACGGACGGGCAGGTTTTTACGGTTCGGGAACCGCGGCAGGCTTGCCGGCATAAAAAATTAGGCGTAGGCTTTTCGCAATTAAAAAACGATCGGTCTAAATTATGTGTAGTGCGTTTTTCCCTGAACCTGAGGTGCCACTCAAACCGCGCCGCGGACGTCCGCCGAGAACGGCCCGGGAGTTTGAGGATACGCGCGAAGCCCTTATCCGTTCGGGGCTGGAAGTGATCACAGAAACGGGTTACCTGTCGGCAGGCATCGAGGCGGTGATCAAAAACATCGCCGTGCCGAAAGGCTCGTTCTATCACTATTTCAAAAATAAGCAGGATTTCGGCATGGCCGTGCTGACGGCTTACGGCGCTTTTTTCGCCCACAAACTCGACAAGTTTCTGCTCAGCACTGAATTGTCACCGCTGCAACGCATTGACGCATTTGTGACGCATGCCGGTCAGGCAATGGCGAAGTTTGAGTTCAGGCGTGGCTGTCTGGTCGGTAATTTATTGCAGGAATCCCCGCAGCTGCCGGATGATTTTTTGCAGAAACTCAAAACGATTTTGTATGACTGGGAAAGTCGTATCGCCCTCTGTCTGGAAGAAGCCCGTCAGGCGGGCGATATCGTATCAACCATGCCGACTGCGTCACTGGCACAGATTTTCTGGTCCGGCTGGGAAGGGGCGGTGATGCGGGCAAAACTGTTTCGCTCGGCCGGGCCGCTGGATCAGTTCTGGGCGTATTTCCGTCATACCCTTGTGTCACCTGTTCAATCCTGAATCTAAAAATAGCACCTGCAATCATTACGTGAGTCATCGCATACCTCACGACAAAAAACTCGAATCACCTGAAATATAAAGGGAAGAAAATGAAAGCATTGGTCCTGGAACAACAAGATAAGGCCACGCTGGCCGAAGTGAAAGAGATTGCGCTGCCGGATATGGCGGCAGGCGATGTGCGGGTGGATATCAGCTGGTCAGGGCTGAATTACAAAGATGCCCTGGCCATCACCGGTAAAGGTAAAATCATCCGGCAGTTTCCGATGGTGCCGGGTATTGATTTCGCCGGCCATGTCAGCCGCAGCAACGACCCGCGTTTCTCCGTCGGACAATCTGTCATTCTGACCGGCTGGGGCGTCGGCGAAACGCACTGGGGCGGTCTGGCTGAGCAGGCTTGTGTTAAAGGTGACTGGCTGGTCGCCCTGCCGGAAGGTCTGGCTGCGCGCAATGCCATGATCATCGGCACCGCCGGGTTTACCGCCATGCTGTGCGTCATGGCGCTGGAAGAGGCGGGCGTGACACCGGAAAGCGGCACCGTAGTGGTGACCGGTGCCAGCGGCGGCGTCGGCAGTACGGCGGTGGCCTTGTTGCATACGCTCGGTTACACCGTGGCGGCCGTGACGGGGCGTGGATCTACACATGATTATCTGCGTAAACTGGGTGCCGGCGAAATCCTCTCCCGTGATGATTTTGCCGAAACCCGTCCGCTGGAAAAACAACTCTGGGCCGGCGCGGTGGATACCGTCGGCGACAAGGTGCTGGCCAAACTGCTGGCGCAAACCAATTACGGCGGCTGCGTGGCGGCCTGCGGTCTGGCGGGGGGCTTCTACCTGCCGACCACCGTGATGCCGTTTATTCTGCGCAATGTGCGTTTGCAGGGGGTGGATTCGGTTTCAGTTCCCGCTGAACGTCGCGCTGCCGTCTGGGAGCGTTTACTGAATACGCTGCCGGACGATTTTTATCAGCAGGCTGCGACGGAAATTACGCTGGAACAAGCTCCGGCTGTTGCAGCCGATTTCCTGAACAATAAAATCCAGGGCCGGACGCTGGTGAAAATCGGCGGCTGACCGTTCCTGCCCGGTATTTTCGTGATACCGGGTGCTTTACTTCAATTTTTTCCCCGCTATAAAGAATTACCCCTGACCGGCCGATAAAAAGAACGTCCCTCTGAGAAAAAAGAGAATGGAATTCCTTATTTTCCGAATGACGCACCGCGCGAACACAATCAAAAACGAATAACGACAGGCATGGGGAAAGTATGGATAATTTTCAGAAAGAAATTGATGAGAGAACCAATCTCACTTCATCAAACCGGTTTGAGCTTTTGCTGTTCCGTCTGGGGACATCGCCGGATGACGAGCAATCTGAGCTTTTTGGTATCAACGTCTTTAAATTGCGCGAAATCGTGCCGATGCCCACGCTGACTAAAGCGGCGGGTATGGCCTCCCCGATGATGGGTATGGCCAACATCCGTGGCGAAATCATTCCGGTCATCGACCTGCCTGCTGTGGTCGGTTGTGTGCCCAAAACCGGCCTGAACATTCTGCTTGTCACCGAATATGCACGCAGTACCCAGGCGTTTGCGGTGGAATCCGTTGATGACATTGTGCGTCTTGAATGGAGTCAGGTGCTGGCTGCCGAGGCGGGTGTGAAAAGCCGTAACATCACCAGTATTGCGCGTCTGGATAACGATAAATCCAGTAACCGTCTGGCACTGGTGCTCGACGTTGAACAAATCCTCCATGACATTATTCCGAACAGTAATATCGACATGGATAAAAAGAAAACCAGCGCATTTAAACTCAAGCCGGGCACGGTGGCGATCGTGGCCGAAGATTCTAAAGTCGCCCGTCAGATGCTGGAGAAAGGGCTTAACATGATGGAAATCCCGGCGCAGATGCATGTCACCGGTCTGGAAGCCTGGAATAAAATCCGTAAAATGGCTGAAGAATGCAAAGCCCAGGGACTGCCCATTGCCGATAAAATTTCCTTCGTATTAACGGATCTGGAAATGCCGGAAATGGACGGCTTTACCCTGACGCTCAATATCAAGCGTGATGAATTCCTGAAAAATATCCCGGTTATTATTCATTCCTCCTTATCCGGCAGCGCCAATGAAGATCACGTGCGTAAAGTGGGTGCTGACGGTTATGTGGCGAAGTTCGAAATCAACGAACTGGAAGCGGCTATTCATAAAGCGCTGGAGGCGAAGAAAATCGCACATGTGTAATCCGCCCCTGAGCCTGTAACTGCCAAAGCCCGCCCGTTGTGCGGGTTTTTTTA
>NZ_JAFMOS010000382.1 GCF_019049755.1 Rahnella perminowiae
CGTAATAATTAACTTTATAAGGATATAACATGTCAATTCCAGCTTATTTATTTCTAACGCGACGGTAATATCATACACAAGGACGGATGGAATGAGAGGGCCACAGCGTAGCATTGCCTGCCAAAGCTCCTCTTCGGTCAGTTGGCCGGGCTCGTACCCGGAATGGAGGTATGCCGATGGAAATAAGCTTTGATAAAGTTCATTGAAAATAAGACAGGTAAAATAATGAATGGGCGTGATATCCGCCCATTCATTATTCCTGATTAATGCTATGACTTTCGCGTATTGTTTAGATCGTTACGACGGTTCACCCGGGTGTTAATCAGCAAGGTGATGATCAGAATCGACGCGATCACGCCCAGCGATATTCCCACAAGAATGTGGAACACATCGAGCAGGGCCATCTTGATACCGGTGAACAGCAGGAACGCCGGCAGGCGCAGGCTCAGCTGGATGATGCGGCGGCGATCCATGACGAACTGGTGATCGCGATGGTGTATCCGCTGGAGGTGTTGCTGAACGGCGTGAAGCCGTAAGGCAATGCACCGGGCGGCAGGGGCTGCCCGGTGCAGGAAGGATCAGTTTTTCTGACAGGCTGCGGCGGTAAACAACACGTCGGTGGAAGAGTTCAGCGCAGTTTCCGCTGAATCCTGCAAAATACCGATGATGAAACCGACAGCCACCACCTGCATGGCGATGTCATTGGGAATGCCAAACAGGCTGCATGCCATCGGGATCAGCAGCAGCGAACCGCCCGCCACCCCTGACGCGCCACAGGCGCACACTGCCGCCATCACGCTCAGCAACAGCGCCGTCAGAATATCCACTTCAATACCCAGCGTCGTGACTGCCGCCAGCGTCAGCACTGTAATGGTGATCGCCGCGCCCGCCATATTGATGGTGGCACCCAGCGGGATTGACACGGAATAGGTGTCTTCATCCAGCCCCAGTTTGCGGCAAAGGTTCATGTTGACCGGAATATTGGCGGCAGAACTGCGGGTGAAGAAGGCGGTGACGCCACTTTCACGCAGGCAGGCGAAGACCAGCGGATAGGGGTTTCGGCGGGTTTTCACCAGCACGATCAGCGGATTAAATACCAGCGCCACCAGCAACATACAGCCAATCAGCACAACCAGCAGATGTGCATAATCGTATAATGCGCCAAATCCGCTGGTGGCCAGTGTTTCGGCGACCAGACCGAAAATCCCCAGTGGCGCAAAGCGGATCACCACACGGACAATTTTGGTGACGGCCACCGAGACATCCGTGACCAGATTTTTCGTCGTATCAGCAGCCTGACGCAGCGCCAGTCCAAGGCCAATCGCCCAGGCCAGAATGCCGATATAATTCGCATCGATCAGGGCGCGGAACGGGTTAGACACAATGCTCATAATCAGCCCTTTCAGCACCTCCGCAATCCCTCCCGGCGGCGTGATTTCGACGTTCGCGACTTTCAGATCCAGCGTCGAAGGGAACATAAAACTGACCACGACGGCAATCAGTGCCGCCGAAAACGTCCCGAAGAGATACAGAAACAGGATCGGACCCAGCGACGTTTTACGGCCTTTGGGATGATTGGTGATTGAAGCGGTAACCAGCACTAACACCAGCAACGGTGCGACGGCTTTCAGCGCGCCGACAAACAAACTGCCGAGCAGGCCCGCCGTTTTCGCCACTTCCGGCGCCAGTGCCGCGAGGATGATACCGGCGATTAAGCCGACCAGAATTTGCATCACCAGACTGCTGTCGGTGAAGCGTTTTAAAAATGACGGAGAGGATGGTGTTTGCATGATTTTCCCTTTTTTATACGTTATCACCGTTCGTGTCCTGAACGGCGAAGCAGGAGACTAGCAGAATCTAGCTCAAAAAATAACGGGCGCTTGTTAGCGCCCGCCTGATGACATTATTTTGCGATCGATGCCCGCTTATTTTTTGGATTTTGCGAGGTCAGCCCGACGGTTCACCCAGGTGTTAATCAGCAGGGTGATGATCAGAATCGACGCGATCACGCCCAGTGAAATACCCACCGGAATGTGGAACACGTCGAGCAGCAGCATTTTGATACCGATGAAAATCAGGATCACTGCCAGACCGTATTTCAGCATCGAGAAACGTTCTGCCACGCCTGCCAGCAGGAAGTACATCGCACGCAGACCGAGGATCGCGAACAGGTTAGAGGTCAGCACGATGAACGGGTCGGTGGTCACCGCGAAAATCGCCGGGATGCTGTCGACCGCGAAAATGACGTCGCTCAGTTCGACCATGATCAGCACCAGCAACAGCGGGGTGGCGAACAGAATACCGTTACGGCGCACGAAGAATTTCTCACCCTGCAACTCGTCGGTCATGCGCATTTTGCTGCGCAGCCAGCGGATCATCGGTTTCTCACCAACCTCACCGTCGTCTTCTTTCGCCAGCGCCATCTTGATCCCGGTGAACAGCAGGAACGCGCCAAACACGTACAAAATCCAGCTGAACTGACCCACCAGCCAGCTTCCGGCGAAAATCATGCCGGTACGCAGGACGATAGCGCCGAGCACACCGTAGACCAGCACGCGGCGTTGCAGGTTGGCCGGAATGGAGAAGTAGCTGAACAGGATCAGCCAGACGAAGACGTTATCTACCGCCAGCGCTTTTTCCAGCAGGTAGCCGGTCAGGAACATCGTGGCCTTGGCGTCGGCCACCTCGCGACCAAACTCGCCGTTGAGGTACCACCAGAAGCCGAAATTGAACAGCAACGACAGGCCTATCCACACCAGCGACCACAGCGCGGCGCTTTTCATACTCATGGTTTGCGCGCCTTTGCGACCCTGTAACAGCAGGTCGAAAGCGAGCATAATTATCACTACCACGGCAAAAGAGCCCCACAACATCGGGTTGCCTACGGAGTTCATCATTGCGTCATCCTCGAAAAAACATCAAAAAAAAACGGCCAGCGTCAGAAGACGTTAGCCGCTCATTTTTGAGTTGTGAGCAAACCTCGCCTTCCGGCAAGGTCTCACTTACGAAAATAGGCATTCACTTTGTAAATGTCTATCTTCGCCCCGGTAACCGGGTGGCTGAGATGGCGCTTAAGCGCGGATCCAGGCACCGTAATGACGATTATCCGGCGAAGAAGTTACTCCCCTTTGCAGTTCGCAAATTAATGCAAAATGTGTCAGATGTCAAATATTCAGAAACATTTTAGACTATTAACCCGCCAGTGCCTGACGTTTACCGAGTGCGCCGACAAAGGAAAGCAGCAGGCTGCGGCTGAGCGGTGTTTCGCTAAGTTGCTGAGCCTGATGCGCAAAATCGACATGATCATCTTCGGCAATGGAACCCAGCCAGGACAAATATGTCTTCATGACCGCCAGACTGAATTCAGGGTGAAACTGCGTGCTGATGGCGTTCGGGCCATAGCGCAGGATCTGATGCGGATCGTGCAGCGTTTTTGCCAGCACCTTCGCCGTCGCGGGCGGGGTGATGACGGTTTGCAGGTGGATAAGATTTGCGGCGAACTGCGCCGGAAGCTGCGATACCAGCGGATCAAGATGCCCGTCCGGCGTCAGCGACACCTCATGCGTACCAACTTCGATGCCTTGCGGGTGGTAATCCACTTCGCCGCCCAGTGCATATGCCATCAGCTGATGGCCGTAGCAGGCGCCGAACATCGGTAATTCCTGCAACATCCCCAGCCGTACCCAATCCGCCGCTTCTTCGCTCCATGCCAGATGCTCGGTCACCATGCTGCGTGAACCGGTAATGATCGCCCCGCAATAGTTTTCCGGCGGCAGCGGACGTTCACCTGCCTGTAAGTCCACAATCACAACCTGCTGTGCGTCAATATCGCCCTGACGGATAAACATCTGCGGAAAGTTATCGTGCGCACGTCGGATAGGTTCCGGCGCGTGGCCGGTCTGCAAAATCAGCAGAGGTTTCTGACTGGGTGCAATCATCTGTTACTCCCGATTATGACTGAACATTAAGGCTGGGTATCGGCCGGGAACACCACGCCGGTCTGACGGCGGATTTCCGTCAGTACCTTGGCGGTGATACGCGAGACTTCCAGCCCCGGATGCGCGACAAACTGGCTGTCGACCAGAATCGCAAACGTTTCTGCCTCATACAACATGGTGTTGATGTGTTGCGGTTGGGTCAGATCCAGCTTCTGGCTGCCGCGTGGCGTCAGGCTGAGCGTCTGGCATTCAGACAGTTTTTCCATCTGCAACGTACCGTCTTCGCCCTGGATCTCACTCGGCAAATGGGAATCGCTGATTTTGGAATGGTGGATCACCACTTCGAAATCATCAGCATATGACAGGATGACCGTTCCCTGACCATCAACGCCGCTTTCCAGCAAGGTCGCCGTGGCTTTCACCGATTCCGGTTCGCCAAACAATGAAATGGCACTCGCCAGACAGTAATAACCGATATCCATGATCGAGCCATTGGAAAACGCCGGGTTAAAGGTATTCGGGTTTTCACCGGCCAGATAACGCGGATAACGTGAGGAATACTGGCAGTAATTCAGAATGGCTTTACGCAGTTTACCGATACGGTTCAGCGCACCTTTCATATGCAGAAAGTTGGGCAGATAGGCAGTTTTAAAGGCTTCGAACAGCACCACGTTGTTCTCTTTCGCACAGGCGATCAGGCTTTCGGCTTCGCGCAGATTGGACGCCAGCGGCTTTTCGCAAATCACATGCTTTTTGTGGCTGAGGAACAACAGAGACTGCGGGTAGTGCAGGGAATTCGGACTGGCGATATACACCGCATCAATCAGATCGGATGCTGCCATTTCTTCAAGGGAATCAAAATAATGCTCAACCGGATAATCCTCGCCAAGCTTTTTAGCGCCTTCCAGCGTGCGGGAATAAATCGCGGTTAACTTCATCTTACCGCTCTCGTGTGCGGCATCAATAAAACGCTGGGTGATCCAGTTGGTACCAACAACCGCAAAACGAATCATATATATTCCGTATAGATAAGTTGAGATCTCATTTAGGTGTATAACTTACCGAAAACTTCCAGATGCGTCAGGTACATGCGCGTGTCGAACTCTAACTGATGATAGTCAGGCGTCATATGACAGCACAGGCTGTAGAACGCTTTGTTGTGTTCTTTTTCTTTCAGGTGCGCGAGTTCATGCACCACGATCATTTTCAGAAATGCTTCCGGCGCGCTTTTAAACACTGTCGCTACACGGATTTCCGCTTTGGCTTTCAGCTTGCCGCCCTGAATACGGGATATCGCGGTATGCAGCCCCAGTGCGTGCTTCATCACATGAATTTTATTGTCGTAAGCCACTTTGCTTAACGGCGATGAACTGCGCAAAAACTGGTTTTTCAGGTCCAGCGTATACTGATAGAGCGATTTGTCGGTGGTCAGCTCGTGCGGTTCCGGATATCGCGTCAGCAAGACTTTACCTAAACGTTCCTGGTCGATTAACTGACGCACCTGAGCCTGAAGCGACTCCGGATAGCCTTGAAGATAGGTCAATTCAGGCATAACTGTTTGCTTTATCTCTTATTACCGGGGGAAAAGTTGCCGTACCGGCCAGCGTTGTTTTTGCAACGATCACACGCATCCGGCCATTAAACCCCTTTTTAACTGAAAAAACGTTTTACTGATAGACCAAATTAAGGGATAAACAGCGCAAATTGAATATGAGGAGGGCCAATGAGCCAATTTGAAACCGAAACCGGTGGTCAGTTACTGCAACTGCGTCTGGAACGTTATCCGCTGGAAGAAGCGGCAACGCAGTTACAGGCATGGGAAGCGGCCGATGAATATTTGCTGCAAAACCTGAATACTGATGCGCTCAACGGCCGTCCGCTGCTAATTTTCAACGATGCTTTTGGCACTCTGGCCTGCGCATTGCAGCCGCACAATCCGACCAGTATCAACGATTCCTTTATGAGCCAGCTGGCGATGCGCCATAATCTGCGCATTAACGGTTTTGACGAAGACAGTGTGGCAACGCAAAGTAGTCTGGTGCCGTTGCCGATCAACCCGGGTCTGGTCGTCATCAAAGTGCCAAAAACCCTGGCACTGCTGGAACAACAATTGCTGGCGCTGCGTGAAGTCGTGACGCCGGGCACGCAGATTATCGCCGGCGCGAAAGCCCGCGACATTCATACGTCAACGTTGCAGTTGTTCGAGAAAATTCTCGGTCCTACCAAAACCAGTCTGGCGTGGAAAAAAGCCCGTCTGATCCATTGTGAAGCCACTTTGCCTGCGCAAACCGCTGAGCCGGTGATTTCTGAATGGGCGCTGGATGACAGCGAGTTCCGTATTTCCAACCATGCCAACGTGTTCTCACGCGGCGGTCTGGATATTGGCGCGCGTTTCTTCATGCAGCATCTGCCGGAAGGCATCCAGGGGCGCATGGCGGACCTGGGGTGTGGTAACGGCGTGATCGGCATGACCGCACTGGCGCTGAATCCCGATGCGGAAATGCTGTTCGTCGATGAATCCTATATGGCGGTGGAATCGAGCCGTATTAACGTCGAAAACAACCTGCCGCAGGATGTCAGCCGCTGCCATTTCGAAGTAAATAACATGCTGGCCGGTGTCGAACGTGAAACGCTGCACGCCGTGCTGTGTAACCCGCCGTTCCATCAGGGCACGGTCATCAGCGATGACACCGCCTGGCGCATGTTCTGCGATGCCAAGCGTTGCCTGCAAACCGGCGGCGAACTGCGTATCGTCGGCAACCGCCATCTGGATTACTACCAGAAGTTACGTCGTCTGTTTGGTAACTGCACGACGATCGCCACCAATCAGAAATTCGTGATTTTGCGTTCTGTGAAAACCGCTGCACACCATTAATCGCTGAGACAGAGTGAGTGCAGACATGAAAAA
>NZ_JAFMOS010000381.1 GCF_019049755.1 Rahnella perminowiae
ATAAGAGACAGGCTCTGGCCCATAATTATTTTCATTCCATCAATCCTACCCATTCCCAACCCCAATTCTCTTGCGTATAGTAGTGCCGTCAAATTGCATTACGGGATGTACAGTGAGTAATTCGTTGTTCCGATGGCCGGTTCGTGTCTACTTTGAGGACACAGACGCGGGAGGTGTGGTCTACCATGCCCGATACGTCGCCTTTTATGAAAGGGCTCGCACAGAGATGTTGCGCCAACGCAATTTTCACCAGCAGCAGTTGCTGGGTGAACACGTCGCTTTTGCTGTCCGCCGCATGACGGTCGAATACTTTGCACCAGCTCGCCTAGATGACCTGCTGGATGTCCAGAGTGAGATTACGTCCATTCGCGGAGCTTCTCTTACTTTTGCACAACGAATTCTTGATTCGCATGGAAACCTTCTGAGTTCTGCAGAAGTGTTGATCGCATGCATTGATCCACACCAAATGAAGCCCCGAGCGCTTCCTAAGTCTATTGTCGCGGAGTTTAAGCAGTGACTGACATGAACATTCTTGATTTATTTTTGAAGGCCAGCATCCTGGTTAAGCTGATTATGCTTGTCCTGGTGTGCTTCTCTATCGCGTCCTGGGCGATCATCATTCAACGCACCAAGGTGCTGAATGCCGCCACCCGCGAAGCAGAAGCGTTCGAAGATAAATTCTGGTCCGGTATTGAGCTTTCCCGTCTGTATCAGGAAAGCCAGGGCCGCCGCGAAACCCTGAGCGGGGCAGAGCAAATCTTCCATTCCGGTTTTAAAGAGTTCGCGCGTCTTCATCGTGCCAACAGCCATGCGCCGGAAGCCGTGATTGAAGGTTCTTCACGTGCGATGCGTATTTCTTTTAACCGTGAACTCGAATCACTGGAAACACATATTCCGTTCCTGGGCACCGTGGGTTCTATCAGCCCGTATATCGGTCTGTTCGGTACCGTCTGGGGGATCATGCACGCCTTTATCGGTTTAGGTTCTGTGAAACAGGCAACCTTGCAAATGGTCGCCCCGGGTATCGCAGAAGCACTGATCGCCACTGCGATTGGTCTGTTTGCCGCTATCCCTGCTGTTATGGCGTACAACCGCCTGAACCAGCGTGTGAACAAGCTTGAGCAAAACTACGATAACTTCATGGAAGAATTCACGGCTATCCTGCACCGTCAGGCTTTCTCTCGCGAAACCAGCAGTAACTAAAGGGGGAGAGTATGGCTCGTTCACGAGGTCGTCGTAACCGCCGCGAAGGTAAGTCGGAGATCAACATCGTTCCGTTGCTGGACGTATTGCTGGTTCTGTTGCTGATTTTTATGGCAACAGCACCCATCATTACCCAGAGTGTGGAAGTCGATTTGCCTGACGCAACGGATTCTAAAACGGTGTCCAGCGATGATAATCCGCCCGTGATTGTTGAAGTCTCCGGCGTGGGTCAGTACACCATTGTGGTGGATCATCAGCGTATGGAACAATTGCCTGAACAACAGGTTATCGCAGAAGCGACCAGCCGTATTCAGGCCAATCCGAAGACGGTATTCCTGATCGGCGGTGCAAAAGACGTGCCTTATGATGAAATCATCAAGGCGCTGAATATGCTGCATCAGGCTGGCGTGAAATCTGTCGGATTGATGACACAACCTATCTGAGGATAGGTAATTTGTAACACTTATTTGAAACCCGGCATTCTCTGGCTTGTTAAAAGTATGACAGGCAATACAGGAACCCGGGTTTTTAGTAATCCTGTCTTGGGAAATCTATTTTGGTAAAGGCAACTGCAACTGAACAAAACGATAAGCTCAAACGCGCCGTTATTGTTTCGGTCGTTCTGCATATCATCATTATAGCCCTGTTGATTTGGGGATCGCTGGACGAAGATACCAGCATGAGTGGCGGCGGTGGGGGGAGCGATATCTCTGCCGTAATGGTTGATCCCAGTGCCGTGGTCGATCAGTACAATCGTCAGCAACAGCAACAGGCTGATTCCCAACGCGCTGCCGCCGCGCGTCAGAAAAAATCAGAACAACAGGCTGAAGAGCTGCAACAGAAACAGGCCGCAGAACAGCAACGCCTGAAAGAACTTGAGAAAGAGCGTCTGCAAGCGCAGGAAAGTGCGAAGCAGCAGGCTCAGGAACAGGCCCAGCAGCAAAAGCAGGCTGAACAAGCTGCCGAGCAGGCGAAAGAACAGCAAAAACAGGCTGAAGCTGCCGCAGCACAGGCGAAGGCTGAAGCGGCAAAAGCGGCCGCTCAGGCGAAAGCAGATGCCGCGAAAGAAGCGGCTAAAGCACAAGCTGACGCGCAGAAAAAAGCGGCTGCGGATGCTAAAAAACAAGCAGAGGCTGAAGCCGCCGCCGCGGCTGCCGCTGCGAAGAAACAAGCCGAAGCGGATGCTAAGAAAGAAGCGGCAGCAGAAGCCAAAAAACAGGCTGCTGCTGAAGCGAAGGCTCAGGCCGCTGCCGATGCTAAAGCACAAGCTGAGGCTGATGCCAAAGCCGCCGCCGATGCAAAAGCTGCTGCTGCCGCAGAGAAAAAAGCGGAAGCTGCCGCGGCTGCCAAGAAAGCTGCAGCCGATAAAAAAGCTGCCGCCGCCGCCGCTGCCAAAGCAGCCGCTGATGCGAATAACTTATTTGATGGCCTGGCCGACTCTAAAAATGCGCCGAAAGGGGCAACCGGGGGCGGTGCTTCTGCTCCTGCTGGGAAGGGAACTCAGAAAAAGGCGGGCGCATCCGGGGCGGATATTGCGAACTATGGTAGCCAGATTAAAGCTGCCATCGAGAGCAGATTCTATGACGCATCATCTTATGCAGGCAAAACCTGTTCGTTGCGCGTTAAAATGAATCCGGATGGCTCGCTGATCAGCGTGTCGGCTGAAGGTGGGGATCCTGCACTGTGTCAGGCTGCGCTTGCCGCAGCACGACAGGCGAAGTTCCCGAAACCGCCTTCTGAAGCAGTCTATGAAGTGTTTAAAAATGCTCCGATAGATTTTAAACCGTAGGAAGAAGAAAATAATTCCTTTTCAGATTTTTACGATAGATTGCAGGGTGTAATTCTAGTTTTGTGTGCGTTGGTTTGTTAAAATTCTGCTAAATTATCGCGGGCAGATACGTCCAGATAAGGGAGATACAATGAAGCAGGCATTTCGAGTAGCGTTCGGCCTTTTGATGATGTGGGCATCTGTGGTTCATGCAGAAGTTCGCATTGAAATTACCCAAGGGGTAGATACAGCTCGTCCGATTGGCGTTGTGCCATTCAAATGGGCTGGCCCGGGTACACCACCTGAAGATGTGGGTGGTATTGTTGCTGCTGACTTACGTAACAGCGGCAAATTTAATCCTATTGATGCATCACGTATGCCTCAGCAGCCAACCTCCGCCGCAGAAGTTACACCTGCTGCCTGGACCGCGCTGGGTATTGATGCTGTTGTTATCGGTCAGGTTCAGCCTGCCGCCGATGGCAGCTATGTGGTGTCTTACCAACTGGTAGATACCTCTGGCGCACCGGGTACCGTGCTGGCACAAAACCAGTACAAAGTGACCAAACAATGGCTGCGTTATTCCGCGCATACCGCCAGCGACGAAGTATTTGAAAAGCTGACCGGCATTAAAGGTGCATTCCGTACCCGTATTGCTTACATCGTGCAGACCAACGGCGGTAAATTCCCGTATGAGCTGCGTGTAGCCGATTACGACGGTTATAACCAGTTCGTGGTTCACCGTTCACCAGAGCCACTGATGTCTCCTGCCTGGTCTCCTGACGGCAGCAAACTGGCTTACGTGACATTTGAAAGCGGTCGTTCAGCATTGGTGGTACAGACGCTGGCAAACGGTGCAATCAAACAGATTGCTTCTTTCCCTCGTCACAACGGCGCACCTGCTTTCTCGCCTGATGGCAGTAAACTGGCCTTTGCGCTGTCTAAAGACGGCAGCCTGAATCTGTATGTAATGAATCTGTCTTCTGGTCAGATTAGCCAGGTGACAAACGGACGTAGCAACAATACTGAACCAACCTGGTTCCCGGACAGCCAGAATCTGGCGTTCACGTCGGATCAGGGCGGTCGTCCGCAGGTTTATAAAGTGAACATTAATGGCGGTGCGCCTCAGCGTCTGACCTGGGAAGGCTCGCAGAATCAGGACTCTGACGTCAGTACAGATGGCAAGTTCCTGGTTATGGTGAGCAGCGCCAGCGGTACACAGCACATCGCTAAACTGGATCTGGCAACGGGAGCCGTTCAAACATTGACGGACACGTTCCTGGATGAAACGCCTAGCCTCGCACCAAATGGCACCATGGTAATTTACAGCTCCTCTCAGGGACTGGGTTCCGTATTGCAGTTGGTATCGACTGATGGGCGCTTCAAAGCGCGTCTTCCGGCAACTGATGGACAGGTCAAATTTCCTGCCTGGTCGCCGTATCTGTAATGCATAGAATACTATGTATGGCAAAAAATTATAAAAGGATCGAATAGATGCAACTGAACAAAGTGCTGAAAGGGCTGATGCTGGCGTTGCCTGTACTGGCAGTAGCTGCTTGTAGTTCTCACAAGAACGCAGACAACGACCAATCTAATGGTATGGGTCTGAACTCTGGCGCAGGCACTGAAAACGCTAACATGTCTTCAGAAGAGCAAGCTCGTCTGCAGATGCAAGAACTGCAGAAAAACAACATCGTTTACTTTGGCCTGGACAAATACGATGTGTCTTCTGAATTCGCTCAGATGTTGGACGCGCACGCAGCTTTCCTGCGTAGCAACCCGTCTTACAAAGTGACTGTAGAAGGTCATGCTGACGAACGTGGTACGCCAGAGTACAACATCGCCCTGGGCGAACGTCGTGCTACTGCTGTTAAAATGTACCTGCAAGGCAAAGGCGTTTCTGCTGACCAAATCTCTATCGTTTCTTACGGTAAAGAAAAACCAGCTGTACTGGGCCATGACGAAGCGGCATACGCTAAAAACCGTCGTGCCGTACTGGTATACTAAGAGAATAGTATGAGCAGTAACTTCAGAACTCACCTGTTGAGTCTGTCGTTACTGGTTGGCGTAGCGGTCCCATGGGCCGCTACTGCCCAAGCGCCAATCAGTAATGTCGGCTCAGGCTCGATTGAAGATCGGGTCACCTCTCTGGAGCGTATTTCTAACGCTCACAGCCAGCTATTAACTCAACTCCAGCAACAACTTTCTGATACCCAACGTGATATGGATACTCTTCGTGGTCAAATCCAGGAGAATCAATATCAGCTGAGTCAGCTTGGTGATCGCCAGAAGCAGATTTTTAATCAACTCGACAGCTTAAGCCAGGGTTCTGCCGGGGCCGCCAGCACGGGTGCTGCTGCAGCCACAGGTGACGCTGCAGGGTCTACTGCCACAACACCTGACGCGGGTGCTGCACAAGCTCCTGCAAGTACCGGTGACGTGAACAGCGATTACAATGCTGCGGTTTCACTGGCGCTGGAAAAGAAACAATATGATGAAGCCATTGCGGCTTTTCAGAGTTTCGTAAAAAAATATCCTGATTCAACTTATCAGCCAAACGCCAATTACTGGCTCGGTCAGTTGTATTACAACAAGGGTAAAAAAGACGATGCTGCTTATTATTTTGCAGTTGTGGTCAAAAACTATCCTAAGTCTCCAAAAAGTTCTGACGCAATGTTCAAGGTTGGGGTCATCATGCAGGAGAAAGGTCAGGCTGATAAAGCCAAAGCCGTCTTCGCACAGGTCGTGAAACAGTACCCAAATACCGATGCGGCAAAACAAGCTCAAAAACGCTTATCTGCAAAGTAGTGACTCGTTCAGGCCCGGAAAATGTACATATCGTGCATTTTCTGGGCTTGAGTGTGTGAAACACCATCAGTTAGCACTCTTTCTGAAAATTAAAGTTGCACTGAAAAGTTAAATAAGTAATATATGCCGCCGTTGCCCAGACAACTCCAAACGGCTAACGCTGTCAGAGATTTAGGCAATTTGCAGCAGGTTTAGATGGGCCGTTAGCTCAGTTGGTAGAGCAGTTGACTTTTAATCAATTGGTCGCTGGTTCGAATCCAGCACGGCCCACCACTTTTCAGTGGAAAATGCAATAAAGCAGTGCAGGACGACAACGCGCAGGCGTTGCCCGTATGGCGAGGTGAAACCGAGTCAATCCAGCACGGCCAGGTTATCTAAACAAACTGTAGTGCCTTGCACACCAACTGCAAGACACGCTGGCTGTAAGAAGTATTCAGGAAGGGCCGTTAGCTCAGTTGGTAGAGCAGTTGACTTTTAATCAATTGGTCGCTGGTTCGAATCCAGCACGGCCCACCACTTTTAAAGTGGAAAATGTAGTGAAGCAGTGCAGGATGAGAACCACTGGTTCGAGCCGAGCGAAGCGAGACGACAACGCGCAGGCGTTGCCCGCAGGGCGAGGTGAAACCGAGTCAATCCAGCACGGCCCACCACTTTTAGGTGGAACCTTCTGAATATTTTGAAAGCCAAAAATAAGTAGTAAAAAGCATTTAGATGGGCCGTTAGCTCAGTTGGTAGAGCAGTTGACTTTTAATCAATTGGTCGCTGGTTCGAATCCAGCACGGCCCACCACTTCTAAAGTGAAAAATGCAATAAAGCAGTGCAGGATGAGAACCACTGGTTCGAGCCGAGCGAAGCGAGACGACAACGCGAAAGCGTTGCCCGCAGGGCGAGGTGAAACCGAGTCAATCCAGCACGGCCCACCACTTATAAAGAGAACAAATCAATAAAACATTTCAGGATAAAAACCCCTGGTTCGATCCTATCGAAGCGAGCCGACAACAC
>NZ_JAFMOS010000380.1 GCF_019049755.1 Rahnella perminowiae
GAATGACCAGGGTTAGCAGGAACCATAAATGCGAAACCAGTTCCCAGACGGTAATGTTAATTTTCTGATAAAAATCCAGATTATCCCAATCAGAAAATTTGCTGGTGAATTTCATCAGAAAATAGAGTTGGGGGATAGTGATCAGCGGGAAGGCTGCAGCCAGAGGAATGGCAACACGCTCCAGGCGCACCTTCAGCCATTGCTGCGGATCATAACGCTCATACAGCATATAAGAAAAATAGCCGGAGATAACAAAGAATACCTGCATACGAAAGGCGTGAATAACATCATTGAATATTGTCAGGCCGTGAGAAGGTATTGCACTGTTTACCGCCCAGATATGACTGGAGTAAATCAATGATATATGAAAAGGAATACCCAGCAGCATCAAATATGCGCGGATGGAGTCTAAGAAAAACTCACGTTGTGGTTTTGGCTGTGTCATTACGTATCCATTGTAAGTAGCTCATCCTAATTTTAGAGCGTAATTTGTCTTTAAGGCTAATTTCGCACGTAAGCAAAAATGACCATCGTTGACATTAGTTTAGTTTCTAACCTTAAAACATGCTTTGTTATAGGACAAGTTTCCATAGCCGGAGTTTCAACGAATTGATATCCTTGTACCCTGTTGCGCTTAAACGGTTCATCAATGGATGAACCATCGACTGCTCAAGTTGTCGGAAACCTGACACTTCCCTTAAAATAGTTACAGTGAATGAATGAAGCGCGCGTAGGAGACAAGGTGTCAGATAAAAATTTTTCCATAGGGTCACGTATGATCAAAGTCCGTTTGCTAAGTGCCGCAGTGTTGATGACCATGTTCACCTCATCTGCCTGGGCTTTTTCTATAGATGATGTTGCCAAACAAGCGAAGGCATTAGCCGATAAAGGTTACGAAGCGCCGAAAAGCAATCTTCCGTCTCAGTTCCGCGATCTCAAATTCGCAGATTATCAACAAATTCAATTCAATCATGACAAAGCGTACTGGAAAAATCTGAATACGCCTTTCAAGCTTGAATTTTATCATCAGGGTATGTACTTCGACACGCCGGTGAAAATCAATGAAGTGACCGCCGATTCAGTCAAAGAGATCAAATACAGCCCGGACTATTTCAACTTTGGCAACGTCAAGCATGACGCTGACTCAGTGAAAAACCTCGGCTTTGCCGGCTTCAAAGTGCTTTATCCCATCAACAAAGCCGACAAAGATGATGAGATTATGAGTGTGCTGGGCGCCAGCTACTTCCGCGTCATCGGTAAAGGTCAGGTTTATGGTTTGTCTGCCCGTGGTCTGGCGATCGATACTGCGCTGGCTTCCGGCGAGGAATTCCCACGTTTTCGTGAATTCTGGATCGAACGTCCTAATCCGGATGAAAAGCATTTAGTCATTTATGCCTTACTGGATTCTCCGCGTGCGACCGGCGCTTACCGTCTGGACGTTTATCCGGGTAAAGAAGCCACTGTTGACGTACAGTCTCAGGTTTATCTGCGCGATAAAGTTGGCAAACTGGGTTTGGCTCCGTTGACCAGCATGTTCCTGTTTGGCGCAAACCAGCCTTCGCCGGTGCTTAATTACCGTCCGGCGCTGCATGATTCCAACGGTTTGTCTATCCACGCGGGTAACGGTGAATGGATCTGGCGTCCGCTGAACAATCCGAAACACCTTGCTGTCAGCCAGTTCTCTATGGAGAACCCGAAAGGCTTCGGTCTGCTGCAACGTGGTCGCAGTTTCTCTAACTTCGAAGATCTGGATGACCGTTACGACCTGCGTCCAAGTGGCTGGGTTGAAACCAAAGGCGACTGGGGTAAAGGGAAAGTTGAGCTGGTGGAAATTCCGACTGCGGATGAAACCAACGACAACATTGTGGCTTTCTGGACCCCTGATCAGTTGCCTGATGCCGGCAAACCGCTGAGCCTGAACTATCGTTTACATTTCACCCGTGAAGAAGAGAAATTGCACTCTCCTGATCTGGCGTGGGTCGAACGCACTATGCGCTCTACCGGTGACGTGAAACAGTCGAATCTGATCCGTGAGCCGGATGGCAGCGTGGCTTTCCTGGTCGACTTCGTCGGTCCAAACCTGAAAGCACTGAAAAGCGACACGCCGGTGGTGTCTCAGGTCAGCGTGGGCGACAACGGTGATCTGGTTGAAAACTCCGTACGCTATAATCCTGTCACAAAGGGCTGGCGTCTGACGCTGCGCCTGAAAGTTAAGGATCCTAAGAAGGCGATCGAAATGCGCGCTTCTCTGGCCAATGGCGATAAAACTCTGAGTGAAACCTGGAGCTATCAGCTGCCTGCAAATGAATAAGTCAACGCACTCTACTCAAGATTATGTAGAAGCCTTGCCGCTTACTGATGAACAGAAAGCGGCGCTCTCTCAGCAGCTTCCTGCTGAGCAGGAGCTGGCTTTTGCTACTGTACATCACCGTTTAGGCGGTGATGTAACGACCACGGTTAATGCGGCCGATCCTGATGCGCCTCTGGTGTCAGTGAAAGCCCGTGTCGGCGCAAGCTGGCCTGATGCCCTGGAAAAGGGCACCTTAGACGAAACCGATAACGAAGGGCGCACGATTACCCGCGCCATGCCACCGGTTAAACGCTCCAGCATGTTCCCTGATGTCTGGCGCACCAACCCGGTCGGGCGTTTCTGGGACAACCTGATGGGGCGCAGCGCGGTTTCGCGTCACACTACGTCACATATGCCTGAGTCGGAAAAGCGCTGGCGCCACGCCGGTTCCGTGCGTCGTTATATCCTGCTGGTTCTGATGCTGGTACAGACGGCAATTGCTACCTGGTACATGAAAACCATTCTCCCGTACCAGGGCTGGGCACTCATCGATCCAAGCGATATGCTCAATCAGGACTGGCAACAATCTGTTCTGCAATTACTGCCTTACGTTTTACAGACCGGGATCCTGGTGCTGTTTGCCATCCTGTTTTGTTGGGTGTCGGCAGGATTCTGGACCGCGCTGATGGGCTTTTTGCAATTGCTTATCGGCCGGGACAAATACAGCATTACCGCGTCGACCAAAGGTAATGAGCCGCTGAATCCGAACAACCGTACAGCATTGATCATGCCGATTTGTAACGAAGACGTGGAGCGCGTTTTCGCGGGTCTGCGTGCAACGTATGAATCAGTCAAAGCGACGGGAGATTTGGATCAGTTCGATATCTACGTGCTGAGCGACAGTTACGACCCGGATATCTGCGTAGCGGAACAAAAAGCCTGGATGGAAGTGTGCCGCGACGTTGAGGGTCACGGACGTATTTTCTATCGCCGTCGTCGCCGTCGTGTAAAACGCAAAAGCGGTAACATTGATGACTGGTGCCGTCGCTGGGGCGGGGAATATGCCTATATGGTTATTCTTGATGCCGACAGCGTCATGAGTGGCGAATGTCTGACCGGCCTGGCCCGTCTGATGGATGCCAACCCGAACGCCGGTATTATCCAGTCTGCGCCAAAAGCCTCAGGCATGGATACGCTGTATGCGCGTTGTCAGCAATTTGCGACCCGTGTTTACGGCCCGCTGTTTACTGCTGGTTTGCATTTCTGGCAATTGGGCGAATCCCATTACTGGGGCCATAACGCCATTATCCGCGTGAAACCGTTTATCGAGCACTGTGCACTGGCACCGTTGCCGGGTGAAGGTTCCTTTGCGGGTTCCATCATGTCTCATGACTTTGTGGAAGCAGCATTGATGCGTCGTGCTGGCTGGGGTGTATGGATTGCTTATGATCTGCCCGGCAGTTATGAAGAGTTGCCACCGAACCTGCTCGATGAGCTGAAGCGCGACCGTCGCTGGTGTCACGGGAACCTGATGAACTTCCGTCTGTTCCTGGTAAAAGGTATGCACCCGGTTCACCGCGCGGTGTTCCTGACGGGGGTCATGTCTTACCTGTCGGCACCGTTATGGTTTACCTTCCTGGCTTTGTCGACCGCATTGCAGGTCGTGCACACGCTGATGGAACCGCAGTATTTCCTGCAACCCCGTCAGCTATTCCCGGTATGGCCGCAGTGGCGTCCGGAACTGGCGATTGCCTTGTTCTCGACCACCATGGTGTTGCTGTTCCTGCCAAAACTGCTGAGTATTGTGCTGATTTGGGCGAAAGGGGCAAAACAGTTTGGTGGAGCATTCCGTCTGCTGATTTCCATGTTCCTCGAAATGCTGTTCTCAGTATTGCTGGCACCGGTACGTATGTTGTTCCACACTGTCTTCGTGGTCAGCGCGTTCCTGGGTTGGGAAGTGGTCTGGAACTCACCGCAGCGCGATGACGACGATACTCCATGGGGCGAAGCCTTTAAACGTCACGGTTCTCAGCTGTTGCTGGGTGCGGTCTGGGCGGCCGGTATGGCGTGGCTGGACTTGCGTTTCCTGTGGTGGCTGGCACCCATCGTTTTCTCTCTTATCCTGTCGCCAATCGTCTCTGTACTGTCGAGCCGGGCAACGTTAGGGATTAAGAGTAAGAAAGCCAAACTGTTCCTGATCCCGGAAGAATACGATCCTCCGCGTGAACTGGTGGCTACCGAGGAATACCTGACGCTGAACCGTTCGCGTAAGCTGCAAAACGGCTTTATGCATGCAGTCTTCGATCCGGGCTTCAACGCGCTGGCAACGGCGATGGCAACATCCCGTCACCTGTTGCGTGAAACGGTAGAAAACGGCCGTCGTGCTCATCTTGAGCATGCGCTAAAAACCGGTCCTAAGGATCTGGGCAAGGCGGATCGCCTGATCCTGTTAAGTGATCCGGTGCTGATGGCGCGTTTACACTCTGCCGTGTGGACGCAACCTGATCAGCAGGTATGGAGTGCTTACTACGCGCAAC
The DNA here is from genome assembly GCF_019049755.1 of Rahnella perminowiae. Taxonomy (GTDB): domain Bacteria; phylum Pseudomonadota; class Gammaproteobacteria; order Enterobacterales; family Enterobacteriaceae; genus Rahnella; species Rahnella perminowiae. The sequence goes on from NZ_JAFMOS010000380.1 coordinate 4,828, forward strand.
TGCCTCGTAATGTGCAGGCATTCCCTGTCACTCAGACGCCTGAAGTTAAATCCGCCTGAAAATGACATGGGGTAAATAAAAAACGGGCAGTATGTGAACGCATACTGCCCGTTTTCTTTGTGACGAAAGGCGGATTACACTTTAGCGGGGAGCGCCGGAATTTTTTACCTTGCCTTAACATAAGGCACACAGGGTGCGTGATAAGCTGACGGTGTTGCTGAATAGACTTCTTTTGAATTGAATCGACAGGTTGGGTGAGTGATTAATCGGGTTATTTTTCGCGGGTGTGCGCTGGCATTGCTGGCGACGATGCTGACCGGATGCGGCAGTATTATCAGCCGGACTGTGCCGGGACAGGGGCATGGTAACCAGTATTATCCCGGGGTGCAGTGGGATTTACGGGACAGCCCGTGGCGTTATGTCACTGTTATCGATGTTCCTCTGTCGATGATTGTCGACACGTTCATGCTGCCGGTTGACGCCCGCCACGGGCCTTATGAATAAAGTGACTTAATCGATATCACGACCCGGATATTCGTCTTCATCGTCCCATTCTTCAGATGCCGCTTTACCTTCTTCAGTATCGAGCGGCGGTTCATGCTGATATTCACCTTCATCCCATTCATAAAGCGTGGCTTCTTCCTGCCATTCTTCTTCGAGTTCTATCAGATCATAATCCTCATCAAAGATGGCCTGCGCCGCTGCACCGCTGCGGAACGTCAGCGCATCGATGGAATCTCCTTCACCATTGAGGAACTCCGCCTGCCACATCACATCGCCATCCTGCATGATATATTTTTGCAGATTAAACTGATCCGGAATGGGTTCTTCGTCGTCATGGATCCGATCCTGCGCGGCTTCGAGGAATTCTTCGCGGGCGGCATCAATAGCTTCTTCCAGCGTTGCGTATAATGACATACTTTCTCCTGTGATCATTTTGTATGATTAGTGAAGGATAGACCAAGTTTGTCGAGGGTAAAAAAAATGGCGATAAAAAAATTAAGTCTTATTTATACACTCGTATCAGTAGCTTGCAGCAGCAAGCGGGTTATGGGATTGAGCGTCAGATTAACACTGTAATGGATTTTCTTTCTGAAGCGTCCCTGCCCGCAGGCTTGGGTTATGAACTTGATCCAAATGACTACGAATTGCTGGAAAGTGATTTAGGGAAGTCAGCCTATAAGGGACACAACTTCACCAAGGGGGAACTCGGACGTTTCAAAGAAAAGGTAGTTAAAGGTGAAATTACCGAAGGGATTTTACTAATCGAGAACGTTGATAGGTTTTCCAGATTACCTGACTACGAGGCTATCGAACATTTTAATGCTTTGATCAAACGTGGTATTGACGTTCTTGAAGTTGAAAGTGGACAAGTATTCAGTACAAAACTTGATGGAACACTTTCTAAGCTTGCTGTTTCAATTGAAAGGTCACATCAAGAGAGTAAACGTAAGGCTCGGTTGACAACACGTAATTGGGAAAAGATGAAAAGGAATGCTCTTGAAACAGGGAAGGCATTGAAAAATAATTGTCCTAACTGGTTATCTATCAGGAATGAACAATATGAAGTAGATGAAGCAATGGTAGCGATAATGAAAGTCGCCTTTGAACGTTTTGCTGAAGGTTATAGTGCTGCTTCTGTTGTGCGGTTCATGAATGATAGTAATCAGCTGATCAACGATCGAAAATGGAACACTATGAGCATCTATCATATGTTCCGTAATCGTCGTTTGATTGGATATATTGATAAAGTAAAATATTACCCCGCAGTTATTGAAATAGAACTGTTCAATCGCGTTCAAAGCATGATTGGCAGTTCTAATAAAAGTCAGAAAACCACCCAACATCAGAGAAGTATTTTTAACTGTATAACGAAATGTGCACTTTGTGGATC
>NZ_JAFMOS010000379.1 GCF_019049755.1 Rahnella perminowiae
CCCGTTTTATTTTCCATTAATTTATCTAAAGTGGTTCGTCAAAACGCAGCAAACGTCCGGCATTGCCCAGCACCAGCAAGGTACTCAGATTATGCAGCAGTGCCGCAATCAGCACACCGCCTACGCCCAGTAAACCGGTGGCGGCAGCAGCCATCACTAACAACGTCCAGCCCAGCCCGATGAACACATTGATTTTTAGCGTTTTACGGCACGCCCGGCTCAGGCGGACACAGGTGCCGAGACGACGCAAATCACTGCCAATCAGCACCACATCGGCGGAGGCCAGCGCAATATCGCTACCGCCCGCACCCATCGCAATGCCGACAACGCCTGCTTTTAACGCCAGAGAATCATTTATGCCGTCACCGACCACCATCGGCCGGAATCCTTGCGCAATTTCCGCTGATACCTGATGCAGTTTATCTTCCGGTAAGGCCTGCGCGACCACATCACTGATGCCCAGCTCACTGGCAATACGCTCAGCCACACTGGCGCGGTCACCGGTTAGCAGAAGCTGTCGTTGCAGCCCCAACTGACGCAGTTCGGTTAAGGCGGTTAGCGCCTCAGGCCGTAAAGAATCTGACAGAAGTAACCAGCCGAGAAAACGCCCGTTTAGCGCCAGCCCGACCAGCGGTCCGTCATGCTCAGGTTCGGCAGTCACCGGGATAGTATTCCGGCTGAAAAATGCCGGACGCCCTAACAGGGCCTCGCCTTGCGCCGTTCGCGCACGCACCCCCATCCCCTGCTGTTCTGATATATCTTCCAGCGGCAAGTATTGTTCACGCGGCAGTAACTTCGCCAGCGCACGGCTGACCGGATGGCTGCTCGCGGCACCGAGACTGGCTGCCAGACAGAGCACAGCGTCAGAAGATTCCTGTCCGGCCAGAACCGTACGCTGCAAATGCAATTCACCGTGCGTCAGCGTGCCGGTTTTATCGACCACGATGGCATTCAGATCCGCCAGTTCCTCAAGAAATGCCGAGCTGCGGATCAGAATGCCGTGACGCGCGGCCACAGCGATACCGGCTATTGCCGTCGCGGGTGCGGAAAGCACCAGCGCGCAGGGGCATGCTGCCACCAGCACCGCCAGCATGGAATGGGCATCCTGCGTGACGAACCAGGTCGCGGCGGCAATCAGCAGAATAAGCATCAGGTATTGCCCGGCATAACGCTCAAGCAAACGGGTGATCGGCGGTTTGGCATGCTCCGCTTTTTGCATCAACGCGATCACTTTTCCGAGCGTAGCATCCGCACCGGTGCGCGTGACTTCAACGCAAAGCAATCCGTCGAGATTAATGGCACCGCCGAACACATCGTCACCCACGCGGGCTTCCTGTGGTACTGATTCTCCGGTGATCGGTGCGGTATCGAGGCTGGCGCTGCCCGTTAACACGCGGCCATCGGCGGGTAACCGGTCACCGGCGCGCACTTCAATCCGGTCACCGGTTCGCAACCGGTGGTTATCGATTTCCTCAATCTCACCGCCGGGCAACATCCGCCTGGCGCGGCTGCGGGTCAGATGGCTGAGTGCATTGATGGCTTCCTGCGAACCGATAACGCTGCGCTCTTCTAGAATATGACCCAAAATCATAATGCCCGGTAACAGTGCCGCGGTCATCAGATCACCCGTAGCCCAGGCCCCCAACATCGCCAGCGCAATCAGCTGATCGGTAACGCCATGCAGGCTGGGGCTGCGTAAACTGTACAGGGCCGAGCGCAGCACCGGAACCGCCACCAGCAGTGACGCCACACCAAATAAAATTTGCCCGATGTCACTTTGCTGCGCAAACAACCACTGCCAGATCCAGCCGCACAGCAACAGACCAAACGCCGCCATTGCCAGAAGTAACTGCACCGCCATGTTTCGTTGCTCATGACGCGTTAACAGCACACTTTTTGCCGGCGATGTTTGCGGTTCTTCAGAAGAAAAAGAAGTCACAGGAGCAATACCTCAGGGTTGAGATGATGGACGGTCTGGCCCCGGCAGGATCAGATGCGCGTCGTCATGGGGATCAACAGCCGTGACGCTGCCGGCATGAGCGAGGATCCCCGGCATCCGTTCACGCCATAAACGCCACAGCAATTCAGGCGAGTGGTCGTTAGCCAGTTGTACAATGGTTGCTGTATCCGTTGAGGCGCGCGCGATCTGCTCGCTGGCTTTGGCATGGGAAACCTGCACGGCACGATCTGCCGACTGAACCGCCTCCTGATGAACATGTGCGGCCTCGTTACGGGCAGTGGCGATGTTCTGTTCCGCTTGCTGGCTGGCCGTCAGTACGGCATTAAAGGCATCAACCGCCGCCGGTGGCAGTGAAGATTGCACATCAACGCGACGGACTTCGATCCCCGGGCTACTGCCCGCCGCCGTCAGCGCGGCAAGTTGCTGATTAATTGCCTGACGTAAATCACCACGCAGCCGCTCACGGCGTTCTGCAACAGAGTTGCCGTTACTCACCATTTCCGGCCGGGCGACCAGAATGGTATCCAGATCACGGGAAGCACAAATCGCGACCGCCGCATGCCCGGTTAAACGATCAAGCGCCGGTAATACATGTTCCCCTTGCAGGACAAACGCGACCGGATCGGTTATCACGTAATATACCTGCACATCCAGCTGAACCACGCCGGAATCGCCGGTCAGTAAATACCCCGCACCTGCGACAGCATCATTTTTCTCACCGCCGGTATTGCTCCAGGCAGGCACAATATTCTCTCTGAGCAAAGCCGTAACGTGATGTTCGATCACCCGGTCGGCGGCAGGCAAAATTTCAACATGTTCCAGCGGTTCCGGCCACGCCAGCAACAACCCGGCCCCCGCCGTACGCGAAACAGCCCCGAAGCGCATCACCACCGCGCGCTTATCCGGTGCTATCTGCCGGACATTAGAGAACAGCCAGTTTGCGGCCGCAATCAGCGTCATGGCAAACAGCGCCAGGTAGGCCATACGCCCTGCCTGAAACCACGCATTTCCGTGAAAACGGGACAGCGGATTCATGGCGGCGTCCCGTTACTGGCGGCAGGTAATGACGGCGGGCCTTCCACCAGTTGCCGGAACGGTGCCGCATCAGTGCGCAATATCAGCTGAGTGCCTGGCGTGATCACGTTGTTGAGCGTGTCCAGCGATCGCAGCAGATCGTACAATTCGGGGTTACCGGCCCGGGCTTTGGCGTATATTGCCGTGCTCTCCAACTGCGCCTGCGCCTCAATATTGGCCGCGCTGACCAATGCATCGGCCTTAATCACGCGGGCATCGCGCTCAGCGGATGAGCGGATTTCTGCCGCCTGACGCTTGCCTTCAGCAGACCGCTCGGTGGCAATGGTTTCGCGTTCTGCCCGCATACGATCTACCGTGGCATCTAAGGTGACCGACGGCAATGTCAGGCGTTCAACGCCGACCTGCACCAGTTCGATGCCGTAGCTGTCAAGCAACTGACGGGCAATCTGATCATGCAAATGCTGTTCGAAGCCGGAAAGGCGGATTTTGCCGGCGTCTGTGTTCACCAGATCAGCCAGCGCAAAACCGCTGGTGGTGGTTTCCAGCGCCGAGCCGATAAAGGTGCGTATCTGCGCGGCGGCGATATCCGGCTGATTTTGTACCGCACGGATAAAACGCTGTACATGTTGGGAATCGTTTTTCACCTGCCAGACGGTATAAGCCTGCACGATGATCCGTAGCCCGTCACGCGTGCCGACATCCTGCAAGCCACTGGACGTTGTACGGATACGTAAATCCACCGGGATCGCCGTTTCCAGCGGCACAGGCAGATGCCACGCCAGCCCGGGTTGCAGCAGTACACGCACCGGATTACCAAAGCGCGTAATTACCATCGCCTCACCGGAACGCACCTGTACCAGACAGGCTGTGGCAGCAATCAGCGCCACCAGGACAACGGCAATCGTGACCCGCCGCCAGAGTCCGGGGGTTGCAGGCCCGGAATGATGATGGTGATGGCCGGCGCCGTGATGATGCCCACCATGTGCGTCATGATCATGTCCGTGGACTTCAGGTTGTGGGGAATCAGTCACCGGGTAGTCTCCGCTTTAACAGAATGCGCCGCTTTATCCGCTGCGGGCGTAAATGGCAGGGTAAAACTTCTCAGATCCAGCACCGGTGGCGTTCCGCCGCTGATACGATGATCGATAATCAACACCTTCGGATGCTGCTGCATTGCCAGCGTCAGCTGACTGAAATAACGCCCGGTCAGGAACGACTGCCCGCCGGCCTGATATGCCTGATTTTCTGCGTTGAAGCGCAGCGCCATGATCTGCGCCTGATCGCGATTTTCGTCATTTTTGGCGCTGGCGGCATCCAGCGCCAGACGGGCAAATTGCTGTGCCGCATTCAGTTGCTGTGCAGCTTGCCCTTTCTCACCGGCAATCGCGCTTTGCGCCAATATTTGTGCCGCCTGTACGCCATGATAAGCATCCGCCGCACCTGCAGGCGGATGGATAGATTCAATCACTGTGGCCAGCAATTCCACGCCACTGTTGAGATGATCAAGCTGACTCTGTACTTTCCGGCCAATGTCAGCGGCAAGGCGTGTCTGTTCGCTACCCAGCAGACTGTCGAGTGTGCGCGAAGAAAAATCATGTACCAGTACCTGATTGGCAATACTGCGGATCAGCACCGGTATATTTGCGGTGTGATAAAGGCTTGCCATGGCAGCATCATCGTTCATGGCGACCCGGTATACGAAGCGCACGTCCATGTCCATGATTTGGAAACTTTGCCGGTCGTTCGCGGCGCTGGCGATAATTTGGGATTTGTCGCTGCTGTGGCCGGAGTCCCACAGACGGTTCGCACTTTCCGGCGCCGGACCTTCGGCGGTGTCAGCCACCGTGACGGATGCGAGCGTCGCAGCGTCTTCTGACCCCGTGGTAAGTTCATGCACCTCACCGTTATCGACCAACAGCGTGCGGCCAAAAGGCCATGGCAGCCCGGCATGCAAACCCGGTTGCCTGACTGCCACCGGTTTACCGAAGGATTCATAGATCCCACGCTGGGTCAGTGGCACCTCGCTGATGCCCGTCAGCAGCCAGCCGGTCAGTAACAAAATTGCGGCCAGAGGTAACAGCGCACGGCGCATAAAATGAAATGCCCAAATCTGACGAAGATCGATACCAAAATGCTGATGCAGTTCGTTTTGCACAAACTGTAACGGACGCGGCGGCCAGCAAATTTGTGCAGCCAGCAGACTGCCCGCAATAAACTCAGGTTCTTTACCCTCCCGCAGCGGCGAAAACATCGCCATCAGCGCCCGCAGGACAAGCTCCAGCGCCACCAGTCCCGGTAACAATCCGGTAAACATCAGCAGATGCGCCGGCCACACCGAAGCACCATGGGCAAACATCAGCGCTAATGCACTCAGCAAAAAAACGCCAATCAGCATACGCAATATTGGCGCGAGTTTTGCCGCTTCCGGCCATTCCAGCGGGCTTTTAAGCGTCCAGTGACGCTCCAGAACCAGCACCGCAAAAGCGCAAAGAATGAATACCGTACCGGCAAAATACCCAGCAGCACCGGCGTCATTTGCCGGTAACGGTAATCGCCACAATAATGCGATAAGTAATAGTGCCGCTAACGCGGGAAATGCCTGAAAGCACACCTGCGCGTTGACATAACGTAAAACCGGGCGTATCCATGACCGGGACGCCAGGCGTTGAGAAAATCCGGAAGAGGTATGTGGTGTGATGGTTTCAGCCGCCATGTCAATGGCAGGCGCAAACTGTTGCTCACGCCAGCGACTGATGCGCCTCGCGCATTGCAGAGAGGCCGCACAAACCCACATCGCGGCCATGATATTGCCGGTCACCCACGGCCAGACCGATTCCGGTGAGACCAGATAAAACATCAGCAATATCAGGTACATCAGGCTGCTGATCACCATGATGGCGTTCATCAGCCCGCTCAGCCAATGTGTGTGGGAGGCGGCTGACTGAAAGCGCAGTGGTTTACTGTTGTTATCAGTCCCGGATGCCTTATCTGTGCTCATGTCCGCTCCGGCAAAGGAAAAAAAACCGCAGAACAGGCCTGAAACCTGTTAATGCGAAATTGACCGGTCGTAACGGTATAACATTACAGAATTTTCAGCGATATGAATTTGGCCGTTTTTTTGCCACGAATTGTAAGCGTTTATCTTAAAAGTATGCGGACAGGCAGGCCTGCCCGCTGTCAGCGGTTTGACATCTGCGAGGCCAGGGAATAACACCCACAGACCTTCACCGGCGGCTCCGTTAATCTCTGCATTACTGACTAACGACAATCTGCCCGGAGAAATAAAAACGACCATATTGGCGGTAAAGTATTGCCTCTATTTCTTTATTAGGCTCTTTGCCATCTATGCGATATAAACCATAATTAGGATCAAGAAAATAAGTCAGACTCTCACTCATTCTTATAGCAGCGGTAACATGTGGATTCTCTTTTTGCCTGTGCATATCAACAGATATCATCACCCCTTGTTTCTTAGATGAGCATGCATTCTCAACATCCAGCCCTTTAATATCCCTGTAGTAAGTGAGCGGATATTCTCTGTAGTATAACCCCGGGATATGACGTTTAACTTCGTTTATACGTTGCTTTTTGTCTTTATAAGCCGCTAAAAATTTCAAATTAGGCTCTTTCCCCCCCGATAATATATCT
>NZ_JAFMOS010000378.1 GCF_019049755.1 Rahnella perminowiae
ATAATACACTTATCGTATGTTAGCAATCAATTATATAGAAAGAGAACTATTATGAAAACATCATTTAGTTACGGACCATTTATAATTAACCCAACGGGGGACCTGTATATCAACGGCAATGCCATGACGCGTGCAAATATTGAGTACGGAAACGTCACAGTCGGTTTTATAACATTCGCGTCTAATTCCACCCGCCGCGCTTTGGTTCAGAGTGAACTTTTTCAGGATACTATTTGCCAGTTTACCCGCTCGTATAAAACGCCGGAAACGCACGTTCACGAACTGGTTGTCAGCACTACGGGAAATGCCATTGCGTCGTTTAACAGTACCGATTATGTGCTGGACGGTATGACCCCGACCCTCATTAATGACGATTCTCGATACTGGCTGCGCACCGGCGACGGCTTGCACAGCGTGGCCGTGACGTTAAACGGTTACGCTGTGCTGTACGCCAAATATGCGACCGCGATGCGGCCAAAACATGCCTGGATACGTGGTCTGTTACCGGCAGACGTGCTTACACAGGTAGCCTCTGAGTGGCGCGCGCCCACAGAATGGGAATTACGGCACGTCGTGGGGGAAGAGAGTTTTACAGGCGTCACCGGCAACGTAGCGGCGGCGATGGTGGGGATCTCAGAAACCAATTTTAGGAAATACATTGCCTCTTCGACGGCCAAGAACCGGCAGCAAATGAGCTTTGCAACCTGGCATTTATTGTTGGCAAAGCTTGGGGTTTGAGTGACACGCTATCTACCAGCTTCAGGCGGGGGTGACCAGTCTGCAAGAACCCTACAATGGACAGCAAATTCAAACATTACTTGGGGAGGAATACAACTATATGGCGTGGCATAATAACGCTTCGAAAAGCCGGGGAAAACTCATGAAGCACACCACTCTCATAATGATTATTGTCGTTGGCATCTCAGGGTGTGATAACGAAAAGAATGTAGCCATTAAGGCCATGCAGTCTCAGTCAGATCATGTGCCAATAACGGTGATCATTAGTCCAGGCTATACCGTAAAAGTGGGGGGTAAATCAGTCCCGATATCCGGCTCGGATGAATGTTCTTGGGTAAGCAAGAATGTTGAGATCCTTGGGTCAAATAGAGAAGAAAACTCACGTTCGTGTATCGTAATCAAGCCGGAAACAAAAGCCGTTCCTGTGCTGATTAGGTTTCCAAATGACCCTATTCAAGAGCATTGGACAGTATTACATGAAGGCGAAAGTACTCTTTTACAGCGTCCTGACGGTAGCTATATCGAATATGCAAAATGATTGCGTTATAAGGTATCTATAAAATCCGCATGACCGATAACAGATAGAAACTAAAATAACTGATGCTGCCACTTTCCCCGATCACAACAGGGGAAAGCGACTGAATAGGGATATGACAAACCTGAAATAATGTTTAAGCTCACGTAAAAAAAGGGCTCCTATATCTTAATCTCAGAACCTCCGCTGATATCTGAAACGGGCATGACTCCTTGTTCAGCTTGAAAACGGCTTCTATTATCGCGGTCACTTTTCAGCGAAAACAATAATTCTCTGACACTAACATCAGCATCGTGGCTGGATCGAGAGAACGCTCCGGGTGATGGCACATAGTGATTATAATATGTTGCGCCTTCACATAACGGCCCGAATATCCACATCGATGCTTTTGGCTTAAGTGTTAAAGGTCGTCCGTCTGCCCGAACGTCTATATAAGCCCTTCCAGACGTGCTAATAGTTAATAATCCCTTATTTGCCATCTTTTTCACCAGTAACGGCATATCTAAATTCGATTGCTCAGAATGAATCATGGCCTGAATGCAATGATCATATTTATGACTCGTCACTTTATCCGGGTGGATAGGTTTCACCACGCCCGCACGAATGAGTGCCAGCAATTCCTGATGACGCTCTTTTTGTGGACCAGCAACCAACCGGTTGATTACCGGAGCATAGCGAGTATAGAAGATGTTTTTCGAGCTATCTGAAAGCCCTTTATCATCCATCATAATACGTAACTGGTGGCGACAGTTTCGCCATACTTCACTTGCCGCCTTTACCGGACTGTGCATGACACCGGTAATGCTTTCATTTAAATCTTCCGCAATTTCATTAACCAGCCATAGTGAATAGCTGTCTGGATGCACCTCCGAGGGTAAAAACGCTGCCAGCAAGTCCTCCTCATTAAATTCACCATAACGTGAAACCACATTTTGCATAACACCGCTGATCTCAGTCCAGCTGTTTGCTTTACGAAGCGCTTCTCTGAAACGAAGGGCCTTATTCATCCCCACATCTTTTATTATTCGCACACTGTAGTACGCAACCCGCATCTCAGCACGAATAAGAGGAAGTAGCTGGCGTTCAAAATCGATACTGTTTGGATGCTTATCCTTGAGCTGCTGAACCCTGTCTGCCCGAAATATTATAGCGTCCCGGTTAATGTTTTCTCCCACTGTCAGCGATTCCGGACGGCAGCGAAACGGAAGGCCGCTTCTGGATGTCAGGAATATCACAGGCTCCTTTCCTGATGGTATATAGTCAGGTATACCTCCGGATCGAAGGCTGAAGTGGCCTCCTCGTCCTATAGTCCAGTCAGCTATCATATCCATGGCAGTGAGCCCCATTCCCTGAAGCAAAACAGTTTCATCAGCATTAATGTGTGCAGCGCTATTCTCTGACGCCAGGCCATGCCCCGAAGTCAGGTAGACAGCATCAACATACAAATTTTCCTCATTACTCAGAGAAATAAGAAATTTTTTATCTGTAATTTGCTCAATATCTGTAACTTCCAAAGGAAGGTGACGAACTTTGATCGCGGGGCCTGCCTGTAACACGATAAAGTCATAAGCCCACTGCATATATTCGCCTAACCAGCTTCGGGGTAAAAAATCCCAGCTACATAAACGCTGATTTTCATGGGAATACCAAAAATCAGGCAAAGACTTGTGTTGCCGGCACCATTCCAGAAAAGTACACACAGGGCGACTCTCTCCCCCGTCAGATAACATGTTTTCATCCGGGAAGAGCGTGATCTGGCCAGCAACTGTATTTAGCATTTTGTATTCAGGTAACGATGGAGAATGCACGCCAATTCCTGGCTTTTGCGGATCAATGATCGATATCAGCATTGGGATATCATATTTTTGCGCATAGTGTGTCAGACGTTCCAGCACGACCAGTCCACGCGGTCCTACACCCACAACACCTGCATGCAGAACGGAGTCATGTTGCTTTTTCATATTCACCACCTTGACGTTTCAGCAAAAAAACCAGGCACAGTGAGTGCATTTCCGGTAGCTATCGCCTGCTGACACAGGTACTTACCCAATGCCAAATCAAGCACGCCCAAGCCAAATGGACTAAAAATGATCGGCTTATCCTCCCGTACCTGAAACTGACCGGTCATAAGCCCCGCCAGAGTACCGTCGATAAAATCCCGACCTTGAGAGCGTTGCTCGGCAAGATGCGGAGAGGTGGAGGCTTTAAGGCAATGCTCGATATCATCACAGATATTTTGTGATGCCAGGATCACGTCAGGAGAAATATCCCGGAGTGAAATGTTGAGCACTTTCTGATGAGGTTGAAAAGCAGTCTCTATATAAGGTGTGCTGGCCGTGGTGACAAAGATAACAATATCGCACGCCAGGACATCACTCAGAGAAGCCGTGTAGGCATGCTGACCGGCATCACACAGGTAATTGACAAGGTGGTCAGCTGAATCCGTATGCTGATCGAACACGACAATATCGTTGATTTTCCATTCCTGTCGGACAAAAAAATTACCGATAGTTCTGGCGATCACGCCGGCACCGACAAAGCCGATGGAGGGAGTCGTTCGTGATTGTCTATTCATCCAGTACGCACCGAGCACGGCTGATGCCGCCGTTCGGTTCGCACTGATAAGAGAACTTTCCAGACAGGCATAGGGATAGCCTGTCGCCAGTGAATTCAGAATCAAAACTGCAGAAGCACGCTGCAGATTATGCTCAACATTTCTGGGAAAACTGGCTATCCATTTTATGCCTGCCGTTTCTTCTGGATAGATAGCAGAGGGAAGGGCAATGATCCGATCTGAAGGTGAATCCCGGAACCGTAGAAAATAACTGTCCGGGTTTTCGGTATTTCCATTGTGATGATGAAGATAAGTATTCTTCACGATGTCCGTGACAACATCGTGATGTTTACTCAGATAATCACCAATGAATTCACCACCGATAATGTGAAATTCAGTCATGTTTATTCTCCTGTCAGATGGATAACTGTTTCATCAAGCATGGTAAAAATCCGGTAGGGATCATTGAGCAGTGCATGCATACCTTCAAACCGTGTGTTCACCCATTCATCGCTATAAATAGAGTCCAGATAACGTTCACCTGCATCAGGTGAAATCACCACGCAGGTTGCCTCTTTATTTATCTGCTTTGCCATTGAACAAAAACCAGCAAGCACTGTGCCAGTCGAACCGCCAGACAGCACACCGTTCGACCTGGCAAGCCAGCGGCACATACCAATTGCAGCACGTTCATCAACCAACAGCCGCCCGTGAAGGTGCGCGTTATTAAAAATTGGTGGCATCTGACTGGAGCCCAGACCAGGAATAAACCGTTTTCCGGGAGGTTGACCAAACGTCACAGAACCCTGGCTGTCTACGGCGATGATGCGAGTCTCAGGGGAATGTTGATGAAAATATTGGGAACAACCCATCAGCGTCCCGGTCGTTCCTGCACCAACGAAGAGATAATCCAGCTTTGGAAAAGCACGATGGATCGCTTTCGCCGTGGTAGCGGCATGTGTTTCCGGATTTGCTGGGCAGGAATACTGGTTCATCCAGATATAGCGAGGATCTTCATTTAATTTATCTCGGATATACTTTATTCTGGTTCCCAGATATCCACCATTATTATCTGTTTCTGTTACCGTAATAACGGTTGCACCAAATACTTTCATCATTTTGACATTGTTAATGTTGGTATTTGGATCAACAACACAAACAAATGGATAGCCACGTTCAGCACAAATTAAACTCAAAGCAACCCCCAGATTACCTGAGGATGATTCAATCAATATACTGTCTCTATGGATTTCTCTTTTCTTTTCATAAAAATCAATTAAACCAATAGCAGTTTTAAGTTTAATCGACCCAGCAGGGTTAAGAGATTCTAATTTCATGTGAATATGATCGAATCCCAGCCCCCGAACATTGATAAAGTTAGCGTCACCGACACACTGAGAGATAGTGTTCATAAATCTCCTTAAGCACTCATTGCGACGCGAGTGAACGAATTTTCATCCCGTAATACGCTGAGTAGTTGTTCAAGTAAAATTTCAGCTCGGACGGCAACCATTGAAAAAGATTGTGAATCACTGATACCATGTGTTTTTTCGGACATTCCGTTAGCCAATAAACACACACCTTTTCTTGATTTCAAAGTGATGTGATATTTTTGATTAACAATTATTCCACCTTGTGTGTTTCTTTCCAACCACGGAATAAGCATGGTCAGTGCGGCGGGCAATTCTTCCTGAACATATCCTGTACCCAGAACAATACCGTCTGTATAAATTTCCTCTTTCATTCTGGTATTAACATCTTCAATGACAACGCTGTACCCGACGCCCATTTTTTCAATACTAACCACTTCGCTGTAAGTGTGTAAAATAAGCCTCTGATTACCAGATACTTCTCCTTCATATAAGTGTGAATATAACGCCTGACTTTCATCTGCGTCCACGCCGGCATAATTGACTGCACGCACATCATTTAGGACTTTTTCACGAGTATGTTCATCCAGATGGTAAAAGTAACGCGCTTGCTCTGGTAAAAATGCCAGGTTCGGAAACTGACCTAACTGGCCTATCCGGAATCCAACAGTCCGATGAACAGAGTGAACATGAATATCTGGCAAGCGACTCAGCAGATGGGCTACAGCTTCTCCGGCACTTTGGCCCGATCCGACCACCAGCCAGTGATGTGGTACTGGACCTTCGCCCTGTGTCATATTTCGAAGATAAGAAGAGGTATGAAACACATTACCTTCCATACAACCTTTAAAAACGTCAGGAATATTTGGGGTATTACCGGACGAAAGTACAAGATGTTTCGTTGTGTATTCTTTCTCTGGTGTTCTGATCCGAAACCCGATCAAAACTTCTTCTGAAAGAACAGGCAATATTTCGGTTACAGGTGAATTATATATAACGTATTGCTTTAATTTTTCAGCAACCCATTTTATATAATCAGACCATTCGGCACGACTCGCTGGCCTGCCAAGAAGGCCGAATTTAAACAGACGATTTTTTTCTTTCAGATACATAGCAAATGAATATGCGCTTTGCGGATTACGCGGAGTCACCAAGTCTCTGAATAAGTGATGATTGATATCTGTCCCCGGAAGTAAGAAATTTCCATGCCAGGACGTATCACTGTTTTTTTTCAAAAAACTTCACCCGTTCTGAAGAACTAATCGCGTTCAGTTCTTCACATTCATCAATTGCGCAAGCAAGTGCAATACCAGCGGGACCAAATCCAATACAAGCAATATCCAAATCCCATTGTACATTCGATAATTCTGAAAAATGAAGCATGTGAATACCTCTCTAGTTTATTCAGAGAATATTTATATGGAAGGATTTCATTTACACAACAA
>NZ_JAFMOS010000621.1 GCF_019049755.1 Rahnella perminowiae
GGTGTGCCCCAAGCAGACTTTTAATCAAAAATGACACAAGCAGATTAACTATATGGCACTCTCCTTTTCATTGGGCATGAAACCATTCTGGAATGGATTAACCCAGATGCAATCTCAGGGGCTTTACTGGGTTAATACCGACAGTGAGGAAGCCGCTTATCATCTTTGCGGTCAAACTGTTGAGGCTCAGCAAGGTGAAGTTCCGGTCAGTGTTTTTTTTCCGCAGCACAATTTACTTTGCACTGCACATGAAAACAGAGTACCGGATGACGACATTCTTCTCACTTATTTGAAAAAGTATCAGAAAAAAACCTTTTATTACCAGTTAGCGAATGGCAAAAAAGCGTTTCTCTCTCTTGCAGTCGATATTAATCGTCTGCCTGCTCACTCCGCCTCCTTAATGATTCTATTACTCCCGGTCAGTACCTGGCAGGCGATAAGTGATAAACAATTCGCCCGCTGGTTGAGTGAAATGAGCTCTGGCACCCATAATAAAGGTACAACGCTCCTTATTATCTGCTATGGAAACGGTATTAATGCGGTTAAAACTCAGCTTCACTTATACCACCGCAATATATACGGCGTTGCAGATTTGAAAACGGATGTTGAGCCTAATCAATGGGGTATTTCCTGGTGGCATGACACACTGGGCGCGCAAGCCAACACGCTTTATCCGCTGATACGCCACCACACCGGCTGGGAAATTCAAACAAACGTTTCTGCGGCAGTTTCCGACCAAACCGGCGATGACCAGTGGATGTTGCTGGCCGATCGCTCGGTGCTTGAAGGTGCGCCTGCGCTTTCAGAACGCTGGTTCCTGTTTGACGATAACGAAGCACTGGCCGCACGAGCGGCGCATGCCCGCTCGGCGACAGTCATTTTCGCCCTTACCGGCAATGACGAAGTGGAAGTGCTGGCCCGTCAGGTTCATCTTTTACGTATGCAGCGCGGCACGGGTTTGAAAATTGTCGTGCGTGAAATGAATGCCTCTTTGCGTTATGTCGATCAGCGCCTGCTTCAGGCCTGTGGCGCGAATCTGGTTGTCCCGCAGGCGGCACGCCTTTCCAACTTCCTGACCCTGCTGGATGACCTGCAAAACCTCACGTATACCCGGCATGTGCCGGACGATATCGAATTGCTGCTCGACAGCCGGCTGCCTACCCACCATAAGGGTTATCTGCCACTGCCGGTTTTTTGCCAGGTGATGCGCGAGATTTGGGATCACGCCTCTCTGGCGACGGAATCCCGGGGCATTTTAATTTCTCTGCGCCCTGCCGCCGGGATCAGCCCGCAGCAGGCGATGTCTTTATGTTCGCTGCGCCGTGACGGTGACATTTTGACCGTTACCGGGCGTCATCTTTATCTGTTTCTGTCGAACTGTCAGGTCAGCGATGTGGAAAATGTGCTGACATTTCTGTTTAGCCTGCCGGTCAAAGAAGTGTTCACCAGCCAGACGTTCTGGAGTCAGGAACCGGATATCCAGACAGAAGTTCGCCGTCTGGCCGCCAGGCCACCGATGGCAACACCGGTGCTGGCGGCAGAAACATACGTGCAACATAAAACAGAACCGTTAAAACGGGCGCAGGTGCACCAACCCGTGCCCGTTACGCTCGCCGTGAGCGATTCGCCTGTGATTCGGGCACCGGAGTAACAGCATGGACATCAGAGATATTATTGAAATTTTTATTCTGGCAGCGGTGATTTTTTTCCCGGCAGGATATGTACTGCGCAACCGGCTACCTCGCTGGAAAAACCGTTTCGCGGCCCTTTTGCTTTCGCCGCGCTATTTAACGCGAATAACAGCCAGCTCCGTCAGTAAAAGCCGCAAACGCTCCGGTATACCGGCTGATGCCTCCGCCGCAATAGGGAAATCCAAGACGTCACTATGAACGAATCGCAATCCTCTTCACCGCATTTGCGGATCTGGCAATCCTGGCGCGGCCTGGGTGCCTGGAACTACTATTTTTTACTTAAATTTGTTTTGCTTTCAACGGGGTATCTGAATTTTGATGCACTGAGCAATCTTGTCTTTGCCGCAGTATTGCTGTTCCCGTTACGTTCACTGCGCCTGCATCGCTGGAGACAGTGGCTGGCCCTGCCTTTCGGGCTGGCACTGTTGTATCACGATACCTGGCTGCCCGGCTGGCGTTCAATCGTCAATCAGGGGGCGGACGTTGCCGGTTTCAGTTTCAGTTATCTGCTTGAACTGGCCGATCGCTTTATCAACTGGCAGTGGATTGCCGTCGGTTTCGCTTTGCTGGTTGGTTATCTGTTTATCTCCCAGTGGATCCGGCTGACCACATTTACCGTTATTGCACTGCTGTGGCTTAACCTCAGCGGCCTCATCACGCCATTTTTCGCGCATTATACGCCCCCGGCTATCGCCCAAAATACCGTGACGACACCGGTGACCGTTGCGCCATCAGCCACGGATAACACCGTGAATGGTCCGCCCACCAATGCCAATCTGAACGCTTATCTGGAGCAGTTTTACCAAAACGAACGGCGCAAGACGACGAAATTCCCTGATGCGTTGCCTGCTGATGCACAGCCGTTTGACCTGCTGGTGATCAACATTTGTTCGCTGGCCTGGTCAGATCTGGATGCCGTGAATCTTTCCAGTTCACCGCTGTGGTCACGTTTCGATTTTGTCTTCAGTAATTTTAATTCAGCCACGGCCTACAGCGGCCCGGCATCTATCCGCCTGCTGCGCGCCAGTTGCGGTCAGACCTCGCATCATGATTTGTATCAGCCTGCCGGTCAGCAGTGTTATCTGTTTGACGATCTCGCGCGTCTGGGCTTCACTTCCCAACTGGCTATGGATCATACGGGTGTATTCGGTAATTACATCGATAACTTGCGTGATGATGCCGATATGAAAGCGCCGCTGATGTCACAGGCCGGTCTGGGTTATGAGCTGACGTCATTTGATGGCACACCGATTTTCAACGACGGGCAGCTGTTCTCCCGCTGGCTGGAAAATCAGGAGAAAGCCGGTACCGCGCGCACCGCGACCTTCTTTAACCTGATCCCGCTGCATGACGGCAACCGTTATGTGGGCAGCAATAAAGGCGCGGATTACCATAACCGTGCACAAACCCTGCTGAATCAGCTGAATACTTTTATGGATCAGCTGGATAAATCCGGCCGCAAAGTCATGCTGCTGGTGGTGCCCGAGCATGGTGCTGCCCTGGTTGGCGATAAGATGCAAATATCGGGTCTGCGTGACATTCCAAGCCCGGGCATTACCCACATTCCGGTCGGCGTGAAATTCTTTGGTATGCAGGCCCCCCATGCGCCGTCACCGATGAAAATCGAGGGTCAGAGCAGCTATCAGGCGATTTCAGAAATGGTCGCCCGCGCAGTCGATGGCAAAGTATTTAACCGCCCGACAATGGACTGGAAAACTTTCGGCTCGAACCTGCCACAAACGCCGCTGGTATCAGAAAATGAGAACTCGGTGGTGATGGAATATCAGGGAAAAATTTACATCCGGCTCAACGGCGGCGGGTGGGTGCCGTATCCGAGCTGAGTGAAGCCGGGTCGGAACATCATGAATTTTAAGGGGCAGATTCTTTTGCTCCCCCCTTCGCAAGGGAGGGAGCTTAGGCTATCTTCATTTACTCTGCAAATAGCTGGTCATACACATGCTGTAAATGGCGGCTCATTCTTGCCCGCGCCCCTGCGCCATCTTTCGCCAAAATGGCGTCCAGGATCCCCTGATGATCGGCATTCATTTCACGGGCAAAATCCACTTCGGTGTAATGACTCTCCAGGCGCATAAACCGGCGTGAACGTCGCTTATCCCACAAATATCCCATCATATCGTGCAGCACTTCGTTGCCGGTCATTTCGCTGATCATCATATGAAAGCGGCGATCGGCTTCGAGGAAGGCGTCGTTATTAGCATTCAGTTCGTTTAATTCGCGGGCGATGGCTTTTAGCTTTTCGCGCTGATCGTCAGTGCCGTTAATTGCCGCCAGTTCTGCTGTCATCGATTCATAAACCTGACGTGCTTTTACCAGTGATTGCAGGCTGAATTCCTCTTCGGTATTCACCGTTTGCACCGCAGGTGTGGCCTGTGGCAGCGGATCGCTGACATATACGCCGTTGCCGGTGCGGATTTCCACCCAGCCGGTGATTTCCAGTGCAATCAGGGCTTCACGAATGGATGAACGGCTGACCCCCAGCTGTTTGGATAAATCGCGCTCAGAAGGGATCATCGCGCCCGGCGCAAACTGACCGGTATTAATGCAATTAATCAAGACATTAGAAATCTGGCGATACAGCCGTTCAACTTTAAGGGTGGGTAATGCCATTATTTTCTCCGTGTTCATGCTGAATCCCAGATCTGTTATCCCGATCACATTAAAGATCGGTTTGATGCTGAATCATATGTCGGTCTGATGGCCTGACCAGCAGACCACCTGACCAGACCGCGCATTAAGATTGAACTTATCACCGGCCATGCGTCAACTACATTCAGACAGTCAGTTAACAATTTTAAGGAAAACACATGGAACAGACATGGCGTTGGTACGGCCCGAACGATCCGGTTTCACTTGATGATGTGCGTCAGGCTGGCGCAACCGGCGTGGTTACCGCCCTGCACCATATCCCGAACGGTGAAGTCTGGCCGGTGGAAGAAATTCAGAAACGCAAGGCCATAATTGAAGCCAAAGGGCTGGTATGGTCTGTCGTGGAAAGCATTCCGGTGCATGAGGAAATTAAAACCCGTAGCGGAGATGTTGAAAAACATATTGCTAACTATCAGCAATCTATCCGCAACCTGGCGGAATGCGGCATCGATACAGTCTGCTATAACTTCATGCCGGTTCTGGACTGGACACGCACGGATCTCGGCTATTTACTGCCGGATGGTTCACGCGCCCTGCGCTTCGACCATATCGCGTTTGCGGCCTTTGAATTGCATCTGCTCAAGCGCGAAGGCGCAACCTCTTATTACAGCGCGGATGAGCAAAAACAAGCGGCCGAATACTTTGCGGCAATGACACAGGCGGATAAAGATCAGCTGGTGTCTAATATTATTGCCGGTTTGCCGGGTGCGGAAGAAGGCTACACACTGGATCAGTTCCGTGCACGTCTGGCCACTTACGACGGTATTGATAAAGCGAAATTGCGTGAAAACATGGCGCATTTCCTGCGCAGCATTGTGCCGGTTGCCGAGCAATGTGGATTGAGTCTGGCGGTTCACCCTGATGATCCTCCGCGCCCTATCCTCGGCCTGCCGCGTATTATTTCCACCATCGAAGATATGCAATGGCTGAAAGAAACGGTCGACAGTATTCACAACGGTTTCTGCTTCTGCACCGGTTCTTACGGCGTGCGTGAAGATAATGATCTGGTGAAAATGATGACCACCTATGCCGACCGCGTGCATTTCATTCATCTGCGTGCGACGCAGCGGGAAGACGTACCGGGAAGCTTCCATGAAGCAGACCATTTAGACGGTGATGTGGATATGGTGGCGGTAATCAAAGCGATTCTGACCGAAGAGCAAACCCGCCGCCGCGCGGGCAATCTGCGCGCTATCCCGATGCGTCCGGATCACGGCCATCAGATGCTGGATGATTTGCATAAGAAAACCAATCCGGGTTATTCAGCGATTGGACGCCTGCGGGGACTGGCAGAACTGCGGGGTGTGGAGCGGGCACTGAAACAGAGCTTCTTTAATCAATAATTTTGCACCTCCCCCTGCGAAGGGGGAGAACAAATCAAAAATGATACGCCACCGCGTTTTCCTGCTCCGGCCACGGATGGGATTTATACGGCTTGGCCGGATAGTTGATCTCGACACTCCGGCGGCGGAAATCACTCGGGCTCACCCCGACACGCTTCCGGAATACCCGTGAGAAATACAACTGATCATCGTATCCCACCACGCGGCCAATCGTCGCGATGGATTCCTGTGTGGTCTGCAATAATAATTTGGCGCGGATTACCCGCTGATCTTCGCGCCAGCGCAGGATATTGATCCCGACCTGCTCACGGAATAAATGCGCCAGCCGTGAGGGTGAGAGGCAAACGTGTCGGGCAACTTCATCAATCCGTAATTCACCCGCCAGATTGCCGGTAATAAACTGACAGGCTTCGATAACACGCGGATCCATAATTTTTTGCGGGCTCTGCGGATCTTCTTCCATGGCGCGCAGCAACAAACGCTCCAGAAGATTCATCCCCAGCTCTTCACAAAAACGTCGCCCCGATTTCTGCGTTTGTTCGATGTTGGCAAACAAACGGTCAAATTCCAGCAACAAAGTGTTATTCGGTAAAGAAAGACGCCCGACGTCGCGGGTTTTGGTGTGCCATTCGAGCCAGTCTGCCCAGTAGGCGCGCGGGCGGAAATAAACCCAGCGGTGATACCAGGAATCAGCGTTAGCAGACCGGCTGTAAAGATGACGGGCTTTCGGCGGGAATAGCAGCAGATCGCCGGGGTTGCAGTAGAAGGTATCTTCCCCGTCGAAGACTTTCCCCTGCCCCTTCACCGTCAGGTTAAGGATATAGCCCTTCATGCCGCCGGGACGGTCAATGGCAAAATCCAGTGGCCCGTCAGCAAGGATTGGTGTCATACCGGCGACCAGATAGGCATTGAAACTGTAACCCGGTAACAGCGGATTTTGCTGCTGATCCTGAATCATACGGTGATACATCGAACCTCCTGAAACTTCACATGGCTATGGACTTTTCATCTATTCTAACCGGCAGTGAAAACGCTGCCAGTAAAGGTTACTATATTGTGAACAAACACGCGTTTTCCCGGCATTTAACCCGTGATGGCGCTAAATGCCGGACGATGACAGGATGAAAGCGTTATCACAAAACCCGATTAAACGGTCTTTTTCGCTTTCTGTTTGTAGCGGTCAAAGATCACCGCCGCCAGCAGGATCAAACCACGAACCACATACTGCGAGAACGGAGAAATATTCAGCAGGTTCATCGCATTTTCCACGGTACCCAGAATAAGGATCCCGGAAACAACATAGGAAATTTTGCCGATGCCGCCTTTCAGGGAAACGCCCCCCAGCACGCAGGCAGAAATAACGATCAATTCGAAGCCCAGTGAGGTCATGGGCTGGCCGCTGGTCATGCGTGACGCCAGAATGATGCCCGCCGCCGCTGACACCAGCCCGGAGAGCACGAAGATGATGATTTTTGTACGCACCACCGGCACACCGGCCAGACGCGCCGCATCTTCATTACCGCCAATCGCCAGCGTGTTACGCCCGAAAGTGGTTTTGTTCAGCAACAGACCAAAGATGATCAGACAACCGACCGTCAGCCAGATGGGCGCAGGCAACCCCAGCCAGTTGGCGTAACCCAGAGTGAAGAAACGTTCGTCTTCGATACCCACCGCTTTACCATCGGAAATGATGTACGCCAGACCGCGCACGATCTGCATGGTGGCAAGCGTGGTGATCAGCGCATTGATTTTCAGGCGGGCGATAACAAAACCGTTGAGCAAACCGGTCAGCATACCGAGCAGTAAACCGGCAGCGACACCGATCCACAAGCTTTCGGTCATATTGATTACCACGGCGGTCGTGACGCCCGCACAGGCAATCACCGACGCAACTGACAAATCGAAGTCACCGGAAGCCAGGCAGAACAGCATCCCGCAAGCCACCATCCCGGACATTGAAATCGCCAGCCCTAACCCTTTCATGTTGATGAAAGAACTGAAGTTGGGCACGAAAATGGTACAGGCAATAAACAGCACAGCGAACACCACTAACATGCCGTAACTGTCCCAGATACGCATCAGCCCCTGGCCGCCGCGTGAGGCGGCTGAAGGTTGATCCGGTTTAGCTGAATTGGTCGTCATACTCGACATAATATTTTGCTCCTCAGTCAGGCAGCGTCATGGGCAGAATCAAGAACGGGTGTCCGCAACATGGCGAGCCCCAGCGCTTTTTCTTCGGTGGCGTCGTCATGCAACAGTTCGCCGGAGATTGCACCTTCGCGCATCACCACAATCCTGTCGGCCAGACCCAGCACTTCCGGTAAATCACTGGACGCAAACAGCACCGCAATGCCTTGTTTTGCCAGTGAATAAATCACATTGTAGATTTCATGCTTAGCACCAACGTCAATACCGCGCGTCGGTTCATCCAGCAAAATGACTTTCATTTCTTCCGATAACCAGCGACCCAGAATGGCCTTTTGCTGATTACCCCCCGAAAGATTCATGATCAGTTGCTGATCGCTGGGGGTTTTGATATTCAGCGCATCAATATGTTTACGCGCATTCTTCGCTTCCCAGGCGTTGTTGATCAGACACCCTGCTTTGACTGTTTTGCGACGGGCGCTGATGTTGATGTTGTCACGCACCGAGTGCACAGGAATGATGCCGTCAGCCTTGCGGTCTTCCGGACATAGCATGATGCCCTGGCGGATAGCATCCGCCGGTTTGCGGATATTCAGCGCTACGCCGTCGAGCCGGACGGTGCCACCGGTAATCCGCGTGCCGCCGAATAAGCCTTTCATCAGCTCACTGCGCCCTGCGCCCACCAGCCCGAACAGGCCGACGATTTCACCCTGGCGTACAGTGAGGCTGACCGGTGTTCTCACGCCCGGTGCTTTCACCTCTTCCAGTTCAAGGCGGATTTCACCATGCGGACGCGGTGCGTAACCGTAAATGTCATCGAGATTACGGCCAACCATCGCCTGCACCAGTTTGCTGTTATCCACCTGCGTCATATCGTCGAAAGTGCGGACATAACGCCCGTCTTTGAAAACAGTGACAGCGTCACTTAATGCGAAAATTTCTTCCATGCGGTGCGAGACATATAAAATCACGCGCCCTTCAGCACGTAACTCACGGATAACACGGAATAACTGTTCAATTTCACGGGCGGAAAGTGAACTGGTCGGCTCATCGAACGCAATAATTTTGGCATTACGTGCCAGCGCTTTAGCAATTTCAACCATCTGCCACTGGCCGATGGAAAGATATTTCAGCGGCGTATCGGGGTCGATATCCAGTCCGAGATGTTCAAGCTGAATTTTGGCTTCGTAACGCAGCAATTTTCGGTTCACGAAACCATGTTTGCTCGGTAACTGGCCGAGATAAATGTTCTCTGCCACCGTCATTTCCGGCACCAGATGTAATTCCTGATAAATAATCGCCACACCGGCATCGAGCGCATCCGTGGTATGGCTGAATGCGACCGGCTGGCCTTTGATGTGAATATTGCCCTGGGAAGGCTGATAGTTCCCGCTGAGGATTTTCAACAGCGTAGATTTACCCGCGCCGTTTTCGCCCATCAGCGCATGGATCTGCCCGGCATAACAATTGAAAGAAATCCCGTCCAGCGCTTTCACGCCAGGAAAAGTTTTGCCAATGTCATGGAATTCCAGATACGGCCTGGCCGCATCAAACTCCGTCAGGGACGGTGTCAGCAAAGGCGTCTTATTATCGAAAGATTGCTGAGTCATAGTGGCTACCTGGAAGTTGATTAAGTATGGATGCACGCCGCTGCACAGCAGAAAACAGTTCGTAAAACTTCCTGTCGTCCACTCTGCAGCAGCGTCTCTCCCCTTCATACTTCAAGTCGCAGATGCGTTGGCTACGCTTACTCACCCGAATCACTTACTTATGTAAGCTCATCGGGACTCGCTCACTTGCCGCCTTCCTGCAACTCGAATTATTTAGGGGTATTGCTTGTTTCAACCACATCTGAAGATCACATAAGACCTTTCTTCTTCAACTCTTCTTTGAAGTTATCGCGGGTGATGAGGACAACATCCGTCACTTCAGTAAATTTCGGTGGTTCAACGCCTTTGGTGACCCATTCATTCAGCATCTGGATACTTTTGTAACCATGGATATCCGGGCTAGGTAACAGGGAACCGTAGAAACCGGTTTGGGCACTTTTTGACAACTCATTCACCGCATCCACGCCGTTGATGCCGATGCCGATGACGTTAGCGGCTTTAAAGCCCTGACCTTCGGTTGCACGAACGCCACCTAATACCGTGTTGTCGTTCATGCCGATGATCAGCCAGTTTTTCACTTCAGGATGTTGCACCAGCAGGGAGTTACCGGCATCCAGTGCGCCCGGTATGTCGTTAGATTTGGTCGGGACTTTATAGATTTGTTTTTCCGGGAATCCGGCTGCTTTCAACGCATCCATCGAACCGGAGGTGCGGCGGCGCGCCGTATCGAGTTCATCTGCCGTAATGGCCATCACCCCGGTATCAGCCACTTTCCAGCCACGTTTTTGCATTTCTTTGTACAGTTCCTGCCCCTGACGTTCGCCGATTTTGGTCGCGGCCATCATAACTAACGGCACTTCTTCCATTGGCTTGCCTTTGGCATTCACAAACTGGTCATCCACCTGGATCACTTTCATGTCATAGCTGCGCGCTTTCGCCATGATGGCAGGTCCGAGACGCGGATCCGGCGTACAGATGACAAAACCTTTCGCCCCGTTGGCCGCCAGGCTGTCAATCGCATTCAACGTTTTTTCACCATCCGGCACGGCGATTTTAATGACGTCGAAGTGGAGATCCTTACCGGCTTTATCTGCGAACCGCCATTCAGTCTGGAACCACGGCTCTTCCGGCTGTTTAACCAGGAATCCCAGCTTCGGATTCTCGGCTGCCATAGCTGAATGTGACATAAGGGCAGCTAACCCGACCGCCGCTAATGCCTTAGTGAATTTATGCATGATGTTCTCCGACTTTTATTGTTGTTTTTCACAATCGCAGTCTTACATCGGGTGGTTTACCGCAATCGTGAAAACGTTATCAGTAGCGTAAAGAAACAAAGTGAAAGTGCGGCGAAGTCCGGTTTTATAGAGGATTTACGTCACACTCTCTTGTAAGACGGGTTAAGTTTTAGCGGTAATTTTGCAACGGAATGTAGAGCGCTATCACACGGCGGGAAAACAGCAGGTTTGTGCATAGATATAGCGATTTTAGCCAAACGCTAACATTTGACCAACCTCACAGAAACATCATTGGGAGCAGATTTGTGCATACTTCCAGCTAACGCCTCCTCACTCACTTTTTTGCATCCTCCTACTGTTAGAGCAATTCGATTCGCCGCCGTAATGACTACGGCAAACCTGAAGGAGTGAGAAAGAATGACGCAAGGTGCGATTGCTCTTGGTCTTGATTTTGGCAGCGATTCCGTCCGTGCCCTGGCAGTGGATTGCCAGACCGGTGCCGAGATGGAAACCGATGTGGTTTATTATCCGCGCTGGAATGAAGGTCGCTATTGTGATGCGGCAAAAAATCAGTTCCGCCACCACCCGCTCGACTACATAGAGGCAATGGAACAGGCGATTAAAAATGTGGTGCAACGTCTGGGCAGCGAACGTGCTGCGCGCGTGGTGGGTATCGGTGTTGATTCCACCGGTTCAACCCCCGCCCCTGTCGATAAAGAAGGCAACATTCTGGCGCTGAAACCGGAATTCGCCGAAAACCCCAACGCCATGTTCGTGCTCTGGAAAGATCACACAGCCATAGAAGAAGCCGAAGAGATCAACCGTCTTTGTCGCAGCGGCAATTTCCCTGACTATTCCCGTTATATCGGCGGCGTTTATTCCTCAGAATGGTTCTGGGCAAAAATCCTGCATGTATCGCGTGAAGATGCGGCGGTTAAACAAGCCGCCGCATCATGGGTCGAATTGTGCGACTGGGTGCCCGCCCTGCTTTCCGGCACCACCGCGCCGGATAAAGTGGTGCGCGGACGTTGCAGCGCCGGACATAAAATGCTCTGGCATCCGTCATGGGGCGGTCTGCCACCCAAAGATTTCTTTGCCGCACTTGATCCGTTGCTGGTTGAACATCTGCCGTATCCGCTGTTTACCGATACCGTTACCGCCGAACAGGCTGTTGGCACACTCACGCCTGAATGGGCCGAACGTCTTGGCTTACCGGCCAGCGTGGTGCTGTCGGGCGGTGCATTCGACTGCCATATGGGCGCCGTCGGCGCGGGTGCACAACCTTATACGCTGGTCAAAGTGATCGGCACTTCCACCTGCGACATTCTCATTGCCGATAAAGAACGCGTCAATGACCGTGCTATTGCCGGCATCTGCGGGCAGGTCGAAGGCAGCGTGGTACCGGACATGATCGGAATGGAAGCCGGACAATCCGCTTTCGGCGACATGTATGCCTGGTTCAGCCGTCTGCTGAGCTGGCCGCTGATTCAGGCAGCCAAAGCGCATCCTGAAATGGCACCGCAACTGACCAGCCTGCAAAAAAATCTGCTTACCGATCTCACTGCGGCCTGGGCGGCAAATCCGAAACTGGATCATCTGCCGCTGGTGCTCGACTGGTTTAACGGCCGCCGCACACCGTTTGCCAACCAGCGTCTGAAAGGTGTCATTACCGATATCAATCTGGGCACAGAGGCGCCGGAACTGTTCGGCGGTTTTATTGCGGCGACCGCTTTTGGCGCACGCGCCATCATGGAATGTTTCGAACAGCAGGATATTCCGGTGGAAAACGTGCTGACCCTCGGCGGCATCGCACGTAAATCGCCGGTCATCATGCAGGTTTGTGCTGATGCCATGAACCGTCCGCTGCAAATTGTCGCCTCGGATCAGTGCTGCGCGCTGGGTGCCGCGATTTTTGCCGCTGTCGCCGCCGGGGAATTCAACGATGTCCCTGCCGCTCAGGAAAAAATGGCCTGTAGCATTGAACACACACTGCTGCCGGATCCGCAGCGCGTTGAGCAATATCAGCGTCTGTACACACGTTATCAGCAATGGTGTGCCACGACAGAACCACTGTTTGCAGCAAAACCGGCACATTAATTCGTATTTTACCTATCCGATATTCAGGAGTCATAAATGGACGCGTTTAAACATCTCGAAGTGTGGTTCGCCATTGGCAGTCAGCATCTGTACGGTCCCCAGGCATTACGTCAGGTAAAAGAGAACGCCGAGAAGGTGGTCAGTAGCCTGAACAGCGAAGCCGGGTTGCCGATCAAACTGGTGCTCAAACCGCTGGTGACCACGCCGGACGAAATCACCGCGTTATGCCGTGAAGCTAACTATGACAATGCCTGTGTGGGCATCATCACCTGGCTGCATACGTTCTCACCGGCCAAAATGTGGATCGCCGGGCTGAGCATTCTGCATAAGCCGCTGATGCAGTTCCATACCCAGTTCAACGCCGAAATCCCCTGGGAAACCATGGACATGGATTTCATGAACCTGAACCAGACTGCGCACGGTGGCCGTGAATTCGGCTTCATCGGTGCCCGTATGCGCCAGCAACATAGCGTAGTGGCCGGTCACTGGCAGGACGGCGAATCTCATCGCCGTATCGCTCAGTGGATGCGGGTTGCTGCCGCGAAAAACGAAAGCCAGCATCTGAAAGTGGCACGTTTTGGCGATAACATGCGTGAAGTTGCGGTCACCGAAGGCGATAAAGTGGCTGCGCAAATCCAGTTCGGTTACAGCATCAGCGCCTACGGTATTGGTGACCTGGTCAGCGTAATCAACGAAGTCAGCAAAGGCGACGTCGATACGCTGGTAGAAGAATACGAAGCCACCTATCGTCTGACGGATGCGGTAAAACTCAACGGCGAACGTCGTGAAAATCTGCTGGATGCCGCCAAAATTGAACTCGGCATGACCCGCTTCCTCGAGCAGGGTAAATTCGGCGCGTTCACGACCAACTTTGAAGACCTGCACGGTATGAAACAACTGCCGGGGCTGGCCGTTCAGCGTCTGATGCAGAAAGGCTACGGCTTTGGTGGCGAGGGTGACTGGAAAACATCTGCCCTGCTGCGCATCATGAAAGTGATGGCCAGCGGTCTGAAAGGCGGCACGTCTTTCATGGAGGATTACACCTACCACTTCAAGCCGGGCAGTGATCTGGTGGTGGGCTCGCACATGCTGGAAGTGTGTCCGTCGATTGCCAAAGAAGAGAAACCGCTGCTTGACGCGCAATATCTCGGCATAGGTGGTAAAGCGGATCCGGCACGTCTGATTTTCTCCACGCCAGCGGGTCCGGCGGTCAATGCCAGCGTCATCGATATGGGCGACCGCTTCCGTCTTCTGGTCAACCTGGTGGATACCATCGAACAACCGCATCCGCTGCCAAAACTGCCGGTTGCCCGCGCTATCTGGAAAGCCCAGCCATCACTGGCGACAGCAGCAGAAGCCTGGATCCTCGGCGGCGGCGCACACCATACCGTGTTCTCACAGGCACTCGATATCGACGCGCTGCGGTTATATGCAGAGCTTTCCGGGATTGAACTGCTGGTGATTGATAACGAGACGACGCTGCCGGACTTTAAGAATCAGATCCGGTGGAATGAGGTGTATTACAAGCTTTGCAATCGCTGATTTATTTGCAGAAAGCCGCTGCAAATTGCGGCTAACACTGCTAAAACAGATCGAAAACATTTCGGTTTCTTACGTGCGGTGATCATATAACACGCTGCGCCGAAACCGCCCAAAAGGGGAAAGTGCTTTTCCCCTTTTGGATTTCCCCACGCTTTTTCAACACGCGCTTCGCTCGCTGGCTATGTTTCAGCAACCATTGCGACAGGCTGGAAATCTTGCCGCTGCGCGGTACCTTCATTTCGGGATTGCAGCCTCAGGTCTGCAACCTCTCATTCAGCAAGCTTTCTGAACCGCCCGCACAATCTTAAGTTCAAAACAAAAAACCATCTGTTTTAGAAGGTGCAATGGCGTGATCAAAAATGGCACCGAATGAATGGTTCGAGACCTATGGCTCGAGCCGAGCGGAGCGAGACAACGTCACGAAGTGACGGCCCGAAGGGCGAGGCCGTAGGCCGAGTAAACCTGAAATTCGGGAATCGCGAAGCGATGACATTTTGCGCCACTCACCAATGCATCAGAACATGTCCGTCATACCCGCGACAGCGCGCAGTGAAAAAGCGCGGAGTCCAGAGGCCCGCGCGTTACCAGGTCTCTGGTCGGTGTGGGCCGACGCCCACGGTTTTGACCTTAAGGCCAGTTTGGGTGGCACCCCAAGGTGTTGTCATCCGTCCGTCACATTCCCCCTTTACGCTCACCAGCACAATTAAGTCCCAAAGAGGATAGTTCCCCACCATGATCATTCCAGCTACCATCAGCGGGAATGCGCCTGCGCGCATGTCTTCTCCTCCCGCTATCGCCATCCATGAGGTCTCCCATTTCTTTGGGAGTCACCCGGTACTCAATCGCGTTAATTTATCGGTGCCCGAAGGCACTATCCTCGCCCTGCTTGGCCCTTCCGGTTGCGGTAAAAGTACGCTGCTGAAAATGTTGGCAGGATTGCTGCATCCGGCGTCGGGGCAGATCAGTTTCGATGGCGAAATTGTCGCCAGCGGAAAAATCAATGTGCCACCGGAAAAACGCCATCTCGGCATGGCGTTTCAGGATTATGCATTGTGGCCGCATATGACCGTACAGCAGAACGTCGCATTCCCGTTGCAGATGCGCAATATCCGGGGTGCAGCGCAGCAGGAGAAAGTGATGGCAGCGCTGGAACGCGTCGGGTTGGCGGGTTTCGCTTCAAGACGCCCTTCTGAGCTTTCCGGTGGCCAACAACAGCGCGTGGCACTGGCGAGGGCCATCGTTGCCGAGCCGCGAATTTTACTGTTCGACGAGCCGCTGTCGAATCTTGACCGCGATCTGCGGGAAAGCCTGTGCGAGGAAATGGCAACCCTGTTGCGCCAACTCGGCACTACGGCGGTGTATGTCACCCACGATCAGCACGAAGCTCGTGCACTCGCACACTGCATTGCGCGCATGGACAAAGGCGCAATCGCCAGCGTTGACCCGATTGACCCTTCCGTTGTTTCACCTTTTGTTGCTTAACCTTTGATGGAATGAAAATGATGAACCGCACACACAATAAAACCTCCAAAACGTTTTCCCGTATCCAAACAGGCGTAATGACAGCAATGACTCTTTCTCTCGCAATGGCAGCAGGCAGTGCACAGGCGCTGACGCTCTACACCGCCGGGCCGGGCTCTCTGGCAAAAAAACTGGCAGCCGGATATGAAAAGCAAACCGGCATAAAAGTGGATGTGTTCCAGGCAACGACCGGCAAAGTGATGGCGCGTCTGGAAGCAGAACAGGCAAACCCGCGCGCCGACATCCTTATCTCAGCATCCTGGGATACCGCCACCGATCTCGAACAGCGCGGCTGGTTGCTCGGATACCAAAGCCCGAACGCAGAAAAGGTTCCGGCGCAGTTTAAAACACCGTATTACGTCGCACAGGGAATTTCCGCCCTGGGTATCGTATGGAATACCAAAAGTGGTACTACCGAGCCTAAAGACTGGGGCGATTTAGCCAAACCGGAATTCAAAGACAAAGTCACTACGCCGGATCCGTCGCTTTCCGGTGCGTCTCTGGATTTGCTGATCGGGTTACAAAATGCCCACGCACAGCAGGCCTGGAAACTGTTTGAGGATCTGAAAGCCAACGGCATGATCATAGCGGGACCCAACGCACAAGCGCTGACGCCGGTCTTACAGGGTGCAAAAGCCGCCGTCTTTGGTGCGGTTGATTATGTATCTTACGCCAGCATGCAGGACGGCGAATCCGTAAAAGTGATTTTCCCGGACAGCGGAACGGTCATCGCGCCGCGCCCGATGATGATCCTCAAATCCAGCCAGCAGCCAAAAGAAGCGAAAGCCTTTATCGATTACGCACTGTCGCCTGAAGGCCAGAAAATGGTGGCTGATGCCTGGCTGATGCCGGCCCGTACCGATATCGACGCCAGACGTCCGTTGTTTAAGTCACTGAAATTGCTTCCGGAAGTTTCTCAGGCTTCTGCGTCACGTAAAGACGTTCTCGACCGTTTTGCGAAGCTGTTCAGCCCGCAGTAATCCTTTCACGGGCTGTTAACCATTACAGCCCGCTTTTGAGATTTCATTAATGAGCAGAAACGCTTTTTTACCGGGCGTGACGGGCATTGCACTGCTGTTGCTGGTTGCAGTGCCGGTCACGTTTGTCGCCTTGCAGGCTGTCTTCCCGCATCTGGATACAGGCAGTTTTTCCGCGCCGTTCAGCGCCTTTCCCCCTGTGTTCGAAGAGCCTCAGTTACGTAAATTGTTCGCCACCACGTTAAAGGTCGGACTGGGCGTGGCGATATGCAGCGGTCTGATTGGCATTCCATTGGGTGCCTTACGCGGCCTGTTTGCGCTGCCCGCCGCCGCGCTGTGGGACATTCTGTTTCTGGTGCCCTTCCTGTTGCCGCCCTATATTGCCGCGCTGTCCTGGATGCTGGCGTTACAGACTAACGGTTATGTCCAGCAACTGCTGCCATGGCTACATCTGAATGATTTTTTGTTTTCGCTGCCGGGCATGGTGGTGGTGATGACACTGAATATTTTCCCGGTGGTATATTTTGCGGTCTCACGCAGCATGGCGGCCAGCGGCAGCCGTCTGGCAGATGTCGCGCGCATTCATGGCGCAGGTCCGTGGCGGGCATTTATACGCATCACAATGCCGATGGCGTTACCGGCGATGGCATCCAGTTTATTGCTGGCGTTTACGCTGTCGATTGAAGAATACGGCGTGCCCGGCGCACTGGGTTCGCGCAGCGGTATTCTGATGCTCACCACAGGTATCGAACAACGCCTCGCCGACTGGCCGGTCGATTTGCCCGGTGCGGCGGTGCTTTCGCTGATGCTGGTGGCGATTGCGCTTTGCGCATACAGCGTTCAGCGTGCGGTACTGGCGGGTAAAAATGTTGAAAGCCTGACCGGCAAACCGGCTGACGTCACACAGAAATCGCTGGCTGGCTGGACTATCCCGGTGCTGATTTTGTTTATGGCGGTGGCACTGATCGCCGTCGCGCTGCCGATTGTCTCCATGCTGATCACCGCGTTTTCCCGTACGTTGTCCGGCGGGCTCTCGTGGCAGAATCTGACCTTAGGACACTTTGGCAATGTGTTTGCTGCACATGGCGATGCCCCTGCCGCACTTTCAACCAGCCTCGGTCTGGCGCTGGGCACTGCACTTATCGCAGGGGCAACCGGATTGATGGCATCGTGGCTGGTGGTGGCACGCAAAATTCGCGGTGCCGCATTGATTGACGGTTTATCGCTGCTGCCGGCGGCACTACCGGGGATTGTGGTCGGTGTGGGTCTGATTCTGGCCTGGAACCAGCGCTTCTGGCCGGTGACACCGTATAACACCTGGGGGATTTTGCTGCTGGCGTACTGCTGCCTGTTGTTGCCTTATCCGGTGCGTTATGTCAGCGCCGCATTAAAGCAGATAGGCGGAAATCTTGATGCCGCCGCGCGCGTGCATGGTGCCACAGCGGCGCAAACATTACGCCTGATCCTGCTGCCGCTGGTGTTTCCGAGTTTACTTGCCTCAATGATGATGGTGTTCGCCGTCGCGTCGCGCGAGCTGGTAACCTCTCTGCTGCTGTCACCGGCGGGCGTGCAAACCGTGTCGGTGTATGTCTGGCGCCAGTTTGAACAGGGTTCTGTCGGTGATGGTATGGCCATGGCGTCAGTGGCAGCGTTTCTGAGCCTGACGCTGATGTTAATTGCAGTCAGGCTACAACAACGAACCGCAAGTTAGTTTTCCCGCTGCGGTTCGGAGTGCGGGCGGTCGCCTGAAGGGATCAGTAAACCGGCTGCAACTGCCAGCACCGAAATCACCGCAGACACGACAAAGACCCAGTGCAGCGATGCCGCCACGCTGTCCGTAAGCATATTCAGCTGACTGCTTTCGAGCGTACCGCGCGTCGCTTTATCCATCAGTTGCTGTACGGGATCACTCACCTGTGGCAGACGATACTGAAGATTGAGATTGAGTGTCGCACCGAGCAATGCGGTACCCATGGCCGAACCGAGCATGCGGGTAAAAAGTGTCGAGGCGGTAGCAATACCCCGTATGGCAGGTTCCACGCTGTTTTGCACTGACACAATAAACGTGGTGTTGCACAGCCCCATGCCAGCGCCAATCGAAAAAGCGGCAAGACGCGCCATCCACAAACCGGACGATGGGGAGAGCACTAACAGCGCAAGACTGCCGCCTGCCAGCAATAATCCGCCTGTGACCGCCGTCATGCGATATGAGGTTGCCTGCATCAGACGACTGCTGAACATGCTCGCCAGCGGCCAGCCAATCGACATCAGAGCCAGCGTGGTGCCGGCCTGTAACGGTGTACCGCCAAGCACGCCCTGCACATAGGTGGGTAGAAATGCGCTGATACCCATCATGGTGGCACCAATGATCACCCCGCCGACGTTTCCGGCAATAATGACTTTATTTTGCCACAGTGCCAGCGGGAACAGGGGCTCCGGTGTTTTACGCTCCTGACGGACCAGCAACCAGGCGCTGCAAACTGACAAGGCCACCAGCGCCAGCGCCAGATATCCCAGTTCCTCTGCCTGCAACAGCGCCAGCAGTAAGGCTGCGACAGACAGTGTCAGATAGCCGGTACCGGCAAGATCTAACGTGTGCGGTTTACGCTGACCGTCCGGCGGCAGGTATTTCACCAGAATCATCATCGCCACCAGACCGATGGGCACATTCACCCAAAACACCACTGCCCACGGAAAATGAGAAACGATGAATGCCCCCATCAGCGGGCCGACAATCGCCGAGACGCCCCAGACGCTGGACAAATATCCCTGTGCTTTTGCCCTTTCCTGCGGACCATACACATTGGCAATCAATGTAGTGGCAACCGGCGTGATGGCTCCGGCCCCCAGCCCCTGTAAAGCACGAAAACCAATCATCCAGCCAAGCGAAGGCGCAAACCCGCATAAAACGGAACCGAGCAAAAACAGCGTGGTGCCGATAAAGAACATTTTGCGACAGCCGTATAAATCTGCCAGACGCCCGTAAACCGGCACGGTGATGGCCTGTGTCAGCAGATAGACCGCAAACACCCAGCCGAGCAGCGAGAATCCCCCCAGATCGCCAATGATAGTTGGCATGGCCGTCGCGACAATAGTGACTTCTACCGCAGCCATAAACATCGATAACATGCAGGCAGTGAGGATGAGCGGACGATGAGAGGATTTAACCGCAGCTGTTTTGACTTCCGAATGATTGACGGCCATGTTCTCTGTTTTCTTAGCATTGCTTTGATGAGTGCACTCAGGCAGATACACTTAATTATAGACAAAAAAAAGCGCTGAGTTTGCACACAGCGCCCGTTAATTACAGACTAGTAGTGACAACGTCACTATCAGGCCTGAGACATCATCTTCAGATCAAAACTGGACAGATTAATAAACCGGGTTAAATCGCGGCTTTCAGCTCGGGGTAAATACGGAATTTCCCCCAGCAGCGGCGCTGTAATATTGGCGCTGATCGCGTCAATCGTTTCCTGGTAGTGAGCCAGACACGGGTTAATGCGGTTCGCCACCCAGCCGAGCAACGGTAAACCATCCGCAATAATTGCCTGTGCGGTTAATAATGCGTGGCTGACACACCCCTCCTGAATACCCACCACTAATACTACCGGCATATTTTGCAGACGTACCCAGTCAGAATATAAAAGTTGCGGCGTGATCAACGTTCTCCACCCGTCGCATCCTTCAACCACTACAGAATCTGCCTCTTCACGCATGAAATTAAGACCATGAGTCATTATTTCAAAAACATTTTCGGGGATCTGGCTGGCATAAATGTCTTCGTCAGTTAAGGCCAGCGGGGTTATTTTATTAAAAGGATAAGAAATAGAAGATGACTGCTGAAGAGTTACCGCATCTTTATTTCGAACCCCGTCGGCCAGCTCCTGGCTGCCTGTTGCAATAGGTTTATAGCCTAAAACGCAGCGATCCTGCGCGGCTAAGGCCTGAAGCAAGGCACGTGTGACAATGGTTTTACCTACACGAGCGTCTGTCCCCGTGACGAAAAAGTGCGTTAACATGGAATTCAGGCTCCGGGATCTCTCCGTCTTATTGAAAGATAGTCTCCGGTAAGAAAACACCGCCAGAGACAAAGTAACGACAGAAAGTCTAGGCGATGCGCGATCAGAGCAGTTTGCGTTAGCGCAATGTTTTGTTGACTGTACGTGCGGTTAATGTGCAGGTCTTATATGTTTTTTATTTAAAAACAGACATAAAAGATCTATCCAGATTAATAAAATGACGACAAGGCAGTAAAAGAAAATCCCGCTGAGCAGGTTAATGTCAGTGATCCGGACGAACAAATGCAGCCAACGCAGCGTTAATTTGAACGCTGAAGGATATTAACCTTGCAGTAATTTAATTAACAGGGAACCGCTATATAACGCGTCTTTGACTAATGCCGCGCCGGGCATCGTGCCCTGATTATAAAATTGTGTCGATTCAAGTTTGATATTTTCGCTATAAGCGGGAAGTGATTGCTGTTGA
Source organism: Rahnella perminowiae (assembly GCF_019049755.1). GTDB lineage: Bacteria > Pseudomonadota > Gammaproteobacteria > Enterobacterales > Enterobacteriaceae > Rahnella > Rahnella perminowiae. The sequence continues at coordinate 21,314 of NZ_JAFMOS010000621.1, forward strand.
ATACAGGACATTATCGCGGGATGAAGAATATCCTGAGACAAATTAAGCGGTGAGCCGATCAGTACTTTCTCGGGATTAAACAGATTGACCATGATCGCCAGAATACGTCCGACACTCTGTCCGACGCTGATAATCACGTCGCGCGCCAGCTGATCGCCCCGGTTTGCTGCATCACACACGGCTTCGATGGTCAGCGATACGCCATGCAATAAGCTGGCCGGAACGGGTACCGTTAAACGCTGACGAACGAGATCAAGAATGCTGTCAGTGCTGGCTACGGTTTCAAGGCAACCGTGATTACCGCAATAACAGCGCTTGCCGTAAGGATCCACCTGCGTATGGCCGATTTCCGCCACACTGCTGCTGCCTGCGTGCAGCACGCGCCCGCCGGTGATCACTCCCGCCCCGACGTTATGATCGATGACCACCTGCACCATATTTTTACAGCCACGCGAGGCACCATATAACGACTCGGCCAGCGTCCAGGCACCGATATCGTGCTGTACATAGACCGGCAAACCGGTGTGTTCCGACAGCGTGTCACCCAGCGGCATATCGAACACATCATGATAAAACGGCATACGGTGCACAATGCCACGACGCGCGTCAATCATGCCCGGTAAGGTAATGGCGATAGCAGTAAGGCGTTCGAGCTTGCGCTGATGGCGGATAAAAAACTGGTCAATTTCAGAAATAATACGTTTGAGCAGCGGTTGTGACGCCTGTTCCGGCAGTGGAAGGACCTCTTCCACCACCAGTTTACTGCTGAGATCACGTAAACCGAGTGTGATTGAACCCAGGCTGATACGTGCCGAAAGATAATGCCAGGCCTGGGTGTCGAGCGCTAAACCAATGGCCGGACGCCCGCGGCTGCCGGGATCCTGAAATTCAGTTTCCAGTACCAGATGCGCCTGTAATAACTCACGGACAATCTTGGTGATACTGGCGGGAGCCAGTTGTGCCTTTTTCGACAATTCAATACGCGAAATAGGGCCAAACAGATCTATCAGGCGGTACACAGCACCGACATTGGTTTGTTTTATCTGATCGATATGTCCTGGTTGCCCGTCGGGGATCACTCAAGAAACTCCTGTTATTTTCGCGCTTCAAAATAAAGATTAGGGCTATGTTGGGGTTTTTGTCATATGTCGTCAACTATTTGATTCGTTATGTGATTCGGTGCACAAATTGCGGTAAAAGACGCTCGGAATTGACTGGAAATACAGCATCTTCTGACTTCAGCTTCTTATTCTTCACGTAACAACAATTCCATAAATGCACGGGTTGCGGCGGTCACCGGACGCCGCGCGTGATTCACCAGCCAGAGTTCTGTCGTGCCCTGCCGGTGACCAAATCGCAAATACCGCACGCCTTCAACCTGAATACGCAGATAAGAAGCAGGCAGAATCGATACGCCCAGCCCTGCGGCTACCAGCCCGATGATGGTCAGCGGTTCCCCTACTTCCTGCGTAATATAGGGGGTAATTCCCTGTGCCTTGAGCTGACCGAGAATGTCATCGTAAAGCGACGTACCGACATCTTTGGAGAAGAACACAAACGGCTGATCGGCAAGGTGTTGAAAAGTCAGTTCACCCTCTTTAAGCGCATTCAGCGGATGATCGCTGTGCACCACGGCAATCAGCGGTTCGGACAGCACCAGATGATGTTCCAGCTCTTCCGGCAAGCCGCCATTGCGCATAATGCCCAAATCCAGTTTTCCCTCCAGCAAAGGTTCGATCTGCTGTTTGCTGTTGAGTTGTTCGATGCGGATATTGACGTCCGGATAGGACAAACGAAAACGGTGTAAGGTGCGTGAAACACGGCGTAAAAAAGGTGCCGAAGAGGTCAGCCCGAGCGTCAGATTGCCTGACTCACCGCGATGAATGCGGGCTGCCTGAGCGGATGCCTCACCGACCCGCTGCAAAATCTGCCGGGCTTCCAGCAAAAATGCCTGTCCCGCCTGCGTCAGTCTTACAGTGCGGTTGTTACGATAAAACAGCGTGGCGCCAAGATGGGTTTCCAGCGCCTGGATTTGCTGACTCAGCGGCGGCTGGGAAATGTGCAGACGTTCCGCTGCACGGCCGAAATGCAGTTCGTCCGCAACGGCGATGAAATAACGCAAATGACGCAGTTCGATATGATTCATGATGTGGATTAACCCAGCCCAATTGATATTTTAAACATATCATTTTTGACTGATTAATATATTAGACAATAACCGCCGCAGCGTTAAAATTCTTATACATTTTAAAATTAAGTTTTACCGCACTTCGCATTAAGGACTTACCGTGAAAACCTCCCGGCGGATTTCTGCCGCACCAGCCAGTCATTCAGTCAACGACGACGAGTTAAATCCTGAAACTCCCGTCGCGCGCTCCGGACTTAAAACGCCCTTTATCAAACGTGGGACACCGGAGTTTATCCGCGTCACGCTGGCCCTGTTTTCAGCAGGGCTGGCGACGTTTGCCCTGCTGTATTGTGTTCAGCCAATCCTGCCGGTGTTGTCGCATGATTTCGGGGTTTCACCGGCCACCAGTAGCCTGTCGTTGTCGTTATCTACCGGTCTGATGGCCATTGGCCTGTTGTTCACCGGGCCTGTTTCTGACGCAGTCGGGCGCAAGTCAGTGATGGTGGTAGCGTTATTTCTTGCTGCGGGTTGCACGCTGGTCTGTTCCTTTATGCAAAGCTGGGACGGCATTCTCATCATGCGTGCTCTGATTGGCTTATCGCTGAGCGGCGTGGCAGCCGTCGCCATGACCTATCTCAGCGAGGAAATCCACCCAAGCGTGGTCGCCTTCTCGATGGGTTTATACATTAGCGGAAATTCCATTGGGGGCATGAGCGGACGTTTAGTCAGTGGTGTGCTGACGGATTTCTTCTCCTGGCGTATCGCCGTTGCATTCGTGGGCTGCTTCGCCCTCGCGGCGGCAATTATGTTCTGGCGCATTCTGCCTGCATCAAAACATTTCCGGGCAAGCTCGCTGAAACCTCGCAAGATGCTGATTAACTTCAAACTGCACTGGCGCGACAGCGGTCTGCCGCTACTTTTCGCCGAAGGTTTCCTGCTGATGGGCAGTTTCGTGACCCTGTTTAACTACATCGGTTACCGTCTGCTTTCATCGCCCTACCATCTGAGCCAGGCGATAGTCGGGATTTTATCTGTCGTTTACCTGATGGGTACCTACAGCTCGCCGAAAGCCGGTGCGCTGACCGGCGTTTATGGCCGCGGCCCTGTGCTGATCGGCGCAACGTCGCTGATGCTGCTGGGCATTTTAATCACCGCTTTTTCACCGGTCTGGCTGATTTTCGTCGGCATGATCCTGGTCACCGGCGGATTTTTCGCCGCCCATTCCGTTGCCAGCGGCTGGATCGGCAGACGTGCCCGTCGTGCAAAAGGTCAGGCATCGTCTTTATATCTGTTCAGCTACTATGCGGGTTCCAGTGTCGCCGGAACGTTAGGCGGATTCTTCTGGCACTCCTTTGGCTGGTACGGGATCACCGGATTCATCAGTTTGATGCTGATTGCCGGTGTCGGCGTCGGGTTTAAGCTGATGCGCTTACCTGAGGCAAAAGCGGTTTAACTTATCGCTCCTTCCCCTGCGAAGGGGGAGGAGCCGACCGGGATTGACTTATTCCCGCGCGAGAAATTTACTGCTTTTCACTCTCCCATTTTCCTCATCCGCTTCTGACTATCCGCCTCAAACAACTGCATCCGCGCGGTATCTATCTGTACCCATACCCGGTCTCCGGGCGCGGCGGCCGATCTGACCATGCTGTAAACACTCAGCTTTTCAGTGCCAAATTTGCCGTGAATAAGTTCACTCAGGCCGGTAGGTTCAATTAGCGTGATATCCAGTGGCACCGCGTCTGGCGCGCCCTCTTCGCACAGCACAATGGCTTCGGGGCGGACGCCATAAATCACCTCTGTACCACTTTGCAGATTCTTGATTAAAGGATCTACCGGCAGCGTCAGTTGCCCGTTAATCCGCAATTGCGGCGCAGAATCCCCCAGTTCCAGCGTACCGTTGATGAAATTCATAGACGGCGAACCGATAAAGCTGGCGACGAATTTATTGGCCGGCGTGTCGTACAGTTCAAGCGGCGTGCCGACCTGCTGGATCAGGCCGTGGTTGAGTACGACGATGCGGTCAGCGAGGGTCATGGCTTCCACCTGATCGTGCGTCACATAAACGATGGTGTTCTTCATACGCTGATGCAGGCTTTTGATTTCAATCCGCATCTGCCCCCGTAATTGCGCATCCAGGTTAGAAAGCGGTTCATCGAACAAAAACACCTGGGGCTCGCGTACGATCGCCCTGCCCATTGCCACACGCTGACGCTGTCCGCCGGATAACTCTTTCGGACGGCGATGCAGCAACGCGGTCAGCCCGAGAATATCGGCGGCTTTATTCACTGCCGCCTCAATCTCCGCTTTCGGCCGCTTTTGGACTTCGAGGCTGAACCCCATGTTACGTGCCACGGTCATGTGCGGATACAGTGCATAACTCTGGAATACCATTGAGATATCACGGTCTTTCGGAGCCACCTGATTCATCAGACGTGAACCGATATGAATATCCCCCGCCGTCGCCAGTTCAAGCCCGGCGATCGTGCGCAGCAGGGTCGATTTACCGCACCCGGACGGCCCGACCAGCACCACAAACTCGCCATCTTTAATGGTCAGGTTAATGTGTCGCAATACTTCGACATTTTCGTAACGTTTTTGAAGATCGGAAATCGTAATCTGAGCCATAGAATTATCCTTTTACCGCACCGGCAGTCAGCCCCTGAACCAGGTAACGCTGAATGAACGCAAAGAACAGACAGGCAGGAATGAGCGCCAGCACAGCCGCTGCCATCATGTCGCCCCATGAAACCGCGAATTTCGACACAAAACTGAGTAAGCCAACCGGGAAAGTCATCACGTCGTTTTTGTTGATGAGCATCAGCGAGAACAACAATTCGCTCCACGCGGCGGTAAACACAAAACCTAAGGTTGCCGCCATCCCCGGCAGAGTCAGCGGGATAATGACTTTGCGCAGTGCCATAAATCGGCTGCACCCTTCAAGCATCGCGGACTCTTCCAGATCCTTCGGAATACTGTCAAAAAACGACTGCATCAGGAACGTGGCAAAAGGGACGTTAAAAGCGGTGTAAATCAGAATCAGCCCGGTCAGGCTATTGGTCAGCCCGAGCGGTGCCATCACTTTGTAAATTGGCGCGAGGATCATCACCAGCGGGAACATCTGGGTAAACAGCAGCAGCGCGGCCATCACCGTTTTGCCGCGGAAACTGAAGCGGGAAAACGCGAAACCCGCACCGGCAGCAATGATTGTGGTCAGAAATGCCGTGCCGAATGACACAATCAGACTGTTGAAGAAATACAGCGGAAACTGGCTTTCAGTAAACACACGCTGAAAATGGACCAGCGTCATCTCGCCCGGCCACATCCGCACACCTTCACTGTAGAGCAGTTTATCCGGCGTGATGGAGATTTTGATCAGCCAGTAAATCGGGAACAGCGCGAACACCAGATAGAACACAATCCCCAGCCGATGCCCGCCCTTGCGCAGCCAGGCGTTAATTGACAATGCACTCATATGAGCCCCCTTATTTCAGCAACTGATGGCGGATGCGCAGTAAAACCAGCGCATAAAATGTCATCAGCACCAGCAGGAACACCGCCATCGCAGACGCATAACCAAAGTCGAGTTTGCGGTATGCAGTGGTGAAGATGAAACTCGACAGAATCGAGGTGGAATTTGCCGGCCCGCCGTCGGTCATCACCACAATCAGATCAGCAAAATTTGCGATCCAGATGGTGCGCAGCATGACCGTGATGGCAATCATCGGTGCCAGAAACGGCAGCGTGACTTTGCAAAACTGCTGCCAGCCGCTCGCCCCGTCCATCGACGCCGCTTCGTACAAATCTTTCGGAATCGATTGCAACGCCGCCAGCAGGGTAATGGCGAAGAACGGAATGCCGAACCAGACGTTCGCCACTACCGGGCCGTACAGCGCCAGTTGCGGATCAGACAAAATATTGTACGGTTCAGAAATGATATGCAGATCAGCCAGCCAGTAAGGCAGCACGCCAATTACTGGATTGAGCAACCATGCCCAGGTCAGCCCGGAGAGAAACGCCGGAACCGCCCACGGCAGAAACACCAGCGCCTGCACCCAGCGGCGGCCGGGGAATTCACGGTTGAGCAATAAGGCTAAGCCCAGCCCCAGCGCGAACTGCAACACCAGTGAAGTCAGTGTCCAGTTGAAGGTATGGCGCAGTGCGGCATAAAAATGCCGGTCATCAAACATGGTACGAAAATTATCCAGCCCCACCCAACCGGTATCGAACGGGTTCAGCAACTGTATGTTCTGAAAAGCATAGGAAATGCCGATAGCCATTGGAACAAAGATAAACAGGCCAATCAGCACCAGCGTCGGGCTGAGATAAACCCAGGGTTCCAGCAGCGCCCGCAAACGTGGGAAGCGCGGCGCGGCAGCGGTGTCTGGCGGTGAAACTTCCAACATCATGACGCGTCTCCGTTGAGAGGAATGGGGAACTCCGGCAGCAGATCCGTGCCGGAGTCATCCGGTTTACTTTTGCGCAGCCAGCCAGGCTTTCTGTTCTTTGGTCAGGTATTTCGCCCAATCTTTCACCATGCTTTCGGTGTCGTTCTGGCCGAGCAGCGTTTCCTGCGAACTGTCTTTCACAATCACCGAGTTAAAATAGCCCCAGCCTTTGAGGTGCGTCGGCATGGTCAGCGGGATGTAATCCGGGCTGTTCAGCTCGGCAAACCAGCCTGCAAACTGTGGCGCGTGGTAATATGCATCCTGCTCTGCACCCTTATAAATCGGTAAGGTGCCGACGAATTTCGACCAGGTCAGGTTGTTTTCTTTATTACTCAGGAAGGAAATCAGATCCCAGCTTTGATCCTGATGTTTGCCCTGTTTGAACATCGACCAGCCGGTATAACCGATAGTCGGGTAGGCTTTACCGTTCGGCCCGAGCGGCATCGGCGCAACGGAGAAATCGTCCGGGTTCATGCTGTTCTTGATGGCGATCAGCGCGTCCGGATCCTGATCCAGCATGGCGCATTTACCGGAGTAGAAACCGGAAACGATTTCGTTAAAGCCCCAGTTAACACTGTCTTTGGGTGCATAACCTTTCTGGTACATGTCCACCAGGAACTGCGCGCCTTTGACCGCACCCGGTTTGGTCAGCGTGCTGTTGCCCTCTTTATCGAAAAAGTCCGGCGAGCCGTTCATTGCCGCCATAAACATCATCCAGGCATTCGTGCCGCCGACGCCGCCGCGCATGCAATAGCCGCTGATCCCGTTGCCCAGTGCGCTGATTTTCTTCGCATCCGCCATAAACTCATCCATGGTTTTCGGCGCGTCGGTCAGGCCCGCCTGCTGAAAGAGTTTTTTATTCCAGAACATCGCCCGCAGATAAAAACCGTACGGGATCATCGTTGCGGTGCCACCGGAAGAACGCGCCATGGTCAGCGTTTTGTCGGTCAGATCTGCCGTGCCTGTCCAGCCTTTCAGCCGGGGTTCGAGATCAGCCAGCATACCGTTACTGGCATACAGCCCCTGCCAGGTGTCCGGCATTTCCACCACATCCGGGTACTGCCCGCTCTGAATCATGGTGCCAAGCTTTTCAAACGCCTGCCCCCACGGCAGCGACACGACCTCGATCTCGACATCAGGATGCTGTGTTTTGTAAGCGGTTAACATCTTTTGCAGCATTTCGGTACGTGCCGGGCTGGTGATCACTTCCACCAGCGTCAGCTTAGTGGCGGCAAAACTGGCGCAGGAAAACAGGCTGAGCACCAGCAGGCTGAGCACATGACGTTTCGGGTGTCGCATAATCTTGATTCTCCACGGTGAAAAAAGTCGGAACACAGGAACGGTATTTTCAAAAAATGGCTTCAGGAACAAGCACTTTCGATGGCATTTTTCAAGTCACGCCATAAATCTTCAGTATCTTCCAGCCCGATTGAAATGCGGATCACACGGGGTGAGACGCCAAAATCTCTTGCCGAGTTGAATTCACCCGCCTGATTCAGCACCGAAATGGCCGGCATCACCAGGCTTTCAAAACCGCCCCAACTGACGCCCATACGGAATAAGGTCAGCGCATTGCAGAACGTCGGAATGTCAATGCCTTCGCTGAGCTCAAAGGAGAACAGGCCGCTGTAGCCGGTCAGCGTGGAAGTCGGCAACGGGTCAAGCCCCGGATGATTCACCTGCGTGATACGCGAATAGCCCTGCAGGCGGCGCGCCAGTTCCAGCGCGCTTTCGTGATGCTGGCGCATACGCAGCGGCAGCGTGCGTAAGCCACGCAGCAACAGCCAGGCTTCATTCGCGGAGAGTTTGCCGCCTAAAAACGGGCTGATATAACGACTGATGGCAGTGATGTGTTCTGTACTTGAAATCACCAGTCCGGCAACGACGTCGCTGTGTCCGCTGATGTATTTCGACGCAGAATGAATAACCAGATCGATGCCTGCCGCCAGCGGCTTCTGGAAAACCGGTGACGCCCAGCTGTTATCGATCATCGTTATTACGCCGTATTTTTTGGCCAGCGCGGCAATGGCTGGCAGATTTTGCTCGCCCATCACCCAGCTGTTCGGGCTTTCGAGATATAACAGTTTCGCCCCCTGAATCGCCGCTTCGAGTGCGGCCAGAGAACCCCCATCGACAAACTGTGATTCAATCTGGAAACGGGTGCAGAAACCGCGCAGAAAACGGTAGGTGTCTGGATAAACGTGATTCACACAGACGACTTTATCGCCGGGACCGGCCACGCTGAGAATGGCATTACTGATAGCCGCCATGCCGCTGCCGAACGCCAGACAGGCTTCGCCGCCTTCAAGCTGCGCCACCTTCTTCTGTAATTCGATCACGGTCGGGTTGTCGACGCGGGAATATAATGCGTGGTCGCTGTCACCACGAAAACGGGCAATCATGCTGTCATAATCGGTGAAACTAAATAACGACGACTGATAGATAGGGGGTGAAATCGCCCCGCGATCGTGGCGGCCGTCATGCACTAAATGCGTGTTTTCACTTAACTCAACCGGCTGGCTCTTATCATCTTGCTGCATTGATCACTTCCTTCATGTCACGTTCGGTTATGTTCAGAATGTCGTTGCTCAGCCTGCGCGCGTTTTCCGGTTCGCGGCGCGCAATGGCTTCATATAACAGGCGGTGCAGCGGAAAAGAGTCGCTGAAAAGCGCCTGTTCCGGTGGCGATTCGAAAAAGGCATGCAGCAGGTCGTAAATGCCGCCGACCATTTGCAGCAGCAGCGGATTGTGCGCGGCGCTGTAGATCGCCGCGTGAAACTGCCAGTCTTCTGCCCCTGCGGAACCGATGCTCAGATGTACTTTTTCCATCACAACCAGTTTCTGTTCGATGAACAGCAAATCGCTTTCCGTAGCACGCACTGCCGCCATTGCCGAAGCCTCACATTCGATGATCCGGCGCACTTCCAGCGCATGCAGCATGGTGGCGGAATCATTTTTAAAGCGCAGGGACAGAAAGCTGTCGTTAGCAGTAATTTCAGACTGCAAAAAGGTGCCACTGCCTTTTTTACGCACGATAATTCCCAGTGCCTCCCAGCGTTTGAGCGCCTCACGCACGGTGTTGCGGCTCACCGCCAGACCTTCAGCCAGCACACGCTCAGGAGGCAGTTTCTCGCCGATACGGGTGCCGGACTGCGCCACATAACGCGTCAGCGCATCCAGTACCAGGGTGTCGCTTTGTTGTGGCGCGATCGGATGCAATAAATTTATTTCGCCGCTCATTGGCTTCTCCGCACATTGTTTTCAACGGACACCGGTCCAAATTGGCCCAACAACTCAACCTGTGGACCACATTGCAATTTGTCTGCCAGTTTGCAGAACCGCCGTTAAGCAATTGATTAAAATGGAATATGAATAAATAACGTTCCATGCGGGAAGATGACGGGCAGATCGCGGTGGTGCAAATAAAGCCGGATATGTTGTACCGCTGTGCAGGTAATGTTCAGTGATGTAGCACGGGATGGATTGACGCGCAGGAGTGCAAATGATAACTGTTATCATATGAATTCATTCTGCCAGGCAGGTGGTTATGACACCGGATACAAAGTCTTCAGCAGCATCATGCTGCATTGTCGGGGGCGGTCCCGCAGGTTTAATGCTGGGATATCTTCTGGCGCGTAAAGGTATTGACGTCACTGTGCTGGAAAAACACCGTGACTTTTTGCGCGATTTTCGCGGCGACACCATTCACCCTTCGACGCTGGACATCATCTGGCAACTGGGTTTCCTCGACGAATTCCTCGCCCTGCCACACCAGCGCGCTGAAAAGCTATATGGTGAAATCGACGGCCAGGAAACCACGCTGGCGGACTTCAGTCATCTGCCAACGCAGTGTAAATTTATCGCTTTTATGCCGCAGTGGGATTTCCTTAACTTTATCGCCGGTAAGGCAGCACAACTGCCCAATTTCAGGCTGATCCATAATGCACAGGTGCTGTCGTTGCAGGAGGATAAAGGGCAGGTATCCGGTGTTATTGCTGAAGTGGACGGAGAAACGCAGCACTTTGATGCCGGTCTGGTGATCGGTTGCGATGGCCGTAATTCCATCGTGCGGGAACAGGCCGGGATGGAAGTCCGCCGTTATGGCACGCCGCGTGACGTGTTATGGCTGAAAATTCACAAACGACCGGACGATCCGCAGTGGTCAATGGGTCATCGCGGCCCGAAGAAAAACTTCATCATGATTGACCGGGGAGATTACTGGCAGTGTGGATATTCGATTCCCAAAGGCAGTCTGGATTCGCTCAAAGCGCAGGGCATCGCGCCCTTTCTCGACCTGCTGACCGAAGTATCTCCCTTCGAACGCCCGCGTCTTCAGGAAGATATCCTCAGCTGGGAAGACGTACGCCTGCTGGTGATCCGCATTGACCGTCTGAAAGAGTGGGCAAAACCGGGGCTGCTGTGCATCGGCGACGCAGCGCATGCGATGTCACCCATCGGCGGTGTTGGCGTGAATCTGGCCATTCAGGATGCCGTGGCGACGGCGAATATCATCACTGAACCGCTCAAGGCCGGACGCCTGACGCTGCGGCATTTAAAACGCATTCAGCGCCGTCGCATGTTCCCGACCTGGGCGACGCAGGCGTTACAGATTATGATCAGTAAGGCCGGACAGAAACAAAGGAAGCGTGCCCCTTCACGGCTGGAAATCTGGCTACGGGGACGGAAATTTATACCATTTCTGTTTGGACGCCTCATCGGCGTGGGATTTTATCGGGAAATCCCGAAGCTTTGATTTTGGGTTTGCCACCCGAACCGCCTTTAGGTCAACACCTTGGGTTGCCACCCAAACTGGCCTTAAGGTCAAGGTCGTGGGCGTCGGCCCACGGTTTTGAACTTGAAG
>NZ_JAFMOS010000377.1 GCF_019049755.1 Rahnella perminowiae
CAATGGCGGTATTGGTGTCCTTGAGTCTTACACCGAGCGTGTCGCCCGTCAGAGCCAGTTTGAATTCGGAAAAGCAAGGATGTGGGGGTCGCTGGGTTGGGCTGTGGCAACCTTTTTCGCCGGGTTATTGTTTAATATTAACCCGAAATTAAATTTCGCGGTTGCCAGCTGTTCTGGTCTGGTCTTCTTCATACTTTTGATGCGCTTACGCGTCTCTTCTGCGCCTCATGCAATGCAGGAAGCCGTGGCAGGGGGAAAAGTCACGCTTGAGGATGCATTACGCCTGCTGACCCTGCCGCGTTTCTGGGCGCTGGTATTCTTTGTGGTCGGCACCTGTATTTACGGCGTCTACGATCAACAGTTCCCGGTCTATTTTTCCTCACAGTTCCCGACGCAACATGAAGGGAATGCGATGTACGGCTATCTTAATTCGTTTCAGGTATTCCTGGAGGCCGCAGGCATGTTCTGTGCACCATGGCTGGTAAATCGTCTAGGTGCTAAAAATGGTCTGATTTTCGCCGGCATGGTGATGGCGATGCGCATGGTCGCCTCCGGATTAGTGGAAGGCCCTCTGCTTATCTCTATCACCAAGCTGCTGCATGCGGTTGAACTCCCGATACTGCTTATCTCTATCTTCAAATACAACAGCCTTAACTTCGATAAACGTCTCTCATCCACGCTCTATCTGGTGGGTTTTGCCTGTACGGGATCCGTAATTGCCACCGTATTGTCACCCCTCGCTGGCTACAGCTACGAAAAATATGGATTTGCTCAGTCCTATCTGTTCATGGGGTTAATGGTGTTCTGCATCACCTTTATTTCTATTTTCCTGTTGCGTTCCGGTAAACCCTCAATGGATCCGCAGATACCACAACTTTCTACTATCTGAATGAAAAGAGAGAAAACGATGACCTATACAATTGCTAACGCTGAACAGGAACTTCAAGCTAAGCGCGAGATGCTAAACCTGCGCTGGTACCCGCGTTATCACCTTGCCGCAAGGGCTGGCTGGGTTAACGATCCTAATGGCCTGATCTGGTTTGATGGCTGGTATCATGCATTTTATCAGCATCATCCTTATTCTCCTCAGTGGGGGGCGATGCACTGGGGGCACGCGCGGAGTAAAGATTTGCTTCACTGGGAGCACTTACCCGTTGCCCTGGCTCCGGAAGGACCGGAAGACAAAGACGGGTGTTTTTCTGGTTCGGCGGTGGTGGATGGCGATACCCTGGCGTTGATTTACACCGGACATAAATTTCACGGCGACGCCGGTAACGACGAGAACCTTTATCAGGTGCAGTGTCTGGCAACCAGTCGCGATGGTATTCACTTTAAACGTGAGGGGATCATTATCGATACCCCGCCGGACTTGCATCATTTCCGCGACCCTAAGGTCTGGCGCGAAGGGGATAGCTGGTACATGGTCGTCGGTGCGCGCGTTGGCGATACCGGGCAAATACGATTGTATCGTTCAGCCGATTTGCGTCAGTGGCAGGATGAAGGGATCCTGGATGAGGCGCAAGCCGGTATGGGCTTTATGTGGGAGTGCCCTGATTTCTTTACCCTTAATGGCAAACGTGTCCTGATGTTTTCTCCGCAGGGGATGGCCGCGCAGGGCTTTGAGAACCGCAATCTGTTCCAGAGCGGTTATCTGGTGGGAGACTGGCAGCCCGGAGAGCCGTTTGTCCGCACAGGGGAATTCGTCGAAATGGATCACGGACACGATTTCTATGCCCCGCAGAGTTTCCTGACACCGGATGGCCGCCGCATCGTGATTGGCTGGCTGGATATGTGGGAGTCGCCGATGCCGGAGCAACAGGACGGCTGGTCCGGGATGTTGTCTCTGCCGCGTGAGCTGAGTCTTACTGAGGACAATCGTCTGCAGATGCGCCCCGCGAAAGAGGTGGAAGCGCTGCGTCAGGCCTGGTTCCCGTGGCCTGTCAGTACCTTGAAAAACCAGCAGACACTCATGGCAAACAAAGGGGAGGCCATGGAAGTCGTGCTTTACTGGGATTGCGCAAGCAGTGATGCGGAACAGTATGGACTTAGCCTGGGAGAAGGTCTGCGTGTTTATGTTGATACGCAGCTGCAGCGTCTGGTGCTTGAGCGCCGCTATCCGCAGTACGGATTATGTGGCACGCGCAGTGTACCGTTGGTGCCCGGCGTTCCTCTGGCTTTACGTATGTTTATTGACAGCTCTTCGGTCGAGGTATTCGTCAATGACGGCGAGGCATGCCTCAGTAGCCGAATATACCCTGATGCCGATCGTCGCGAATTAAGCTTATTTTCCTGGCATGGAAAAGCGACATTATCAGATGCCGGAGCCTGGCAGCTGGAATAAGCCCTGTCCAGTGTCGCAAATAACCCGTCTTTGATGATGGGCGGGTTATTACTGCGTTTATCTTCGGGCTGTATTTATACAAAAATGACACATTAATATAAATAATAAGAAGGTCTTTTCCGATGAATAAAATCTGGGTCGGATGTATTTTGACGTCTGTATGTACCTCAGTAGCCCATGCACAGGGTACGCTTTCCCTCGAACAACGGCTGGAACAAATGGAGCAGCGGCTGAAAGTCACGGAGCAGCGCGCGGCGGGTGCGGAGGCTGAAATTCGCGCCCTCAAGCAAGAGAAGCAATTGTCCCACGTAGTAAACAATACTCCCGCGGCTCCTGCGACTCCCGCGCTTCAGCTCACCGGGAATGGTGATATTAAATTTTATGGAGACGTTGAATTTAATATGGATGGTGCCAGCCGCACGGGCAGCCTGACGTCGATAAAAACCAGCACAAATAAAAACTGGGCGCCGGGAAATAAAGAGCGCTGGGATATGAATGGCCGTATTCTCCTGGGGTTTGATGGTCTGCGAAATGGGGTTAATGGAAAATATGCCGGATTCAGCGTTCAGCCGTTGGCTGATATCAACGGAAAAATGAACCTCGACGATGCGGCATTTTTCTTTGGTCAGCAGGATGACTGGAAAATTAAAATTGGTCGCTTCGAGGCCTGGGATATGTTCCCGCTGAATCAGGATACGTTCATTGAATATTCCGGTAATACCGCTAACGATCTCTACAGTGACGGTTACGGTTATATCTATATGATGAAAGAGGGTCGCGGGCGCAGCAGCAGCGGTGGCAATTTCCTGCTCAGTAAGACACTCGATAACTGGTATTTCGAACTCAACACGCTTATAGAAGATGGCAGTTCGCTATTTGTCGACAATAACTATCACGGCAATGCGTTAGATAACCGTAAAAATGTGGTTTATGCCCGCCCGGTTATTGCCTGGCAATCCGGCGAGTGGTCAGTCGCCGCCGCGGTCGAAAGCAACCTGGTGAATAATGCCTACGGATATCAGAATACGCAGGGTGTTTGGGTTGACCAGTCGAACCGGACCGGTTACGGAATGACGATGAGCTGGAACACGCTTAAAACTGATGCAGAAAACGGTGCGGTCGTTAACCTGAGCACGGCTTATCTCGACGCAGCTGACGAAAAAGATTTCAGCGCAGGCATCAATGCCTTATGGCACAGGGTGGAAGTGGGTTACATCTACGCGCACAACAATATCGACAAGTTCAATATGGCCGGGGTAGCCGGTGACTGCGACAACGACTGCGCGATTCTGGCACCGGGTAAATATGATATTCATACTCTCCATACCTCATGGCATCTGCCAGATATCATGGATATGCCTAACTTCAATATTTACCTGGGGGCTTATGCCTCCTGGCTTGAATCACCGACGATTAAAACGGGTAATACGGATGACCGTTATGGTGCACGCGTGCGCTTTAAGTACCTTTTCTAAACACCGGTTGCCGTAAAAACCTGGCGCTGGAAATTGGCATGAGCGCATCACTAAAGGATATCGAAGTATGACGTTGAATATAGAAAAACAAAAAATGATCGCCGGCGAACTCTATGAGAGCGGTGATGCATTACTCATTAGCGAGCGCAGGCGCGCACGCCAGCTTTTACATGGTTACAACCATTCATCACCAGATGATGAAGAACTGCGTAAACAGTGGCTTAACGAGTTGTTAGGAAGTCATCAGGGCGCGTATATCGAGCCGACTTTCCGCTGTGATTACGGTTATAACATCCATGTAGGAAAAAATTTCTACGCCAATTTTGACTGTGTGATCCTTGACGTATGCGAGGTGCGTATTGGTGATAACTGCATGCTGGCACCAGGAGTGCACATTTATACCGCTACCCATCCGCTTGATGCACAGCTGCGCATAAGCGGGAAAGAACTCGGCAAACCGGTGACGATTGGTAATAACGTGTGGATCGGTGGACGTGCGGTGATCAACCCAGGTGTCACCCTGGGTGATAATGTGGTGGTGGCTTCCGGCGCGGTCGTGACAAAAGACGTGCCGTTTAACTGCGTCGTGGGGGGGAATCCGGCCCGTATCATTAAGCGGCTTTAGACACCGGTGCCGCAGTCGGCGGAAAAGGGGGGATAAATAATTTAGCCGTTTTGACGCGTTACACCACGGTCAAAACCTAATTGTGTCACGCTGATCCCCCCTTGTTGCAAAATGGCGGCTTCTGTTTCAGGAGCATCCGGTAAGTTTTGCCTTTTCAGGGAGAGCCAGAAGTACTCAAGATCGCGGGGGTCGCGATGCGAAATAACATCAATATCGTGCAGATATCCCTTTCCCTGACGGGTAAAGGTAAATGCCGGTAAGTCCGGGTTAATGGCAACGGGAAAATTGATGTTAAGACATCCGGCTTTAAAAGTTTCACTCTTCCAGAGCGCTTCGATAGTGGCAGCGCCCCGGGTTTCTGCGACTGTCCAGGGAATACTATTGCGGTCCGTAAAAGCCTGGCTGAGGGCAAAGGACGTCACCCCCATCAGCATGCCGGTCATTGCAGCGCCAATGGTGCCGGAAAAAACGGTCTCGGTTCCCAGATTGGCCCCTCTGTTAACCCCTGAAAGCAGCAACGTTGGCTTTTTATCTTTCATCAGATGACCGAGCGCTAACGCTACACAATCTCCTGGTGTCCCGGTCACAGCGTATCGTTGCGGTCCTCTCTCACTCAGACGTAACGGACTGTGAAGGCTAAGTGAATGTGACGTGCCACTCTGATCGTGGACGGGAGCCACTATCCAGACATCGTGAGAAAGTTGATGAGCGATTTTTTCCAGGACGGCCATACCGGGAGCATCGATACCATCATCATTGGTTAATAATATTCTCTCGCATAGCATACTTTGTTGAGGCATAGATTCTCCTTAAACGGGATAAGCTAAGTTGTATAAACGTGTGGATTACGTATGAAAACCGGTAACAAGTTTGCCAAACGGTTTATTTCAACGTGTAGACCAAAGTACCGTATCCGAGCTGGTCGTAACCTCCGCTGTTAGGCCCATAATCTCCACCACCGCCCTCGGGACTGGCTTTTTTTGCAAAAGCTTCGACGTAAGGGGACGTTATCCCTTTCAGCACAACATAATGATTATAAAAAAGCGCCCAGATTGGCCTCATCTGTCCGCGTGATTTGTCGGAAATGACGGGCTGGGTAACATCACTATTGGTATACGGGGTGTAGGGCACATCATGCATTAGGTTATACTTTGCAACGTATTCGGCGCCAAGCAAAGCCCGGTTATGGTCGTAACCGTATAAATCGTCTCCCTGATTCCAGGCCATTTGGCAGAACGCACCAAGCAAAGCGATATCCAGTAATGAGTGAGCCTGATCGCGGCCGCTTTCCTGGACTTGTCCGAGAGAAGAACCGTAGAGTTTCCACACCAGATGCTCAACCGAACCATTACCCTGACCGTATTTAAAATACGTCATCGCCTCATTGTAAATATCACGGCGATCCGTGAGTACGCCGATAGCTAACATGGAGTCCATATTAGCCAGATCCCAGTTGGCCCAGTAGTGATCAATTTTCGCCCCGTTATGATGGTTGAGGAAATCCTGATTCATAGGATAGAAAACGCTCAGCATCATAGTTTGGAAATCATGAAAATCTGTTGGCTTCCAGAGGACAGAATTGCGCAGTATCTCTGCCGCATTTGCAAACTGATAACCATACAGGCCTGAGGCCAGATACCGGTCTGATCCTCCCCTAATCGCCGTAAGTGTCGTCGTCCATGCGTTTAAAATACCGATAGCCTTGCGGGCATAGGCATCGTCGCCGGAGATTTTCCAACGTAATGCCAGTGCGTAAGCCGCGGCAGCGTCGTTGAATAAGGTGCCGTAATTCTCAGTATGAATGCCGTCCTTTCCTCGATAGATTACGGCCTGTGGATTAGCGTGCCAGCCAAGGGATGCATGTTTATTTTCCAATAACCTCTGCCAGCCATCCCTATAGGGCTGAGCGCCTTGTGTCACTTTGGTATGCATCCGTATAAAATCTTTCTGGGTATGCAGAAGTCCCGGGTGGATAAATGGCGTAACCGCTTCTGCCCGGGTGCTGGAGAGGGGGGCAATAATCAATGCCCCGGTTAACATCAGACATGAAAAATAAGGGAGGTGCCTATCCCGTTCTGCATGATTTTTATATAACGTCATTGTAAGTTTTCCCTTTATCTTTTAATAAACGTATGGGCATGTATTCCATTATTTGATGAAACTGAGCGGTTGATTATTATTCAGTTGCAAAGA
>NZ_JAFMOS010000376.1 GCF_019049755.1 Rahnella perminowiae
ATCTATATATATTATTTTCCAAATAGTCAGATAATTAGTGCTATCAGGGAGGGTAATATTATTCGCGTTTTTTAATCTATTGTTGATCTGAGTTGCATTAATAAGAGTTTTCATCGTGAAAATCCCCCACAAAAAAGCCCGCTTTTGGACTGCAGTCCATTTCGCGGGCTTGTATTTTTCAGTGAGATGTCAGCAAGGCTACTGATTTACGGCAACAGTCTGCGTTGTGCCGGTTTCATCCTGATCGACGGCAAAGCAGGCGACGAGCTGATCGCCGTACTGTTTCAGCTGTGGCTGGAACTGTTTGCAGGTGCCAAACGCACGGCGGCAGCGGGCATTAAACGCACAACCGGCTGGCGGATTCAGCGGACTTGGCAGTTCGCCGGTCAGTTTGATGCGTTCACGGCGATCATCAGGATTCAGGCGAGGCGTCGCAGACAGCAAGGCCTGGGTGTACGGATGGCGCGGATTGCTGAAGATGGCGTCTTTCGGCCCCTTCTCCACGCAGCGGCCCAGATACATCACCATCACTTCATCAGCGATATGTTCCACCACGGACAAATCATGCGAGATGAAAACGTAAGACAGCCCTAAATCCTGCTGCAAGTCCATCATCAGGTTCAGCACCTGCGCACGCACGGAAACATCAAGCGCGGAAACCGGTTCATCGGCGATCACCACATCCGGATCCAGCATCAGACCGCGGGCAATAGCAATACGCTGACGCTGACCGCCGGAGAACATATGCGGATAGCGGTCGTAATGCTCGGTTTTCAAACCCACTTTCGCCATCATTGCCAGCGCTTTTTCGCGACGTTCTTCGCGGCTAAGTTTGGTGTTGATCAGCAAGGGTTCTTCGAGGATCTGTCCGACTTTCTTACGCGGGTTGAGCGATCCGTACGGATTCTGAAACACAATTTGGATCTTCTGACGGCGCAGCTTTTCTGCCGTGGCGTCAGGTTTCAGTAAATCCTGCCCGCGGTAATACAGCTCACCGCCGGTCGGCACTTCAATCATAGTCAGCAGGCGGCCCAGCGTGGATTTCCCGCAGCCGGACTCTCCCACTACCGCCAGCGTTTTACCGCGTTCGAGAGTGAAAGAAACGCCGTCAAGCGCCTTCACGGTACGTTCCTGGCCGAAGATGCCTTTCTTCACCGGGTAATGTTTTTTCAGGTCAATCGCATACAGCAGCGGCTGAGGTTGGGTGTTATCAGGACTCATAAGTAGGTCTCCCGGCATCATCCAGCGGATAATGGCACTTCGACTGACGCCCGTTTGCGAGGTCACGCAGCGCAGGTTCTTCTTTACGACAACGGTCAGTTGCATACGGGCAACGCGGATTCAGCAGACAGCCGTTCGGACGGTCATACTTGCCCGGCACCACACCCGGCAAGGATTGCAGACGGGCTTTATCCGCCGCAAATTCCGGCAGGGATCGTAGCAGCGCCTGCGTATACGGATGGCGTGGCGCACGGAAAATTTCCGTGGCTTTTGCCGACTCCACCACCTGCCCGGCATACATCACGATAATATGCTGCGCGGCTTCGGCCACCAGCGCCAGATCATGGGTGATCAGCATCAGCGCCATGTTTTCGCGTTGTTGCAGGTCGAGCAGCAACTCGATGATTTGCGCCTGAATGGTCACATCGAGCGCGGTGGTCGGCTCATCGGCAATCAGTAATTTTGGCCGACAGGCAATCGCCATCGCGATCATCACACGCTGACTCATGCCGCCGGAAAGCTGGTGCGGATAGACATCAAGTCGTGAAGCCGGATCCGGAATGCCCACCAGATTCAGCAAATCAATGGTGCGCTGACGACGGGTCTTTTTATTGCCGCCCTGGTGTACTTTAATGGCCTCCATAATCTGAAAACCAACCGTGTAACACGGATTGAGGCTGGTCATCGGATCCTGGAAAATCATCGCAACTTCGGCACCGACAATCTGACGGCGCTCTTTTTCGCTCATGCCTTGCAGGTCACGACCACCGAACTCCAGTTTTTCCGCCATCACTTTACCGGGGAAGTCGATCAGCCCCATCAGCGCCAGTGAACTGACCGATTTACCGGAGCCGGATTCGCCGACAATCCCGACCACCTCGCCCTGTTTTACGCTGTAACTGATACGGTCTACGGCGCGGAACGGCGTCCCTTCGTCACCAAAGTGCACGGAGAGTTTATCTACGGTCAGCAACGTTTTACCGACCTGAATGTCATTCGTTAATGTTGTTTCCATCTCCAACCCCTTACTGCTTAAGTTTAGGGTCGAGGGCATCACGCAGGCCATCACCCATCAGGTTAAATGCCAGCACCGTCAGCAGAATGATCACGCCGGGGAAGGTCACAACCCACCAGGCACTTTGAGCAAACTGTAAGACGTCCGACAGCATGGTGCCCCACTCCGGCGTTGGCGGCTGTGCGCCCATACCGAGGAAGCCCAACGCTGCCATATCAAGGATGGCGTTGGAGAAGCCGAGCGATGCCTGAACGATCAGCGGCGCTAAGCAGTTAGGTAAAATATTGACGAACATCTGGCGCGCAGAACCGGCACCGGCCACGCGCGAAGCGGTGACGTAATCGCGGTTGACTTCCACCAGCACCGCCGCGCGGGTTAAGCGGACATAATGCGGTAAAGCGACGAACGTCAGTGCCAGCGAGGCGTTGATAATCGACGGGCCGAAAATCGCCACCAGTACCAGAGCCAGCAACAGGCTTGGCAAGGCCAGCATGATATCGACCACACGCATGATGATGGCGTCAACCACACCGCCGTAGTAGCCGGCAAACAAACCGAACACTACGCCGAGGATCAGAGAAAGCACCACCACCAGACACCCGACCAGCAGCGATAAACGCGCGCCGTACATCAGCCGCGACAGTATATCGCGGCCCACGTCGTCAGTGCCCAGCAGGAATTTCCAGCTGCCACCTTCCATCCAGACCGGCGGACGCAGCAGCGCGTCACGGAACTGTTCAGCAGGCAGATGCGGAGCGATCACGTTTGCACCAATCGCGATCACCAGCATGATAATGATGTAAACCAGGCCAACAACGGCCCCTTTGTTACGCTTGAAGTAATGCCAGAATTCGCGCATCGGCGGCATCGGCACTGGCGCAGCCGTCACTAATTCATTAGCGACCGGCTCAGTGGTTTGAGACATTGTGCGCCCCTTATTTCTTGTGGCGAATACGCGGGTTGACCACGCCGTAGAGCACATCTACCAGCAGGTTAACCACAATGATCAGAGTAGCGACCAGCAACACCCCGCCCTGCACGACCGGATAGTCGCGGCGCTGGAGTGCGTCGATCAGCCACCGGCCGAGTCCCGGCCAGGAGAAGATAGTTTCGGTCAGGATCGCGCCGCCCAGCAGCGTACCGACCTGCAAACCAATGATGGTCACCACCGGCAACAACGCATTGCGCAGAGCGTGGACGACAATCACCCGCATGCGGCTGACGCCTTTGGCGCGCGCGGTACGGATGTAATCCTCACCCAACACTTCCAGCATGGAAGAACGGGTCATACGCACAATCACGGCCAGCGGAATGGTGCCCAGTACAATGGCCGGTAAAATCATGTGCATCACGGCATCAACGAAATCACCCGGTTCGCCCCAGAACAGCGTATCGATCAGCATAAAACCGGTCAGCGGCAGGCTGTCATCCAGGAAGACGGTGTCGCTTATTCGACCTGAGACGGGCGTCAGATTAAGCTGCACCGAAACCAGCATGACCAGCATGATCCCCCACCAGAATATCGGCATCGAATAGCCGGTCAGCGAGATCCCCACAGCCGTGTGGTCGAATATCGATCCCCGTTTTACCGCCGCCAGCACACCCACCGGAATACCGACAATGATCGCGAAAATCATCGCGCAAATGCCCAGTTCCAGTGTCGCTTTAAAGCGCGGTACGAATTCCTGCCAGACAGGGGTGCGGCTTTTTAAGGACGTGCCCAGGTCGCCATGCAGCACCCCGTTCACGTAGTGGAAATATTGTTGATAAAGAGGCTTATCAAGCCCCATTTCTGCCATCAGCTGGGCATGACGCTCGGGGGAAACACCGCGCTCGCCTGCCATGATGGTGACCGGGTCGCCTGGTATCATATGTACGAAGGCAAAAGTCAGCAAAGTAATGCCGATAAACGTTGGGATAACTAACCCCAGACGTCGGAGTATGAACTGCAACATATCCCGTACTCTCTGTATAAAATGCCCGGCGAACCGTAGCTCGCCGGGCTTATTGTGGCTCACATTTCTTTCTTGAGAATCAAGGCTGTACTGAATGGCCCGCGAGCAAGGCGGAGGAGCACAGCAATCAAGACATACCTTCAGGTAGGCGAAGATTGCGAGCACCACACAACGCAGCTCCCGGGTTATTCAGTAAGCGATCACTCCATTGAGACGTTTTCGAAGTGGTGTTTGCCGAGCGGATCTACGACATACCCTTTAACTTCTTTACGAACAGGTTCATACACAGTGGAGTGAGCGATGATCAGCGCAGGTGCCTGGTCATGCATCACAACCTGAGCCTGTTGGTACAGCGCAGCACGTTTGGCGTGATCAGATTCAGCACGGGCTGGCTGGATCAAATCTTCAAACGGCTTGTAGCACCAGCGGGAATAGTTGGAACCGTCTTTGGCAGCAGTACAGCTGAACAGGGTAGCGAAGAAGTTATCCGGATCCCCATTGTCGCCGGTCCAGCCCATCATCACAGACTGATGCTCACCGTTTTTCGCACGCTTGAGGTATTCGCCCCACTCGTAGGTCACGATGTTGGCTTTCACGCCAATTTTCGCCCAGTCAGCCTGGATCATTTCAGCCATACGACGTGCGTTCGGGTTATACGGACGCTGTACAGGCATCGCCCACAGATCGATAGTGAAGCCATCTGGGTGACCTGCTTCTTTCAGCAATTCTTTGGCTTTAGCCGGATCATAGGGGTAATCAACGATATCTTTGTTGTAGCCCCACATTGTTGGTGGGATCAGGTTTTTAGCAGGCTGACCAGCCCCCTGATAAACCGCATCGATGATGGCTTTTTTGTTCACAGCCATGGTCAGTGCCTGACGCACTTTCACTTCATCCAGTGGTTTCTTCTCAACGTTGAAGGACAGATAACCCACGTTCAGACCCGGTTGTTGCATCAGGTTGATGGATTTATCTTTCTTCATTGCCGCGATGTCAGCCGGGTTCGGGTATGGCATCACCTGGCATTCATTTTTCTGCAGTTTCGCGTAACGCACGGAAGCATCAGGCGTGATGGAGAAGACTAAACGGTCGATCTGCGGCTTGGTGCCCCAGTAGCCCGGGAAGGCTTTGTAGAGGATGCGTGAATCTTTCTGGTATTGCACAAGCTGGAACGGACCGGTACCGATCGGATCCAGGTCAACTTTCTCAGGCGTTTTCGCTTTCAGCATGTTGTCAGCGTACTCCGCAGACAGGATAGAAGCGAAGTCCATCGCCAGATCGGCCAGGAACGGAGACTCAGGGCGGTTCAGTACGAACTGCACGGTATTGTCGTCGACTTTCACGATCTTGTTAATCAGATCGCCCATACCCATACCTTCGAAGTATTCGTAGCTGCCGCCAGAAACACCGTGGTATGGGTTATTTTTGTCCAGCTGACGCTCGAAGGAGAACACAACGTCATCCGCATTGAAATCACGGGTCGGTTTGAATTCCTTGTTGTCCTGCCACTTCACGCCTTTGCGCAGATGGAAGGTGTAAGTTTTACCATCAGCAGAGATGTCCCACTTCTCAGCCAGACCCGGCTGGATTTCCGTGGTGCCGATCTTGAATTCAACCAGACGGTTGTAGATAGGTACGGAGCTTGCGTCATACGTAGTGCCTGAGGTGAACAGCTGAGGGTTGAAGCCTTCAGGTGAACCTTCGGAGCAATACACTAATGTTTTTGCCTGGACACTGGCCGCAACGGTCAGCGCAATCAGGCCCATACTGAATTTCAGTAGCCCCGACTTACCTAAAGAGATTGTCATCGCTTCTGCTCCATCGATTAATGGTGATGTGGATGTGTGTGTTGTGTATACAGCTCACGTCACCCTTTGTTTTTATTTGCGGGTGACTGTGTTTGCTCGTGCGCTGCAATAGTCCAACCAGAGCATGGTGAACTGCCATTTTTTTCCTTCGAAGTGTAAAGATTACTTTACAAAATCTTACCGGAAATAATCACTGGTCTTCCTTGGGGCTATCAATTTGGCAACTCCTTTCCTTGACGTCAATATAACCATCAGGCATTTACACAGACTGTGAGTTACAACAAACAAACATAAAAAAACATTTTGTTAACCAAATCAGGATGAATGTTCAGTCTGAGCACGGAATAACCACACATTCCCCTTTATAAAAGAATATTCACGGGGGTTTCACCCATTTTAAAACCCTAAAAATTTCTGGCTAAATGATGAATATATGAACGGTTATTTTTGAGATAGGGGTGGAAACCAGCGGAAAATGCTGAGAAGTGCAGCAAACGGCGTCGACCCGTCAGTGAAAGCCGTTGAGCCAGCACCCTTAAAAAACCCCAAAATAGCGCAATTGCACGATGATGGTGCAGATGATTTTGCGTACTGCTTTTGGT
>NZ_JAFMOS010000375.1 GCF_019049755.1 Rahnella perminowiae
GGTTTATCACCGGAAGGCCTTTTTATGCCTGACGTTTGAAACTGACGATTATTGTTTCAAATCCGCCAGCAGGGCTTTGTGCTGAGTATCCAGATTCGTCACACGCTTACAGACGTCATCGCCAAAGGTTTTAAACTCTTTTTCCTGCTTGTTCCACTCTTCCTGAATGGCTTGCTGCAGGCCGCCAAGATTCCCCATCATTGCCTGCAGCGGATTTCCGCCGCTGGTCGCCTGTTTGAGGCCCATCTCGTTGATGCTGTCCTGCATCACACCGCCCATGGTTTGCTCCATCAGCTTCTGACCATTCTGCTTAACCTGATCCACAGCTTTATGGTGGAAGGTCAGGCCGTCAGTACGATGCTCGATGATGAGGTTCATTTGCTCTTTCAGTTTTTTATCGAGTGTCACCAGTCGGTTACGCACGTTGCTGTCGGTGCCCAGTTTCTCGACGATCACCCGGTCAACCGCCACGCGGCCTTTTTCAAGATGCGCCGTTGCTCCCTGATCAATCCACGGCAGGTCACGGCGTAAACCGGCCTGATAGTCGATTGCTTCCTGACGCTGTCTGGCGCTCAGGGTCATGTCTTTACCGTTGAGGGTCACGTTACCATTGGGGGTGATCAGCAAATCACCGCTGTTACCGACCACCTGAACGGTCTGCGGCTTGATGATCACGTCATCTTTAGGCTGTACGGCACATTGATAATCAGCCTGCGCGCTCCACGCGCTCAGCGCCAGCAATGCAGCAAGTCCGGCTTTTACCACTCCACTTTTTACTAACATGTACTCTCCCTTAAGACAGCAAACTCAAAAAATTGAACGGCCAATACGTTGCGCCAGTAATTCTAAGGCAGCAATACCTGCCAAAGAGTTCCCTGCCGCATCAAGTTCCGGCGACCAAACCGCGATACACATTTCCCCCGGCACGACGGCAATGATGCCACCGCCGACGCCGGATTTACCCGGCATTCCGACGCGATAAGCGAATTCACCCGCACCGTCGTACATTCCGCTGGTCACCATCATTGCATTAATCTGCCGCGCCTGGCGGGCATCGATGAGCGGTGTCTCGCTGCCGAGCGGATGGCCTTTATTGGCCAGATACACAAAGGTGCGCGCCAGTTCTTCACAACTCATCCGCAGTGCGCAGTAATGAAAATAAGTATGCAAAACGGTGATGACATCGTTGTCGAAATTACCAAAAGACTTCATCAGATAAGCAATAGCGGCGTTGCGGTCGGAATGCTCAAACTCGGAACGCGCAACGTGCCGATCGTAGTTGAGATCTGCCGATCCGGCCAGCTGACGTACCACTTCCAGCATTCTTTGCTTGGGTGCGGACAGACGGGTTTGCAGCATATCGCAAACCACCAGCGCGCCCGGGTTAATAAACGGGTTACGCGGTTTTCCCTGCTCAAGCTCAAGCTGTACCAGGGAATTAAAGGGCTGCCCCGAGGGCTCTTTACCGACGCGCTGCCAGATTTCGCTTTCCTGATAGCGGGTCAGCGCCAGCGTCAGGCTGAGGACTTTAGAAATCGACTGGATCGAGAAACGCATCCCGGCATCACCGGCACGAAAGATTTCTCCTTTCGTGGTACACACGGCGATGCCTAAATGATCGGGGCTGACTTCCGCCAGCGCAGGAATATAACCGGCGACTTTACCGCGACCTATCAGCGGCCTGACCTGCGCAAGAATATCTTCCAGCAAATTGTTATCAAGTTCAGTACCCAATGCCCAGCCTCCAGATGTAACAAAGGTGCCTGTCAGAGGCACCTTTACATTCAGCGATCCTGCAGATCTGCGGGAATTAATCCCACCAGATATCAAACAACTCGCTGACTTCCACGTCTTCCATTTTATGGTCTTCTAACCATTTTTTGACCTGCGCGCGCTGTTCATCAGTGCAGTGACCGATGTCCTGACGGCAAACCAGACCTTCCCATTGCAGGTAACCACTGCCGTCAAAGGCCAGTTTGTTTGGCTCAATCACACCGTCAATGAATTTATCCAGGGATTCATCAATGGTTTCTACCGCGGTACCTTCCGGGAAACGCCATTTTACAGAGAAGCCCAGTTCCTGGAACTCGGCAATGTGTAACTTCTTACGTAAACGACGACTGCGATTCTTAGCCATTATTGCTTCCTCTCAAACATCAGATCCCATACGCCGTGGCCTAAACGCTGGCCACGCATTTCGAACTTGGTCACCGGGCGGGATTCCGGGCGCGGAACATAATTGTTTTCCTGCGACAGGTTCGCCCAGCTTTCTAAACCGGTCATGACTTCAAGCATGTGCTCTGCATACGGCTCCCAGTCGGTTGCCATATGGAACACGCCGCCTACTTTCAGTTTCCTGCGCAGCTTCTCAACGAACTCCGGCTGCACGATACGGCGCTTATTATGGCGCGCTTTGTGCCACGGGTCAGGAAAGAATAGCTGCACCATATCCAGCGAGCCATCCGGAATCATTTTTTCTAACACTTCGACTGCATCGTGGCACATCACGCGCAGGTTACTGACACCCTCTTCATGCGCGGTCGCAAGACAGGCACCGACGCCAGGCGAGTGAACTTCAATGCCGATGAAATTTTGGTCCGGGTTCTGTTTAGCCATGGTGACCAGCGACGTGCCCATTCCGAAACCGATTTCCAGCACAACCGGTGCACTGCGACCAAACAAGGCATCAATTGCCAGAGGTTCTGTCTGAAATTCCACGCCCATTACCGGCCAGAAGTTGTCCAGAGCGAATTGCTGTCCTTTCGTCAGGCGGCCCTGGCGGCGGACAAAACTACGAATACGGCGCATCGCGCGACCATTCTCGTCGAACTCCGGTGAAATGACGTCGTTTTTCATGGTGTTTCCACTCCGATTGGCAAGACGCGGTACCCGCGCGCGGATGCCTGTGCCTGGGTCACTGAATATAAGGAAAGGCGCATTATCCAAACTTACTCCCGATTAGCAAGGCTTGCGGGCAGGAAAACAGTCAATACTGAAATCAGCCACTAACTACTGTGCGTACAGTGCGGAAAGTTCCGGTTTACAGCCAGACGGGAACTGTGATGTGATCAGCCCCGTCTTTTAACCCTGCCGGACTGTAATTCACCCATGATGGAAGCCCCTTCTTTTTCGCCGCCGGTGCTCGACTGGTATCAGCGCTATGGCCGCAAGACGCTGCCGTGGCAAATTGCCAAAACACCTTATAAAGTCTGGCTTTCAGAAGTGATGTTGCAGCAAACGCAGGTAGCGACTGTCATCCCGTATTTTGAACGCTTTATGGAACGTTTCCCGACGGTGTCAGATCTCGCCGCGGCACCGCTCGACGAAGTATTGCATCTGTGGACCGGCCTTGGCTATTACGCCCGTGCACGAAACCTGCATAAAGCGGCCCAAACTATTGCCAGCCAGCACGGCGGCGTATTTCCGACGACGTTTGATGAAATTCTTGCGCTGCCGGGCATTGGCCGTTCAACGGCGGGCGCCGTGTTGTCGCTGGCACTGAATCAGCATTACCCCATTTTAGACGGCAATGTGAAACGCGTGCTGGCCCGTTGCTACGCCGTTGACGGCTGGCCGGGCGAGAAAAAAACCGAAAATAAACTGTGGGCGATCAGTGAAGACGTCACGCCTGCCGAAGGTGTCGCACAGTTTAATCAGGCAATGATGGATCTGGGTGCCATGGTCTGTACCCGCAGCAAACCGAAATGCGAGTTATGCCCGGTGAAATCAGGTTGCGAAGCTTACGCACATCACAGCTGGGCAAAATACCCGGGTAAAAAACCCAAAACCACGTTACCGGAAAAAACGGCCTTTATGCTGATGATTCAGCAGGAAGATAAAGTCTGGCTGGAGCAGCGTCCGCCCGTCGGCCTGTGGGGCGGATTGTTCTGCTTCCCGCAATACCAGACCGAAGATGAACTCGCGCTGGGGCTGCAAAAATACGGTGTTACGCAAAATGCGTTACAGCAACAGACCGCTTTCCGTCACACTTTCAGCCATTTCCATCTGGATATCGTTCCGATGTGGTTAAATCTACGTTCTACGGCGGGTTGCATGGATGAAGGTGCGGGTCTCTGGTATAACTTAGCGCAACCACAATCCGTCGGGCTGGCCGCGCCGGTAGAACGTCTGCTGATACAATTAGCAAAGCAGACCGCTGGCAAATAACCGCCCTAAAAGAACGATCGATAAGGAATTAGCATGAGCAGAACGATTTTTTGCACCTTTCTCAAGCGCGATGCCGAAGGGCAAGACTTCCAGCTGTACCCTGGCGAGATTGGCAAACGTATTTTCAATGAAATTTCCAAAGAAGCCTGGTCGCAGTGGATGGCCAAACAGACCATGCTGATCAACGAAAAGAAACTCAGCATGATGAACCCGGATGACCGTAAATTGCTGGAGCAGGAAATGGTGAATTTTCTGTTTGAAGGTCAGGATGTTCATATCGAAGGCTATACCCCGCCCTCAAAATAATCATTGGTAATAATGGTTGAAACATTAAGGCAGGTGCCCCGGCGCCTGCTTCTTTCATCAGAAACGGCTTGTAAGATGAAGAAAATTTTAGCTTTGCTGGTTATCGCGCCCATGTTGATCTCCTGCTCCGGCAGTAAGAAAGACTCGTTCAACGAAGCTTATGTGAAAGACACTAACGGATTTGACATTTTGATGGGCCAGTTCGCCCATAACATCGAAAACATCTGGGGCATGAATGAAGTGCTGATCGCGGGTCCGAAAGACTACGTGAAATATAGCGATCAGTATTACACCCGCAGCCATATTAACTTTGATGCGGGTACCATTACTCTTGAAACCATTTCTGGCACCGATCCGGCCGCCAGCCTGCGTAAGGCCATTATCAGCACCTTGCTGGTGGGCGATGACCCGGGCAACGTTGATCTCTACTCAGACGCCAACGATATCCAGATCAGCCGGGAACCGATGTTGTACGGTCAGGTTCTCGACAACACCGGTCAGCCGATCCGCTGGGAAGGGCGTGCCGCCAGCTTTGCCGACTATCTGATCCAGAACAAACTGATGCGCCGTCAGTCCGGCCTGCATGTCATTTATTCCGTAACGATCCAGATGGTACCAAACCACCTGAATCAGCGTGCGCATAAATACCTGCCGATGATCCGCGAAGCCTCTGCGAAATATGGTGTCGATCAGTCACTGATACTGGCGATCATGCAAACGGAATCTGCTTTTAACCCGTATGCGGTGAGTAACGCCGATGCGCTGGGGCTGATGCAGGTTGTGCAGCATACCGCTGGGGTGGATGTGTTTAAATCAGAAGGGAAATGGGGTAAGCCAAGCCGAAGCTATCTGTTTGATCCTCAAAATAACATCAATACCGGCACCGCATACCTGGCGATGCTGCAAAACGTTTATCTGGGGAACATCAGCAATCCGACATCACGTCGTTATGCAGTGATTACTGCGTATAACGGTGGCGCAGGCAGCGTGTTACGCGTGTTCTCAAGCAATAAAACGCAGGCATTTAACATCATTAACAGCATGTCGCCGGGCGATGTCTATACCACACTGACGACCAAACATCCGTCCGGAGAATCGCGCCGCTATCTGTATAAAGTCAACAATACGCAGCGCAGCTATCGCCGCGTGGACTAGCATTTTGTCAGCAAGCCTGACACCGGCGGCGGAATAACCGCCGGTGTCAGGAAAGAACCTGTTCAATGGCCGTCAGATAGCGGGAAATGACTATTTTTTCGTCGAACTCCCTGACCATTTTTTTCCTGCTCTCGTTGCCCATATCCAGACGTTGCGAGTGGGTAAGGTTGATTATCCGGTCCATCGCACGTGTTAAACACCCCGTATCCTGTGGCTCACACAGAAAACCATTTACCCCTTCATTGACCGTGTCCTGACAACCAATATTACGCGTGGTAATCAGAGGCTTCCCCATCGCTCCGGCTTCGAGTAAGGATTTCGGCACCCCCTCACGGTAAAAGGAAGGCAAAACAATACAGTCGCCCAGCGCGATTTCCTGCTCAACATTATCTGACGTCCCCAGATAAAGTATGTTGCCCTCCTCAATCCAGGCGGCCATCCGTTCGGTCTTAATGGCGGCCGGATTATTAACGTCCAGGAACCCAAGCAAGCGAAATTCACAGCGCTGCCCATGCCGTTTCTTCAATTTGCGCGCCGCATCAACATAATGTTCTACTCCTTTGGAATAGAGCATTCGGGAAATCAGTATAAAACGTACCACATCATCATCAGGTGCCGGTGTTACCTTGAAACGCATTAAATCAACACCCGAACCCGGTAATCGTTCGGTATATAAATAATCAGGCAGCATTTCAGTCAGGAATAATTCCCGGTCATCCTCATTCTGAAAGAAAATTTTTGCCGCATAGCGCTGACTGAACCGGTACAGATGCCGGCATATTATCCTCACCATGCCTTTGCTCATGAAAACACTGCCCAGTCCGGCGATATTGTTGATGGCAGGAATATCTAATACCTTAGCTGCCAGCGTAAAATAGATGTTATTTTTAGGCGTAAAAT
>NZ_JAFMOS010000374.1 GCF_019049755.1 Rahnella perminowiae
GCTGCCCATACCCTGCCCCCACAAAGCGATCATCAACATTTATCTCTTTTTTATCAGCATTTGGAAATTGTGCTAATTCACTGCCTTCATTTACTATCTGGGAAATTTTTAACTTCAAGTCTGATTCGTTTGCAGCAACGGATATTCCCAGAACCGGCATATCCGTTCCTAAAATAAGTCCCGCCTGAGTACCTGCAGATCCTGACCCGGTAATGATTGTTGGATTTATAAGACCAACTGCCCGCGCTTGATCTTCAATCTCCCGTCCGGCAACTGCATAGCCGAGAGCACCAATAATATTTGAGCCGCCCAGAGGAACGACATAAACCTTATGTCCCTGAGCTTCTAAGTCTGTAATAGCCTGATTAACCGCAGTGTTCACATCTTCCCCCGCAGGTACGCGTTTTATGACAGCACCCACCAGGCGGTCCAGCGTAAGATTCCCCCCATTGGCATAGGCATCTGTTCGGCCAGCAACGGCTTCAGCCAGAACTAAAGTGCATGCCAATCCCAGACGAGCGGCAGCGGCGGCAGTTTGGCGCGCGTGATTTGATTGCAATGCGCCAACAGTGATTACCGCCGTAGCTTTTTGCTTCAATGCTTCAGCCATAAGAAATTCGAGTTTACGAACTTTGTTACCTCCTCCGGCAAAGCCCGTCAGGTCATCTCTTTTCATCCAAATCTCATGCCGCAGATGTTCAGATAGTCTGTCGAGTCGCTGCAAAGGAGTCGGGAACTGTGCGAGCGACACTCTGCTATAACCGTCTGTGTTTTCGAAGATATGCATCTTTATTCCTTTATATAAGAAAGTGTTTTAGAAATAATCGATTGTGCACATACGTAGCCCATCGTCATGTGCGGTCCAATTGTCGTGCCAGCACTTATGGCACGACTTCCAATTGGATTGGCCATCACATTACCTGCCGCATAAAGCCCCTGAATAACATCACCGGTGGTTGAAAGGACCTGTCCTTTTGCGTTGGTTAATGAGCCACCTTTTGTGCCAAGGATTGAGCGATTAATCGGCATTGCGTAATAAGGCCCTTTGCCAATTCCTCCGAGCGACAAGTTTTTTTCGCCAGCTTTCCAGTTCCCCGAACGCATGCGCTCCCAGAGCGCCTCGCCTCGGTGAAAATCAGGATCAAAATTTTGTTTGCAATAGTGGTTAAAAGTATCAACAGTATCTTCAAGCGCTTTCGGATCGAGACCAATTTTTTTTGCTAAAGCCGACAGTGTTGGCGCTTTTCGAATCCATCCTTTTGCACGAAATGCATACCATGCGAATGGCAAATTCCTATAGATAAAGGGCCGATCGCAGATTACCCAGGCGGGTAAATGAAGAGGATTGCCACTTTGGTCTCGCTGATTAAGTACAGCGCCTAAGTTGTAGTCATATTCACTCACAAAACGCTTGGCATAAGCATTGACGATTATGCCGCTAGGCCCTACATGCCATGCTACTGGCATACCATGCGCTCGCCCTTCATAGCGAACGGGTAAAGCAGGATGTACGTTGGCTTCAGTCATCTGATCCAATGCAGCGCCCACCTTTTCTGCAAGTGTAAGTCCGCCGCCGGTATTGGAATCAGGTGTACATAGCCAATCAGTCTTGCCTGCAAAATGCTTCTTATACCGTTTTGGGTCCCATTCAAATCCACCACTGGCTATTAATACGCCATGTTGGGCATTGATTTCTTTTCCATCACTCAACCGCACACCGACCACCGCCCCCTCTTGTGTCAAAAGTTCGGCTATATTTTGTTCGGTGCGCAGTTCTCCACCTTTTGCAATAAACCCTGCTATCAAACCAGTCATAAGCGCTGAGCCTTGCCCTCTTTGGCCAGTCAGTAATCTGCGAGCTAATTCAGGCCACATTTTCCAGATTGTATAGAACGGCCTGGACCATGGATTTGGAGTAAACATCTCCTGAAAGGTAAAAAGATGAGGTAAAGTTGAAGGCCGAATTCTCCTGGCGTAAGGCCCGGCAAGACGACGCGGGAGAACCATAGGCGAGAGATTTCGCCCATATGCTTTGGCACCTTTAACATCAATAGGGTCCGGGGCGGGAGTCAATCTGAAATCAAGCGGCGAATTATTCATCACCATTTGAAGCATAGCCCCCCCATTGTCACAAAGAGCCTTCCAATGATCCCGAAAGCGTGATGAACCTTCACTCTCCAGTGCATTTTCAATATAAGCCAGCGCTTCTTCCGGGCTGTCCTGAACGCCTTCAGCCTTAGCAATATGGTTAGCTGCTACCCAGGTATCAGCGCCAGACATTGCACTGGTGCCACCGACAAAATGGCTTTTCTCTAAAACAACCACTTTAAGACCAGCCACAGCCAGTGCGAGTGCCCCGGTCATCCCTGCGGCACCGGACCCAACCACAATGACATCGTAATCCTCACCGGTAGTTTTCACTGGCCTCATCGTTTGTTCCTCGAAATGTGAATTTTAATTACTTTGTATTATGGGGTGCCTTTCAATTAGTAATATGAGCATTTAAATAAGCACATATTGCTGCCTAGTTAATAACTCCTGAGCTCAAATATTACATTTTTACGTTGAGTTAGATATTCAAAAACAAGCACGGCACTAATGCGTATGGCGCACTAATAAAACAAACCTCACGGTATTATTAGCGTAAAGGCCACTTTAACCTTACTGCATCCTTAAAGATTAATTTTAAAAAGCGTAATGGCATAAGTTATTATTATGTACGTTATGCATAAACATAAGAAAAGGTGGGTGAGTAGAGATTCAATAGTCAACCCTTACTCGCCTGTCATCATATTTACTTATATAAAAAATAATCTCATCACAAGACCAAAATAGGATACGTTGCATTTTAAACGCCATCCAATACCGTTATCTTTTTGAAATAAGCACCATCACCTGAAGACAATCAGGTGATTAGCCTGTCTTACCAAGGATTAGCGGCTGAGTATCTCGCGATGACTCATCTCTCTATTTGGAACCTGGATTAATTATTCGTAAATAAATATTGGCTCTCCCAGCGCCTCTAAGTCGACATCAATACCAAGCCCAGGATTATCAGAAGGGAGTCGTCCGATAGCCCCTTGTGGCCAGTCGCCCAGCGTATAGGTCTGCTCGACGTAGGCAGTACAGAATGAGCCAGCTGCCAAATGACTCGCTGGTGTACTCGCAGCAAGATGCGCTGACGCTGCCGCAATAATACCGCCTCCTGCCATATCTTCGATTGTCACAGGTCGATTCCAGGCAACACAACAATCGCGCACCAGACTTAAGGGGAGTATCCCGCCAAATCGACTAAGTTTAAGCATTGCTAAATCAAATCCATCCTCCTTGTGTGCGCGGAATACCGCATCAATGCTGTCCAAAGATTCATCCAGCACCATTGGCTGAGTGATGCGGCGGCGCACTGATAAATTATCCTCTAATGTTCGGCAAGGTTGTTCGAGAATAAAATCCCTAGGCCCTAATGCATTTAAAAGAGAAAGTGCTTCATGTGGCATATAATTAGCGTTTGCATCCACAACCAGACGATCTAGTTTTGGAGCAACTTCCAGACAGGCTTCTACACGTTCAACATCAGCGCGCCAATCATTACCAATCTTGATTTGTACCGTACGGAACCCTTCATCGGCTAATTTAAGGCAACTGGCAGCCATAATTTCAGGTTCATCCATTACTGCCATTTTGAGCATTGGGAATTCTTTCTGCTGTATCCCGCCAAGGAGGTCAGCAATAGGCAACCCCGCAGCCTTTCCAGCAATATCCCAGCAAGCTATATCGACCGCTGTTTTCGCATACTGGTGACCTTTTACCGCTCTATCCATGATGTTATGGATAACTTTAAGCTGGCGCGGATCGGCTCCGATCAGTTCAGGACCTATTTCGGAAAGTGCGCCAATTGCACCTGAATGCAATGCCACCATATATTGAGCCGAGGAAGCATGTTCCCCCCACCCGCTGATCCCTTCATCAGTATCAATTCGGAGTATCAGACTTGGGAACTCAGTAAACTTTCGCCCTCCAGACAGACGAAATCCACCATTACGCACTGTATACTTAACCGCAAAGCCTGAAATTCTGACGATTTTCATTTTATTTACCTCCGGGTCTTTTATTGATAACGGTATAATAAATAATGCACATTTCTTCCCCATACCCAAAAAATCAGTCAAGAAGGAAAGTATTACGGTAAAGGCGCATGGCAAGATCTAACCCATCCTGCTGAGGGCCTTTGAATGCTCTTGGTGCCTGCTTTTCAATAGGAAGTGGGCGAGCCACCTTTCGCCCCATTGTTATATCCGCCACCATTCGGCCAAAGTAACTATTTGCTGCTATACCGCGACCATTACATCCTATCGTTCCAATTAATCCGTCTTCTGGTGATAACAATCTGGGAAGATGATGATTCGTCAACCCAATTGTCCCCTGCCAAACATGGCTCCATTGTGGTGCGGGAAGTTGAGGCCACAGGCGTTTCAAAACCCGCTTCCCCCAAGCTTCTATCGAACGTCTACTGTCGTCAGAAAGATTGCCCAGTGAACCAATCATCAATCGCCCCTCGGGGTCATAACGCAAAAAAAGCGGTATCTTGTGAGTATCGTAGAGAGAGTGGCCTGAGGGTAAAATGAGGCCTCGCAACTTTTTGTCCAAAGGACAAGTGGCAACCCCAAATGCACCACAGGTGACAAGGGCTTGCGCAAATGCGGGATGTAAAGAACCTGTGTAAGCGTTTGTAGCCATAATGACTTTTTTAGCTCGGATAGGATGTCCCTCTACAGTAGAAACAATCCAATCAGCCCCCTCTCTGCTAAGGGAGGTGGCACGAACATTTTGGTAAAGTTGCCCCCCCTTTCTGAGTACAGCATTAGCTAATCCTCGAACGTAAGCCAACGGTTGAATAGTAAACCCCCTATAGTCCATTAAGGCTGTTTTCCAACGCTGTGAGCCCGTAATTTCAAAGAGTTTATTCCCTTCAAGAATCTCTACAGGCTGGCCTAAATCAGACCAAAGCTTAACCTGACGATGAAGCATTTGAGCAGTTTTAGTATCATGCGCTGCGCGGATGACCGGACGAAAATCTGCATAACAATTAATATCATGTTCGATAAGGATTTCTTTGACCAAATCAGGTCCTTTGCTGAGCTCATCAACAAAGATATCGCCATACTCGACGCCTAATATTGCTCTTATCTCATCGGGGCCAAGAAATTGCCCTGGATTCACCATCCCCGCATTTCGACCAGATGCGCCTTCCCCAAACTCACCGGCCTCGATCAACATTGCATCAACGCCGAGTTTTGTAAGCTGTAGCATTGCCGTCAGACCATTGATCCCTCCCCCTATCACCAATACATCGACATTTGCGCTGCTATTTAATGGCTTAGTTACCACGGACTCACCCGCAGTAGCAAACCACATTGACGAGGCAAGGGCATTCTCCTTTCCGGCAAAATGGCTTCGCTGTGCATTAAGTAAACCTGAAAAAATCGACATCCTTACTCCCAGGTGAGAATTTTTTATAAATTAAGATGAGCAGACCTATCTATAAAAACCATGAAATGAAGGATTAATAAATCAGTCCAGACGCACGACATTAGTGTGTCTCGCGCATCAATTCACATCGATGAAAAGGATTCTATAAATTTCAAGATGACTTGGGGTCAGCACGCTTAGTAAACGGGCTTCTATCTTTTCACGCTCGGGTGCCTTAAGTGCTTATTCCGATGTTTATCTGGCTTACGACCGGCAGCAACGTGATGGCATACGTATGCTATTGGCGCAGAACGAACGACCCACTCTCTAGGAAAATCCTTTAAGCACCTTGCATTGAGCTGGCATAATGGCGCGTCAGATTTTCCGGATTCGCTCTGGTACCTTCATTGTTCAATGCACTTATCCGCGATTTCGTTTTCTCGATCTCATGATAGACTCTTGCGACATCTTCAGCTTTTGCGCATAGGACAATCACCACTCAGCTGGTATCGGCCTCCACAATATCCCTGGGTTCGGCATGCATGTTACTGATGGAGACAGGCTGGTTTACTGAACTGACCTGCAGCCTGTCCTTACGGATTCAAACAAAGCGGCCTCTGGTAAACATCGGATACATATATCATGAGCTGTATCGTGCTGCCGTCCGAGTTCGGCATATTGCTAAGCATCTTAATCGCTTGTGAGCTATGACCTCCTGACGGCACAGAATCTAGCATCTCTAACAGTACCCAAGTATAGAAGCATAGTTTTCAGTAGTTATTGAGTATGAAGGACTGATCAAAAGAAACAATATAGGTAATCCTCATAAAAGTTATTTCTCTCGTACTAAATAACCGTTATAGACTGAAATCACAGAACGATTGACCGAAGTGAAATCAACATTCAGCAATTCAATTAGCGGGGGAGCGACCATATGGAAATCCACAACCGGACTCCAAATGTATATGACTTGCTTGAAATAAACAAAATCCTACTTTCAACTTCAAATAATGGTGAGTCATTTGAGAAAGACTTACAT
>NZ_JAFMOS010000373.1 GCF_019049755.1 Rahnella perminowiae
AAACAGAGGGGAAATGAGCTTCTTACATGGATATATATACAGTGATTATTTGCGGCGCAGAGACAATAACAGAAGGGATCGAGATAAAGGGCAGTAGCCCCCTGCGGTAACAGGGGGCGCTATACTGAAAAAAACACCTGCAAACAAGCTGCTGTCATTTAGGCGCTTCTTCTGATTCAGGCAGGGTGACGTTAAGTTCCAGTACGGAAATATCGTCACCTTTTTGCTCGAACTGAACCTGCAGCATTTCGGGGTCAATCTTAATGTACTTACAGATGACCGCCAGAATGTCTCGTTTCAGTTCAGGCAGATATGATGGTTCACTATCCCCTCGACGCCGTTCGGCTACGATGATCTGTAGCCGTTCCTTGGCTATATTGGCTGTCGATTTTTTGCGGGACAGAAAGAAATCTAACAATGCCATGGTTTATCCCCCAAAAAGGCGTTTCAGGAAACTCTTCTTCTCTTCCTCAATGAAACGGAATGCGCGTTCTTCCCCAAGCAGACGGCTGACAGTATCGTCATACGCTTTCCCTGCATCAGATTCCTGATCCAGAATGACCGGCTCGCCCTGGTTGGACGCACGCAGTACAGACTGATCTTCCGGAATAACGCCGATCAGAGGAATACGCAAGATTTCCAGCACATCTTCCATGCTCAGCATGTCGCCACGGCTGACACGGCCCGGGTTGTAACGGGTAAGAAGCAGATGTTCTTTGATAGGCTCTAAGCCTTGTTCCGCACGACGGGATTTTGAAGACAAAATGCCCAGAATGCGGTCGGAGTCACGAACGGACGAGACTTCAGGGTTAGTAGTAATCACGGCTTCATCGGCGAAATACAACGCCATCAGTGCGCCGGTTTCGATGCCCGCCGGAGAATCACACACGACGAAGTCAAATTCCATTTCGGCTAAATCGTTGAGGATTTTCTCTACGCCTTCGCGGGTCAGTGCGTCTTTGTCGCGGGTTTGTGAAGCCGGAAGAATGAACAGGTTTTCGGTGCGTTTATCTTTGATAAGCGCCTGATTCAGCGTGGCATCACCCTGGATCACGTTAACGAAATCATAAACCACCCGGCGCTCACAGCCCATAATCAGGTCGAGATTACGCAGACCGATATCAAAATCGATAACAACAGTCTTTTTGCCTTTTTGAGCTAAACCGGTAGCAATGGCCGCGCTTGAAGTGGTCTTGCCAACGCCCCCTTTACCCGATGTAACAACTATGATGCGTGCCATGAATGGATTCCTTGTCAAAAGGGCTTAGTTTAAAGGTTGTATGGTTAACACATTATTTAACAGGCTAAGGCGTGCAGCCTGACCGAGATAATCGGCCGGGATTTGATCACTCAGCCAGTATTGCCCTGCGATAGAGACGAGTTCAGCGCCTAGCTGCGTGCAAAAGATCTGACAATTTGCATCGCCTGCGGCGCCAGCCAGCGCTCTGCCTCTCATCATGCCGTAGATATGGATATTGCCATCGGCAATCAGCTCCGCACCTGCGCTGACACTGTTGGTTATGATGAGGTCGCTGTTACGGGCATAAATTTGTTGGCCGGATCTGACCGGGGTACTGACAATGCGGGTTTTAGCCGGGGCATTGTCGGGCACAACAGGAGCCGGTGGTTCTGAGGCGATACGCTGTGCACGGCCTTCACTCAGCAGCGGTAAGCCGGTGCGGGAAAGTGCGCGTTTTTGCGCTTCATCTTTGCAACCACTGATGCCAACAATGCGAAAGCCTGCAGAAGCGACAGCCTGTTGAATGTCTTTCCAGTTTGCTTCACCGTTCAGCGAGGCAACGTTGATAACAACAGGGGCATTTTTCAAAAAAGCAGGCGCTTGCTCCACTTTTTCCTGTAATGCCTGATAAATAACCTCAGGTTGTGAACTATGTAAATGAACAACCGATAAGGTAAAACTGCTGCCTTTTAGTTCTATTGGCGATTGTGACATCTATCCTGACTCAGTCTCAGCAACTCTAAATCCCCGGAATACCACTCGGGGGGCGATATTCCGATGTACGATAAGCATGTTATAGTTACAGTTATATCTAGGCAAGCCACCGTTTCAATAAAATAGAGTTAAAAAAATGCTTTGTGTGATCTATAGAAGTACTAAACGCGACCAGACTTATCTGTATGTCGAAAAAAAAGACGATTTTTCCCGTGTACCTGAAGAATTACTGAAAGGTTTTGGCGTGCCACAATTTTCAATGATGTTAAACCTGGCGAACCGTGAAAAACTGGCCACGGCGGATATTGCTAACGTGCGTCAGTCGCTGGAAGAACAGGGTTATTATCTGCAAGTTCCGCCGCCGGCAGAAAGTTTATTGAATATTCATCTTAACGACGCCAGTAAATAACGTATTCCTGACATTTGTTACGGCAATCCTCGAACTTTCGGACGGCATGACTTGCATTCAGGGTTGTCGTGCTCAAAGCTTAGAGTGATGAATCACTTGCAGAAGTCAAAAGGAAGAAATTGATGAAATTGTCGGCACTGGCCGTGTTAACACCGCTGATCATCCTCAGCGGTTGTGCAGCACAGAAAGCTACATCAGAGCAAACTCCCGCCCCGTCCACTACGGCTAACCCGCCAATTGCCGCCGCACCGGCAGCGCCTTCAGGCAAAACATCTCTGGCTGAACAGGGGCGGGATCCTGCTGAATTTCCGGCTTATGTCGAACAACTCAAAGCACAAGCCCGCACACAAGGGATCAGCCAGCAGACAATAGACAGCACCTTCGCCAACATTCATTTTGTTGACCGCGTGATCAATTCAGATCGCAATCAGCTCGAAAAGAAAATTACCCTCGACGATTATCTGACCCGCGTTCTGCCTGAGTGGAAAATTAAGCAGGGACAGGAGCAGTTTCAGCGTAATTTGCCTGCGCTGACCCGCGCCAGCGACCGCTATGGCGTTCAGCCGCAGTACATTGTGGCGTTATGGGCTATGGAAAGCAGCTTCGGGAAAATACAGGGTAAAGAAGATGTCTTCTCCGCGCTGGCCACCCTGGCTTTCGAAGGGCGTCGTGAAGCGTTCTTCACGAAAGAATTTATGTCTGCGCTTAAAATTGTCGATTCAGGACACGCCACCAGCGATATGATGAAAGGTTCCTGGGCAGGTGCGATGGGACAGTCGCAGTTTATGCCAAGTTCTTATCTGACCTACGGTGCTGACGGTAACGGCGATGGCAAAATAGACATCTGGAAAAACACCGATGATGTTTTTGCCTCTACAGCCAATTATTTAGCAAAAGAAGGTTGGAAGGGCGATCAGGGCTGGGGTCAGGAAGTGAAATTACCGGCTAACTTTGATGGCGCTCTGGCGGGGCTGAAAAACAACCAGATGCATCCTGCCAGTTACTGGCAGCAGCGCGGCGTAACGCAGGTTGACGGCAGCCCGCTGTTCTCGACAGCCACCCGTGCATGGATTATCACACCGGATGATACGCAGGGGCGCGCATTCCTGGTTTACGATAACTTCCGCACGATCATGCGCTGGAACCGTTCAACCTATTTCGCCCTGAGTATCGGCATGATGGCCGATGCCATTACGGGCGCTCAGGTGCCGGTGATTTCCGGCGATTCCGCTCCGGCACCTGCTGCACCGTTAGCGCCGGCACCGCATAACCCGTTCAGCGGCTGAAATTCCTAACCTCAAGGAGGGGCTGTATGTACCAACACAGAGACTGGCATGGCGCGTTACTGGATTTCCCGGTCAACAAAGTAGTGTGTGTCGGCAGTAACTATGCCGATCATATTAAAGAGATGGGCGGGAAGAAAGCGGCGGAACCGGTGCTATTTATCAAGCCGGAAACCGCCTTATGCGATTTTCGTCAGCCCATTGCCATTCCGAAGGATCTGGGTTCGGTACATTATGAAATCGAGCTGGCAGTGCTTATCGGCACACCGTTGAAGCAGGCGACGGAAGATCGTGTCGCCAATGCTATCGCCGGTTACGGGCTGGCGCTTGATCTGACGCTGCGGGATTTGCAGACGGCGTTCAAACAAGCCGGACAACCCTGGGAAAAAGCCAAAGGGTTTGACGGTTCCTGTCCGATGAGCGGATTTATTCCGGTGAGCGAATTTGGTGATGCACAACAGGCTGAACTCCGGTTAGAGATCAACGGAGAAATCCGTCAGGTCGGGAATACCCGCGATATGCTGACACCGCTTCTGCCGCTGATTGCCTATATGAGCCGCTTCTTTACGTTGCGTGCGGGTGACATCATTCTGACCGGTACGCCACACGGCATCGGCCCGTTAAAAGCGGGTGACGAAATTGTGGCTACACTTAATGGTAAACAGGTTAACTCACGCGTGATCTGACGGTGTTTCTCCTCTCCGCCGGAGCTGTTTTCCGGCGGCTTTACTTGCATCTGCAGGCTAAAGCGTCTATATAAGCACCCTCATTTTCTCTATACCGGATGCACATCATGACTGAACCCGCTTTTTGGCAGCAAAAAACGCTGTCTGAAATGACCGACGAAGAATGGGAAGCATTGTGCGATGGCTGCGGACAATGCTGCTTGCATAAGCTGATCGATGAAGACACCGATGAAATCTACTTCACCAACGTTGCCTGTAATCAGCTCAACATCAAATCGTGCCAGTGTCGCAACTACGAACGTCGTTTCACGCTGGAAGAAGATTGCATCAAACTGACCCGCGAAAATCTGACAACCTTCGACTGGCTGCCGCCAACCTGCGCCTATCGTCTGATCGGTGAAGGACGCCCGTTGCTCCCGTGGCATCCGCTGTTGAACAAAGCATCAAAATCAGCCATGCACACGGCACAGATTTCCGTACGCTACATCGCTGTGCGTGAAGATGACGTGGAAGACTGGCAGGATCACATCCTGAACAAGCCAAGCTGGGCGAAATAAGCTGATTTTGTCCGTCATCAGAAAGCAAAAAGCCCCGGCAATTTATGGCCGGGGCTTTTTTATTACCGATGCTTTTACACTAGATCCCGGAGTCGGGTGTGACACCGTTCATGGCACTCAGTGCTTCAGCATCCAGCTCCGGATCGGCTTTATCAATCAGCCGGGTTAGTTCAATAAGTGCCTGGAATTGTTCGAACAAAATCGTCGCGTCTG
This sequence comes from Rahnella perminowiae, assembly GCF_019049755.1. Taxonomy (GTDB): domain Bacteria; phylum Pseudomonadota; class Gammaproteobacteria; order Enterobacterales; family Enterobacteriaceae; genus Rahnella; species Rahnella perminowiae. The sequence goes on from NZ_JAFMOS010000373.1 coordinate 5,103, forward strand.
ATTTAAGCATCTCATCAGCAGAATCGAGCACTGAATTGATGGCTTTATTGACGCTTTCGATAGTTTCCTGGGGGCCGCCATTTTTACCAAGCGTTAAAAATACAGCACTCAGCAAAAGGGACTGAGCCTCAACCTGAGCGGTAAGTTGCTTGGAATCAGCTTCCATCCTGGAGATCTTTGCGACCATACTTAAGATGATATTTTTCATTCATTGCCCCTTCAGACAAAGAGTATTTGTTGCTTCTTATTTCTACGCCAGGTTATGAAAACTTCATAATCATATTTGGTAAAACTCAGCGGATTGTCGAAGCCGCTGAGAACATCAGGCATCAGGACGCTTTTTCCCTTCTTCGATAAAATCTTCATCAATCTCATCGGTATTATTCTGATGATCTCTGCCGGAAAGAATGTTCCAGCAGGCGATGAATAATGCTGCAATCAGCGGACCAATCACGAAGCCATTGATGCCATACACTTCCATGCCACCCAGGGTGGTGATCAGGATAAGGTAATCCGGCATTTTAGTGTCTTTACCGACCAGTAACGGGCGTAAGACGTTATCCACAATGCCAATCACCACAACGAAGAAGACCACAATAAAGATCCCCTGCCAAAGCATGCCGGACGCGAAGAAATAAATCGCTGCGGGTACCCAGATAATGGCCGATCCCACTGCCGGAATGATCGACAGGAACGCCATCAGCGCGCCCCAAAGCAGACTTCCGTCCAGACCGGCGATGTAAAATGCAACACCGCCCAGCGCACCCTGTACAATCGCCACCACAACGGTCCCTTTTACTGTCGCGCGCGAAACTGCTGCAAACTTCATAAACAGGTGATGCTTCACATAGCGTGACAGCGGCAGCGTGGCGAGAGTCATATTGACCAGATAAGCGCCATCTTTGATCAGGAAGAACAAGATATACAGCATGATGCCGAAACCTACGACAAAGCCGAACGTGCTCTTACCTATCACGAAAACACTCCCGGCAAGATACTGGCTGCCCTGAAGTGCTGCATCAGAAAGTTTTTTCTGGATCTCCGCCGTGCTGTCGAGATCGTTATCCGACAGGAAGTGTCGTGCCCACCGTGGTAAATGGTGGATAAAATCCGCCAGGATCACGGGTAACTGTGTCTGATTTCCCTGCAGTTTGGTGTAAACCGTATTGAATTCAAGCGCCAGCGACGAGGTTATAATCGCCAGCGGTGTGAAGACAATCAGACAAATAATCAAAACGGTCAGCAGAGAGACGATACCGTTACGATCGCCGACCACCTGTTTAAGCCGGTTTTTTAGCGGATTGAAGATGACAGCAAGAATAATTGCCCATAGTACGGAAGAATAGTAAGGCCTTAATACATCAAAAAAAGCCAAAGTTACGATA
>NZ_JAFMOS010000372.1 GCF_019049755.1 Rahnella perminowiae
GGGTTGGGGTGGGGTTTTAATGGCAACTACATTGCTTTTACTCATCACATTTTCACCAGCATCAGCCCTGCCCTTAACCCCAGCGCAACGTTCGGGTTCGGGAACAGCACGACTTCTTCCTCTGCTTCCACCTTGTAAGTTTTGCCGCTTTCTTTTGCGATCACAAAACCCTGCCTGAACGCCGTAAAATTCAACGCATCAGCCGGGATAAACAGCTGAAAATCGTCCTGTGAGCGGATCACATCCTGCACCACGCGGTAATGCACCAGCGGCGCGGCAGCTTCGCGTGCGGGCAACGGTTCGCCGCTGACCAGCGCTTCCAGCGCACGGCGGATACCGGTGAACTGCGTGTGGTCGTTACTGCCAAACGGCAGCGCTTTGCCCAGTTCCAGCGTGCAACTGTCGGCCTGAAAAACCTCGCTGCTAAAGTGCGTGAATGTTCCTCCGGGCGAACGATGATGCACCAGCGCATCCAGCCCGGCGGCGTCGAGCCACGCAAGCATCGCTGCGCTTTTCGCTCGCGTCTGTAACGGCAATAACCCGAAACGCACATGCTTTGAACCACGGATCGCCGTGTGCAAATCATAGTGGAATCGCTCAGTTGTCCCTGCGGCGGTGGCGCTGCGATAAAACAATGCCATCACCTGTTCAAGTTCCTGCGCCCGGCGGGTTTCATTATCAGGTGTATAACGCGCGTGACGTCCGCCAAACATACGGTTCATATCGGCACCGGTAAACCGCTTATTGATACGCATTGACGGCGGATTGCCCAGTAATACCAGCAACCGGACCCGCAACAACCTTTCACCTGACAGCAGTTCGCTGACCAGTTGATTAAGCAGTTCAACAGGCGCAGTTTCATTACCGTGAATACCGGCAGAAATCACCACCGCCGCCTGACAGGGCTGACGCGGTGAAAGCTCAAGAATGCCTTCGCCGCGCCATTGCCAGTCCAGCGTTTCGGTTTGTCCTGCAGGTTCAGTCACCGCGTCGCCGGACAGCGTCGTCGCCAGTAAATCAAACATACCTTCACTCCTGTGATGGCTCAGCGCTGGAACGGATAAATCGCACCCAGCCCGAGAATAGTCGTCAGCTCGTCGAGCGCAGTGCGCACTTCGGTCAGAAGCTGCGGATCAGCCAGATCTTTAGCCTGCATCCGGTCACGATAATGCGTATCCACCCAGGTATTAAGCCGCGTGAACTGGTTGTCGTTCATCAGCGAAGCCACATTGATGGCATTAAGTTCGTTGCGGTTGAGCGCCACACGCAGACGCAGACACGCCGGACCACCGCCGTTGCGCATGCTTTCGCGCAGATCAAACACTTCAAGCTGATCGACCGGACCACCGCTGTCTTTCAGTGCAGAAAGATACGCCCAGACGCCGGTGTGCTGGCGGGATTCTTCCGGCACCACCAGCAGCATTTTGCCGTCGGATTTGGTCAGTAACTGGCTGTTAAACAGATAGGTCGCGACCGCATCGTCGAGAGATACTTTCGACTGCGGCACTTCAACCGGGCAGAAATCCAGCTCAAGCGCCGCCATTTTGCGGCGGATTTCCTCCAGCGCTTTGCCTGAATTGACAAACGCCTGCTCGTGATGGAAAAGCACGTTACCGTTACTGACAGAAATGACGTCATTATGGAAAACGCCGCTGTCGATGGCTTGCGGATTTTGCTGAATAAACACCGTGCGTTTTTCATCAAGCTGATGTAAACGCGCCACGGCGTCACTGGCTAAACGGGTCTGGCGTGCCGGATAACGCACCGGTTCGTTCCCGCCGGTCGCCAGCCCGTCACGTCCGTAAACAAACACCTGCACCCCAGGTTTATCGTACGCACCACATAACCGGTTGTGATTCGCCGCGCCCTCATCCCCCAGCGCAGCCACCTGCGGCAGCGCATCATGATGAGCAAAATATTTATCGGCATGAAAGGTCGCGCGCAAAATGGCAGACGTGGTTTCTGCCTCAATGGCCCGGTGGAATTTATTGTTCAGGTTGGCGACCGTGAAATGCACACGCCCGTCCGCGCTGTCGGCTGAAGGCGACACCGTGGCCGCATTGGCTACCCACATGGAAGACGCCGAACTCAGTGACGACAGCAAACGCGGCGAATAAGCCTGCGCTTTGGCCAGCACCTCCCGATCGCTGCCACCAAAGCCCATTTTTCGCAACGTGCTCAGATGCGGACGTTCGTGGGGTGGCAAAATGCCCTGCGCAAAACCCAGGTCAGCCAGCGCTTTCATTTTCAGCAAGCCCTGTTTTGCCGCCAGACGCGGATTCGCCACCGTATCCTGGTTTTTAGTCGAGGCTTCATTGCCAAACGACAACCCGGCGTAATGGTGCGTCGGGCCAACTAATCCGTCAAAATTTGCTTCACATCCAGACATTCCTGTCTCCTCAGATTGTACGGAAATCAATACCTGGCGACAGCGTCGCAGGGAGTTCCAGTTTGTCCGTTTCCAGCGAGGCCATCGGCCAGGCACAATAATCCGCCGCATAATATGCGCTGGGACGATGGTTACCCGAAGCGCCGATCCCCCCAAAAGGCGCATTGCTTGATGCACCGGTCAGCGGTTTATTCCAGTTCACAATGCCCGCCCTGGCTTCTAACAATAGCTGCTCAAACTGATCACGATCAGCAGAGATAAGCCCGGTGGCGAGCCCGAAACGCGTCCGGTTGGCGAGGGCGATGGCATTATCAAAATCGCTGTAACGGTAAATGCTCAGCAACGGGCCGAAATATTCTTCATCAGGAATACCGGCCACGCCGGTCAGATCGATAATGCCCGGCGTCAGGACCGTATTCAGCGGGTCCGGGCGTGTCAGCAACAGCAGCGGCTTTCCGCCCAGCGCCAGCAGCCCGTCCTGCGCTTTCAGCATATTGCGTGCTGCAACGTCAGAAATCACACCCCCCATAAACGGCTGCGGCGTGTCATCCCATCCCCCGACCCGCAGTTGCATGGTGACATCAAGCAAACGCGCAATAAATGCATCACCCGCCGCTCCCTCTTTCACCAGCAGACGGCGGGCACAGGTACAACGCTGTCCGGCAGAAATAAATGCTGACTGAATAGTCAGATTAACCGCTGCATCAATATCCTCTACCGGCTCGACAATCAGCGCATTATTGCCGCCCATTTCCAGTGCCAGAATTTTTTCAGGCTGACCGGCGAGCTGACGGTGTAACTGATAGCCGGTACCTGCGCTGCCGGTAAACAGCAGGCCGTCGATATTATCGCAGGCTGCCAGCGCCTCACCGGTGCTGCGACCGCCTTGTACCAGATTCAGAACGCCTTCCGGCAATCCGGCTTGCTCCCACAATTTCACCGTTTCTTCGGCGGTTTTGGGCGTCAGTTCGCTCGGTTTAAACACCAGCGTATTCCCCGCCAGCAAAGCCGGAACGATATGGCCGTTCGGCAGATGGCCGGGGAAATTGTACGGACCAAAAACGGCCAGCACGCCATGGGGACGGTGGCGCAGCACGGCTTCACCGTCGGGCATTGCGGTGTGTTTTTCGCCAGTGCGTTGCTGACAGGCTTCCAGTGAAATGGCGACCTTGCCGATCATGGCCTGAATCTCTGTCAGCGTTTCCCAGCGCGGTTTGCTGGTTTCCTGACTGATGATTTCCGCCAGCCGGGTTTTGTGTTCCGTCAGTAAATCCGCGAAACGCTTAATCACCTCAGCACGTTGGGTCACGGTTTTACGTGCCCATGCAGGGAATGCCGTGCGTGCGGCTGTACAGGCGGCCCCGACATCTTCAGCACTGGCGCTCAGCGCCGACCACAGCAATGTATTATCGGCCGGATTAGTTTTGTTCAGTTGCGCGCCTTGTCCGCTGCGCCACTGGCCCTGAATAAAAAGTGCAGGTTGCATCATGCGAGACTTTCCTTTTTGAGAAACTGGGTTGCAGGAGCCGGGGTATCACCCGGGAAAAGCGCCACGGCACGCAGGGTATCGCCCTCGCGCAGACTGAGCAGGTCAGCTTCGCGGCCATTAAGCGTCAGAGAATGCGGCGAGTCGCCGCCCGGCACCAGTAAGGCACGGAAATTCTGATATTGCTCATTGGCGACCAGATACAGCGGCTCGTCCCGCCCGCTGCGATGTTCCGCCAGCCGGACAGGCAGCAGACAACTTTCCTTTACCGCGCGTAACTGATCGATTTCACCTTCGAGCGTCGGGCCGGCATCAAAAATATCCACATACCCTTCGTAACGAAGCCCTTCACCTTCAAGCACAGCACGCGCCGGGGCGGTTTGCGGATGCACTTCGCCGATCACCTCACGCGCCTCGTGACTGAGCAACTCGGTATATAAAGGATGCTTTGGCATCAGTTCGGCAATAAAGGATTTTTGTCCCATACCGGTCAGACGGTCGGCTTCGGCGAATTCCATACCAAAAAAATGCCGTCCGACGCTGTCCCAGAACGGTGAATGACCGTTGTCGTCAGACATACCGCGCATCTCCGCAATCACCTTGCGGGAGAAGTGCTCACGAAATGCCGCCAGGAACAAAAAACGGACTTTCGATAACAATTGTCCGTTTTTGCCGTGGCGGTAGTCCGGGTCGAGAAACAACGTACAAAGTTCGGTATAACCGGTGTGATCATTACTGAGAAAAAGCGTCGGCACCGGTTTATAAATGTTCAGGCTTTTGGAGGCATGCACCAGCGTGCCAAGGCGAAAGTTGTACCACGGTTCACTGAGCCCGACCGCCACTTCGATGGCACTGACGCCCACCACTTTTTTCTGTTCAGTGTCTTCGAGTACGAACAGATAACCTTGCTCGGCTTTATCCAGGCGACCTTCCCAGGTCGCCACTGAGCGCTCAATGCGCCCGCGTAAATGCGCTTCATCCTTGGGCAAAGACGTTAAACCGATGCCGGTTTTGCCTGACAACTGCAGGATGTCGGCGAGATCGCCGGGCCGCACAGGTCGAATCAACATCATGATGTTTTACCTCATTTATCCCAAACAATCACACGCACAGGCGCGCAACGGCACGCTCAAGCCGGTTCAGCCCTTCTTCAATATCCGCACCCGGAATAATCAGTGATGGCGCAAAACGCAGTACGTTAGGCCCGGCAATCAGGGCGATCAGTCCTTCTTCGGCCGCCAGCGTATTGAGCTGTTTGGCCTGATCTTTATACCGTTCGCTCATCACTGCACCTAACAGCAGCCCCTGCCCGCGCACCTCACTGAACACCCGATAACGATCGTTGATGCGCTTAAGGCCATCGGCAAACCACTGATGACGCTTTTGCACACCTGACAACACCTCCGGCGTGTTAATCAGCGCAAAGACTTTTCCCGCCACCGCCGTTGCCAGCGGGTTACCGCCGTAAGTGGTGCCGTGCGTACCCGGCTGGAATAACGCGGCATAACGGTCAGTGGTCAGCATCGCACCAATCGGGAAACCGCCACCCAGCGCTTTGGCACTGGTCAGAATATCCGGCACGACACCATAATGCTGATAGGCATACAATTCGCCGGTGCGCCCGACGCCGGTCTGCACTTCATCGAAAATCAGCACTGCCTGATGTTTGTCACACAACTCACGCAGGCCTTGCAGAAATTCCGCCTCTGCCGGCACCACGCCACCTTCCCCCTGGATCGGTTCAACGATCACCGCACAGGTGCGGGAAGAGATCTGGCTGGCCACCGCTGCCAGATCGTTAAACGGCAGATGGGTAATGGCCTCTGGCAAGGGGGCAAAATCTTCAGAATATTTCGGCTGACCGCCGGTAGTGACGGTAAAGAGCGTGCGGCCATGGAATGCGTTTTTGAAGGCGATAATTTCGTTTTTTTCACCGCCGGTTTTATTGCCGTAAAGCCTGGCCAGTTTCAGCGCCGCTTCGTTGGCTTCTGCGCCGGAGTTACAGAAAAATACTTTGTCCGCAAAAGTGGCGTCGATCAGTTGCTTTGCCAGCCGCAGCACCGGTTCATTGGTGTAACCGTTGCCCAGGTGCCAGACTTTATCCGCCTGCTCATGCAGGGTTTTACGAATTTCAGGGTGCGCATGTCCGAGTGCATTCACCGCAATGCCGCCGGCGAAATCGACATAATCTTTGCCCGCCTGATCCCACAGCCAGGATCCTTCGCCGCGCACAGGAATAAATGCCGCCGGCGCATAAACCGGTACCATCCAGTCATCAAAGTTCTGGCGGCTGACGTTTTGCGGCTGCTGTTGGTGTTCCATATAAACCTCTTATAAGCTGATTTCAGGGTGCACGCGCCCGTCCCCCATACAGACGGGAAATGCACCGGGTTCCGATGTTTTTGCACATTTAGCGGGCAATCACGCTGGCGAGAAATGACAGTTATTAATTTGTTATTTAAAAGTTAATAAATAATCTCACTCAGTCTCATCATAGATTGCACTCTTCATGCCAGCAAAGGAAAAAAGTGAATAAAAAAAGTGAGGGCTAGAAAAAACAACCACTTAATACCTGCCAT
>NZ_JAFMOS010000371.1 GCF_019049755.1 Rahnella perminowiae
CCATCAGCGTCATGTACGAATGTGGTTACCCGGAACCTCTGGGCTCCCGCCCTTTCGAGCCGACGCTAATGCAGGCTGCAAAAATCCAGCAATGCATGTTAGACAGAGATTTCGAGCCGAAAGATAAACTCATGCTGGTTTGCCGCAATTATCCGCAAGTGACAAGCTGCCGGAAATAGCGAAACCTATGTCCAGATTTCCCTGCCATCGGGCATGATCCAGACAATTCCTGCCGGTGATCGGGCTAAAAACCAGTAACCGGTATCATCGAGGTCGTCAAATTCATCCTCTGAATTCCCCCGGGGCCACGCGTCTTTTAACTGCTGTAATTGCCGGGCATGGGTTCCGCTAAGAAATTCACCGTTACAAGCCAGTCTGATTTCCCCTTCACTCATCAATCTTTCCAGCAAGGTAAAAAACACCTCAACCCGAAAGGCATCGTTGTCAGGAATGTGCGCGCATTCGACACTGATATGTTGCCAAACGGCCCCCATTGAAAGCCCGCAGGCACTTTCTGAAACAGCATCACAGACTGTTTTAATTTCCATTACCAGAGCCTTTATTATTCAAATAATTTGGATATTAACAGCAAAACACTCCGCTATTCATCCTGCGGCCAGTGTCCATATCTGTCATAACGCGTTTTCCTTGCTATTTTATGATGAACGATACTTCCCAATATCTAAAAACTAAAGACTCATCGGTCTATCACCCGCAATATTCATCGAAATTGTTCGGGTAACTTCAGACAGGAGAAATAAAATGTATTACGCCTCACGCAACGTGCAAATCCGTAATATAAAAGCAGGCCAGAATGTGGTGATTTACGAACCCGCTAATGTGTATGACTGCACTTTGCATGACGACGTTTTTGTCGGACCCTTTGTGGAAATTCAGGCCAACACCAGCATCGGACGGGGGACAAAAATCCAGTCGCATACCTTTATTTGTGAATATGTCACTGTCGGGGAAAACTGCTTTATCGGCCACGGTGTGATGTTTGCTAATGATATGTTTAAAACCGGCAGGCCTGATGCGGAACGAAACTCATGGGCCAGAATTCACGTGGGTAACGATGTTTCCATTGGCAGCGGTGCGACCATTCTGGGCGTCACAATCTGCGATGGTACAGTGATTGGTGCAGGAAGCGTAGTGACGAAAGACATCACGGTGAAAGGCGTTTACGCGGGAAATCCGGCACGGTGGTTGCGGGCGTTGTAGCTCGTCTGGTGGGAATTTGCACTGAAAAATATACGGCATATGAATTATCGGTTGTTCCGGGGGAAATCCTCACACTGGAGAAAAAGCTCAATGGCTGGTTCTGGGCATGTAAAAAATCCGGGGAATCAGGCTGGGTGCCTGAAGAAAACGTAAGGAACATCATCGCGTGAAGGCTAAAGTTACCCGCGCGGTCGTGACAAAAAAGGCCGCTTTCGCGGCCTTTCAAATTTCAGATCTTATGACACCTGATTACTTAGCGTCAGCATCTGGCAGTGCGTAAGCGATGATGTAATCGCCCAGTTTGGTGCCGAACGAACCGTGACCGCCTGCTGCGATAACAACGTACTGTTTGCCATTCACAGAGTAAGTCATCGGGGTCGCCTGGCCGCCTGCTGGCAGACGTGCTTCCCACAGTTTATCACCGTTGCTCATGTTGAACGCGCGCAGGTAGTTATCTGCGGTTGCCGCGATGAAGAACACGTTACCGGCGGTAGAAACCGGTGCGCCCAGCATTGGCATACCCATTTTGAACGGCAGCGGTAATGGTGAGCTGTCGCGCACGGTACCGATACGTTTTTTCCACACGATATCGTTGGTTTTCAGGTCAACACCGGAAATGTAACCCCATGCAGGCTGTTTACATGGGAAGCCCAGCGGAGACAGGAACGGATTCAGCGTCACGCCAAATGGCACGCCGTACTGCGGCTGAATACCCGTCTCGGTACCGGAACCGCCTTTATCGTTCGCATCTGGCTCGATCGGATTGCCCGGACCGCGCGGGATCAGTTTAGACACAAATGGCAGGGCGATCGGGTTAGCAATAGCCACCTGACGGTCTGTATCCACAGAAATACCGCCCCACTCGAACATACCGAGGTTACCCGGGAATACCAGGGTGCCCTGCTCGGATGGCGGTGTGAAGGTGCCTTCATAACGCAGTTTGTGGAAGATCACACGACACATCAGCTGGTCGTAGATCGTCGCACCCCACATGTCTTTGCCAGTCAGCTTAGCTTCAGGACGGAAGGTCAGTTTCGAGAATGGCTGAGTCGGAGACACATGGTCACCTTTCGCTGCACCTTGCGGAACAGGTTTCTCAGGGGCATCGACAATCAGTTTACCGTCACGGCGGTCCAGCACGAAGATGTTACCGGTTTTGGTCGGGACATAAATCGCAGGAACTTTGTTGCCGTTCTTGTCAGTAATATCAGCCAGAGTTGGCTGCGCCGGAACATCCATATCCCACAAGTCGTGGTGAACAGTCTGATAGAACCAGGCCAGTTTACCGGTGGTCGCATTCAGCGCCAGCAGGCCGCTCGCATAACGTTCCATCTCCGGTGTGCGGTTACCGCCCCAGATATCCGGCGTTGCCACGCCAATTGGCAGGTAAACCAGATCCAGTTTGTCATCATAAGCCGCAGGTGCCCATGAGTTCGGGGAGTTTGGTGTGAAATGCTGGCCATCAGCCGGCAATTTATTCGGTTCAGCAGCACCCGGATCGAAAGCCCACAGCAGTTTACCGGTTTCAACATCAAAGCCACGGATCACGCCGGAAGGCTCGCGGTTTGAGTAGTTATCGGTCACCGCACCGGCCACGATAATCACTGATTTGGTGATGATTGGCGGTGAAGTTGGCTCATAGTGGCCTGGTGTCGCATAAGGCATGTTGCCTTGCAGGTTCAGTTCACCATTGTTACCAAATGCCGGGCAACGTGCACCGGTTTCGGCATCCAGCGCAAACAGACGACCATCGTTGACAGGCAGAATGATACGACGGGAACAGACAGCAGGCGCGGCGCCGTTAGTCGCGTTACCTTCTGCTGCTGGCGTGGTCTCATGGTAAGACACACCGCGACAGGTGACGTGCTGGAAGGTTGGGTTTGGTTTCAGCTCAGGATCGAACTTCCACTTCTCTTTACCCGTCGCGGCATCCAGAGCAAACAGCTTCTGGTGCGGTGTACACAGGTAAAGCATGTCGCCGATTTTGATTGGCGTCACTTCGTCAGTGATTTCGCCCGGATCGTTCGGGGTCTTCAGATCACCGGTACGGAAAGTCCAGGCTACATCAAGCTTGCTGACGTTTTTATCATTGATCTGGCTCAGTGGCGAGTAACGGGTACCGCCCTGAGTACGACCATACGCCGGCCAGTCGCCATCCGGAATGCCGGAATCAGATTTTGCCGGAGCAGAATCCGCCGCTTTGAGGGTGCCGTTAATAACCTGCGGGTCGTTGAAGATGGAGTAACCCAGCACAATAACCGTGAACAGCAGAGAAACGGCCAGCGCGCCACGGGCGAAGCCATTCTTCGCCAGCATCTGGTTATATACGACAGGCAGCAGGATCCACAGCCCCAGGAAGAAGGTGACGTCCAGACGCGGCGTCAGTGCCCAGAAATCGGTGCCCACTTCCCATACAGCCCAGACAGTGGTGCCGAACAGGAAGATTGCATAGAGCAATAATGCAGACGAGCGGCGGCGGTAGAGCAGCCACGCAGTCACCAGCGAAATAACACCGGCGATAATGTAATAAAGAGAACCCCCTAATTTTGCCAGCCAGATACCGCCGACAAGAAGATAAATCCCGCTTAACGCGGCGAACAAAGCGGTAATTATGACGACGATGCGTGATAACGAGGCTTTCGTTTCCATAGTTGATGACCTTACTGATTTTTTATAATCGTCGATTCAGGGACGACCTGAATCTTCAAGAACATCCGGTTCTCACCGGGTGTCATTCCTTGCAGGTGCTGCCTGCGTCAGGAATTGCAGGTAACAGGCAACACTGCGTGGTTCGTGTTGTTACTGACTGAACGTTCTTACTGTTCGTAAAATGCTTGCGGACTGTAAATTATTCGAAACTATAAGAAAGCGTAGCGCCGCCACCGTAATTCCTGCCAGGCGCAGGTTCGTAATAACGCCCATTGCCTTCATTGACGATCACAGAACCGACATAATTTCTGTCAAACAGATTGTCGACGCGGGTAAACAGATCAAGCGTCACGTTACTCCAGTTGAAGCGGTACCCCGCATTCACGCTGGCGACGGTATAAGCCGGTGCCTGTTCACTGTTTTCGTCGTTCACTTCGATGTCGCTCATGTAGCGCACATCGGCACCCGCATGCCAACCTTCCGGCGGCGCCCACTCAAGGGAAGCGTAGCCCATGTTGCGCGCAATTCCAGGCAGACGGTTGCCTGCGGGTGTGCAATCGCCCGCACCACAGGTCTCGTTGCGGAAGGTCGCATCGAGTAGCGTCCAGGCCATTTTCACGCGCCAGTTCTCTTCAATTTGCTGATCTAACGACAATTCCAGACCACGGCGACGGGTCTTACCCGCGTTGGTGTAGCTCGAACGTCCACCGACACTTTTTGCCACAATCAGCTCATCATCGGTATCAGTCTGAAATACGGCTGCGGTCACTAAACCGTTACCCACGCGCCATTTGCTGCCCAGCTCCACGGTGTTACTGGTGGAAGGCTCCAGCCCCAGATTCAGGCCAGACTGGCCGTCACTACGGTAAGACAGTTCATTAATGGTCGGCGTTTCGAAACCACGACCGGCAGAAATATAGGTGTTCAGTGCCGGCGTTACGGCATAGTTCAGGGACGCCATCGGCAGCAGTTTATGATAACGGCGCGAACCGCTGTCATCAGGATTGCGGCCGGTAATGTAATAATCCTGCGAGTCGAAACTGACCGTGCTGTAACGCGCACCGGCATCCAGCGTCCAGCGCGATGTCAGGTTCCACGTGGTTTGCAGATAAGGATCGAGGTTCCACATGACGTTCTTTTCGTTACGACGCTCGTCACCTTTGACGCCCAGATCGCCTTCGCTGTTGAAATTTTCATAACCGAAACGACGTTCAGTCATGGTTTCATAATCCAGACCGCCGGTGACCGAGAACGGCACAGAACCTAGTTGATCGTCATGTTTCCAGCGGGTATCCACACCCGAATATTTACGTTCAAGAACAATCACCCCGCCCGCGTTCAGCGGATTTTTCTGCGATGCCGCAGGAATCGTCTGGTATTGCGTTGTGTGACGCTCGCCGTGATAGGTCATCAGGCTGAACTCGTCGTTTTCGCTCATCTGTCGCTGATAGCGTAATCCGACCTGGGTCTGATCCAGACTCTTACGGGCATTGTACTGATCGGCACGTTTAGCCTGCTTCGGGTCATCGTGCCATTCAGATTCTGTCAGGCCGCCCGGATCATTGGCATCTACGGACACGCTGTTAAACATCAGCGTCAGGGTACTGGCATCATCAATACGCACGCCCAGTTTGCCATTGCCGAGATTTTTCTGCGTACCACTGTGGTCGCGGTAACCGTCAGTGGTGAAACGGGAACCGGAAATCAGATAATTCACATCACCGGCATGCGTGCCGTCTCCGGTTGCGCCGCTGGCTTTAATGCTGTTACGAAACGATCCATAGCTGCCGAAATACGTACCCGCTTCCAGTTTGGCAGGCTGTGAACCCGTTTGGGTATCGACATTCACCACGCCGCCTGAAGAATTGCCATACAGTGCCGAAAACGGCCCGCGCAACACTTCAACGCGGTCTACGGAATTGAGATCAATATTAGACGTTTGCCCCTGTCCGTCCGGCATGGTGGCCGGAATACCATCAACGTAAATACGCACGCCGCGCACGCCATACATGGAACGGCTACCGAATCCGCGAACAGAAAGTTGCAAATCCTGTGCATAGTTCTGGCGGTTTTGAACCTGTAAACCGGGGACGCTGCCGAGACTTTCAGAAAGATTGACCTGGGCTTTGCTGTTTCTGAAATCGTCGCCATCAATGACGCTGACCGCAGCCGGCGTATCGAGTTCGGAGAGTTTCCCGGTACTTTCACGCTTGATGACCATCAGTGTTGATGAACCGGAACTGTCACCGGCATCCTCTTTCGGTAACGCCGTCGAAGACTGGGCATAACTGACAGATACCGGGTTAAAAAATGACAGAAACGTGATGATAAAAGCAGAGGTTTTGGCGTTCACTTTATGATTTCTTTTGTTTTACGTTAAAAGGTTGAGTCAAAAAAATACGACGCATCTCTCAATTTTGGACATAAGAAGTAGACATAAATCGACCAATCTGATTGAGAGCCGTGAAGGGGCTCACTATAGATTTTTTCTTCCTGTTAGTACATACGCAACTTTACAAATATAACTTTTTAACAAAATACCGCACGCAGTGTACATCTGGGCCCGATTTCACATTC
>NZ_JAFMOS010000370.1 GCF_019049755.1 Rahnella perminowiae
GTACTAATTATCTGAAAATCAGCACACTTGTGTGACTGAAAAATTTCACGCACAAGCCTGAATGACAAAACAATATCGCCACAAGCCACGTCAGAAGGGGCCTGAACGTAAACAACCTCCCTGCAACCCCCTGAACATTCAGGAATTAAATTAAACAGGCCATATTCATTTTTATATCCCTCCCTGTTGTGTCGTTATAAGCTTAATCCCTGACGCGTTAATTTTATTGCCGGTTTTATTTTTAACCTCACGGACATATTCACTCATGACGTCTATTGATGGATTGCTTCAGGGCACCTGGTTACTGGTTATATCGCTAAGACGAAACGATCAGCCGACAGGGGAGCCTTTTTATCAGCAGGGCATTATTCAGGTTGATGCGGTACGTAAAGCCCTTAAAGACCAAAATATCTCGGTTGAGAATATTGATCATATCACTTACACACAGTGTGCTTTGCTTGATGAATCCGCTTCAGGAAATACCAGTCAACGTGTCGCCTGGCAGAATCAGCCCCTGCAAGTTCGTTTCTTTCAGACATTCCAGGCTGGCGAAGAACTGTATGAACGCATTCGTCAGGTACTGCAGCAGCCTTCGCCCGATATCCGCGTCCTGACGTGTTTTCAACGTGCACTGGCGCTCGGATTTCAGGGCATCTATCGCGATAAGTCAGCACCTGCCCGTCAGGTACTTCTCAATGAACTCAACGAGTTAGTTCCTGCCTTTGATTTCCCTCTGAATACGCCGGTAATCATAAACCGCCACTTTATCAGGCACGGTGGCTGGTTGCGTTCTCCCCGGTTAATCGGATGTGGACTGCTGCTGATAACGCTGCTTCTGAGCGTAGGGCTCAACCTGCAACTGGAACAGTTATTACATCAGTGGCTACCCGACAGATAGGCGGCTGATTTTCACTTTTCCGACGGACCGGAAAATGACCACGAGGTCCGTCACCAGAACACGGAACAGACACGACCTCATGGGCCTTGGTTTACGGCTACGGGCGGTAGCGTGTCGACATCTCACTGAAACGTTTATCACACACAAGGAATTCAGGTATGGATACTGCCTCTTCAACGCCTCTGAACATTGTCAGCTCCCTAAACCGTTATCAGCTCGCCGTCCACAACAGTAGTGCTCCGCTCGATGTTGAATCTTTTGTCGCCAGCGAACATCTGAGCCGGGCCTACCGTTATGTCGTCGACGTCACCAGCGTGATTCAGGACATCGATCCGCAGACTATTCTGATGCAGGACGCCTCGTTCATCATGCAATCTTTACCGGCGACAGCATTCAATATTTTTACGCCCCCGCAGGTACAACGCACGGTGCACGGCGTTATCACTCAGTTTGTCCGCGTGTCAGAATCCCGCGATGAAGCACACTACCGCCTGACACTCGAACCCCATTTGGTCCTGCTCGACCACACACGCCGGTGCGCCATTTATCAGAACATGTCAGTACCGGAAATCGTTGAAAAAATCCTGCGGGATAATCACCGCTATCAGGGCTGGCAGTTTGAGTTTCGTCTGAGCCAGAGTTATCCGCGTCGTGAGTTAGTCACCCAGTGGCAACTGTCCGATTTCGACTTTATCCGCCGCCTGCTTTCCGAAGTGGGGATCTGGTTTACTTTCGAAATGGACAACCGCCTCAAGGAAGAAGTGGTGATATTTGGCGATGCCCAGCAGTACTACCAGTTTGATGTCAAACTGCCGGTGAAAGATGTCTCGGGCATGAACGATAACGCCGCAGAGTCCGTCTGGTCTTTGTCAGCACTGCATCAGATCGTCGAAAGTGCCGTCAGGGTAAAGGATTACAACTATCGCGATGCAGCAAATACGCTGGCGGTGGAAAACAGTGTGGTGCCAGAGGATAAAACCACCACCGGCAATATTTATCACTATGCCGAAGGCTTTCTGAACACAGGCGGCGTACAGAAACCAGAACCGGACAGCGCCGGGTTTTATGCCTTTCTGCGCCATGAACGTGACCTGAACGATCAGCATCAGCTATGGGGTAAAACCAACGCTACCCGGCTGGCGCCGGGGCAAATGTTAGAAATCGACGGCATCATTCCGAAAGCTTACGGGAAAGGCATTCTGATCACCGGAACCGTTGCCCGCGCATCACGGAGCACGTCCTATCAGGTGACTTTCGCCGGCATTCCATACAGTGAAACCGTCGGATTTCGTCCTGCATTGCGGGCGCGTCCGAAAATAATCGGCACCGTACCGGCACGTATCACCAGTATCAGCCCGAACGACATCTACAGCCATATCGATAAAGATGGCCGCTATCGCCTGAATTTCAACTTTGACCTCGATACCTGGAAAGATGGCTATGAAAGCCCGTGGATACGTCTGGCCCGTGCCTATGCCGGGGATACTTACGGGTTACATCTGGTTTTGCTGGCAGGGACGGAAGTTGCTGTAGCCTTCGACGGCGGGCATCCCGATAAGCCGTATATCGCTCATGCCCTTCACGACTCCCGCCACCCTGATCATGTGACTATTGAAAACTATAAACGAAACGTACTGCGCACACCGGCAAACAACAAACTCAGGCTCGACGACGAACGCGGTAAAGAGCATGTCAAAGTCGCCACGGAATACGGTAAAAGCCAGGTCAGTATCGGGCACCTGGTGGATAACAAGAAAGAACAGCGTGGTGAAGGGTTCGAACTGCGAACAGATCACTGGGGTGCCATCCGTGCCGCCAAAGGTATTTTTATCAGTGCCGACGGTCAGCTTCAGGCGCAGGGAAAAGTTCTCGATATGCATGAAGCGCTTGACGAACTGGAAGCAGCACATCGTGAAGCGATCAGCCTTCACACCGCCGCGAAAATGGCCAAAGCAGAGCTGGCCGATATCGAAAAACAAGCCAGCCTGATGAATGACACGCTTAAACAATTACAACAGCGCGCCCTGCTTCTCTCTGCACCCGCCGGGATCGCGCAAGTTACCCCAGCCAGCCTGCAACTCTCCGCCGGTGAAAACCTGATTGCCACAGCAGGCAAGAATGCCGATATCAGCATCGCGCAAAAACTGCGTATCGCCTCAGGGGAAATTCTCAGTCTGTTCGCCAAAGCCATGGGCATCAAAATGTTTGCTGCCGCCGGCCGGATCCAGATCCAGGCGCAAAGTGATGCACTGGATATGTTCTCGAAGAAAGACATGTCGATCGCCAGCAGCGACGGCAAAGTGACTGTTTCAGCCAAAACCGAACTGCTGCTTGAATGCGGCGGCGGTTTTATTCGCATCAAAGGCGGTAACGTGGAAATCGGCGGGCCGGGCAGTGTGTCAGTGAAAAGTGCCACGCTGCAAAAAGTCGGGCCGGACAGCCAGAATGCATCGCTGAAATTACCGGAACACTGCGCTTCGATGATAGACGAAGCGGCGGCGGGTCAGGGACCGACGGTAAGCCTGAGTTAAAGGATGAATGAAATGACGACTCTGGAATATGACAAAGAAAAGGTGTTGTTTGATTACGGCGATACGGCAATTAAACAACAGGCGACAACAATCTTTAACGAACTGAGTGAACATCTGCTCCGAAACGGAGAAAACGTATTTCTGTTGATTGATCCGGCGAAACTGGAACTTAACATTACGTCTCCCTGGCTTATCACCCTGACAGAACGCCGCCCGGAACCCGTCGCCTTGCGGCATGCCTCAATACCACAATCTTATTACCCGTGGCTGATAACACTCGACCTCGCCCGGCCAGAGGATCAAACCTTGCTGCAAGAAAGCATCATCCGGTCACTGCAGGAAATCGATCCGGCAAAACTGATGGCCGGTTGCGGTCGCACCCTGTGCGGTTGGCTGACCAGCATGCAGCCTGCCAGCGTTGTTGCCCGTCAACTGGGCAGTACTGCAGTACAAAAGCTGAAGGAAGGCGGCAATATTTTACTGCGTTACTTTGATCCGGCAGTGAATAACACGCTATGGCCGCACCTGAGTAGTTTCCAGCAACAGCGCATGTTGGGCATCCTGTCAGGGTGGCATTTCCCGGACGGCGACGGCCGGCTTGTTTCCCGCCGACACACCACATCCCCGCAACCTTTGCTGACCTTCTCCCTGGCCTTGCAGGAAAATGACAATGCAATGCTGGAACGCGTCGGGATCATTAATCAGGCGCTCAGGCAATACCGCGATCTGACCAGGCACGATTCACGCAGGAGCGAGGCTGCATTACGAAGCATGGCAGAACTCGCGTTGCAACGCATTGCCCATTCGCCCGTCATTACCACCTTTGATGAGCGCGCATTATTTGCCTTTCACGTCCTGCGCTATCACCCGCACATCGATCTGAGTCCTGAGTTTCAATATCTGCTATCCACAGAGACTCAGCCAGCCGATATACGCTATCGCCAGCGCATTTGCGCACTCACATCAAAGGACTGGCAGCGGCTGGCCAGTGAATGTTCGCGCCAGGCTGTTGCCACGCACAAAAACAAGGAGCTGTTGTCATGAGTCAGCCTGCAGTCGTAATTTGTCCCCGCTGTCAGCCGGGCGGCCCGGCCATTCTGCCGGTGCGTTATGCCCCGATACCGGACTCACTCTCCCCTAAACTGCCGGGATGGGCTAAACCTGAAATCGATTTCCCTAAAACCACCGGTTATGACTACGGTTTACGCGCCATGCGCGCCGGTTTTTTATACGTCTGGTACGAAGCCGATGCACATTGGGAAACCTGGAGCATCACGCCAGATGGCGGACTGTGGAAGCAGAATGACGCCCTTTCCGCACAGCCCAAATACACGTCGGATTGCGAAAGAGGTTTCCATAAATCCGCCAATATTGAATTCATTGTGCTGGATAAGCTGGCTCTCACCAGCACGCTCTGGCTGGCCTATACACCGGCTAAATGGAACCCGGCCCTGCTGGACATTTATGCCACTGATGCCGGTAAACGAAAGGCCCGTATGCAGCAGGTAGAACCCTGGCAATGGAACGCTCCGGAAGAGGAAAAGGGCATTGCACAGGCCACGCAGGCGCCCCTGCAAACCGTACTTGATTATCAGCCGCCGGGGCCTGCCTGTCCCGCCGGGAAGTTACCTTTTTCCACTGATATTTCCCGTATCAGCAACATTTCCAGTATCAGCGACATACCCGACCCCTCGCCGTTTTACACTTTTGCGGCCGATGCTGTTCGTCCGCGCACCACGCTTTACCCCTGGAGCACTGAACGTGCCGGAAAAGAAAGTGTGACCCTGACCGCTTTAGCATCGCGCGGCACGTTACCCGACGGCACGCCGGTAAAACCGCTTATCATGGCAGTCAATGACCCGATTGGCATCGCGCATGAGCTGACCGGCTGGTGTGATGACATGACGCTGATGCATAAACGCTACCGCGATGAGCTGGGCGTGGAGTTTGCGACCTATTACGATATCAAAGGGCTGGAGCGGGTCATCAGACAGGCTGAAGAACAGCAGTTTGACCAGACCTTCCCGGAGAAGGCTTCACGGCACAGTATTGAAACGGTGCTGAACGGGGCCGGATTCGACCTGAAGGGGACGACGCCCTCCTATGAAGAACTGGAAAAAATATACGCAGAAAGCCGGGCGAAATGGAAACTCAATGCAGTGAACAAAGCCTGGCAGAAATACGCGGATAAGTTTGAACAGCGCTGGATCACGGATTTTGAAATCGCTTACGGGGAACTGACCCGTACCGTAGAGGAAAAAACAGGCATCCTTATCGGGCTGCGCCTGCTGTGGTTACAGCATCCTCTGTTTATTGCCTGCATTGACGATTTCAACTCTGACCTGACTCAGGACCACCTTAATTACCGGGAAATGGTCGGTTACGCGCTGGCGTCGATAAATCTGAGTGAGACGGGAAAGGCGCAGATTAATACGTGGGCCGACAGCTATTCCACGCTGGACAATAAGAACCTGCTCTGGCGCTATCAGTTTTTTAACAGCCCGGCGGTCATGACCTCCGTTAATCCGCTACTGGCACAGATAAAAAGCCAGAAAGCGCCCTCGGCAGGTGAGCAAATAAAAACAGATACGCAGTTTATCCTCAATAATCTGGGAGTTTATGCTGACGCCGTGGACAGGGCATTAACCGCCATGATGTCATCCGGTCAGGCGCAATCCCTGACACAAAGGATTATGGGGTTTGGTGACCGCGCCCTCACAACCATGACCAATCAGGTACTGGCCGGCACCGTGGTGGATACCTTTCAGGGAAAAGCGCTCAGGGCATTATTTCTTTTGGATTCCGGCGTTGCAAAAGACCAGCTAGTCAAAATGATGAATGACGCAATCGCCCATCCTGCGGGAGAGAGTATATTCACGGCTGAGGCGAGGGAGAATATACAGAAGATCCGTGATAATAAATTGAGTCAGATTGATAAAAACCTCGACCGTTTAGAAGAGTTCAAGAG